>JANMYH010000071.1:0-30384 GCA_031381925.1 Burkholderiales bacterium | reverse complement strand
GATGCGATCCCAGTTCCTGGGCGCGCGCAGCACCCGGCGCAACGACGGCAGCCCCTTGCCTTCGAGATAGCGCGCCGTCACGCCGTTGGCCGCGATCATGAAATCCTCTATCAGCTCCTTCGCCCGATTCTTCCGGTCGGGGACAAGGTCGGAAATCCCGCTGCCGTCGAAAACCGCATGGACCTGCGTCGTCTCGAGCCGGAGCGCGCCATGCTCCTGACGCACGCGATGCAGCGCTTGCGCCACGCCATCCTGGACACGCAACTGGTGGTCGAGGCCCGGTACCGATGCGAGCTTCGGCGGCGCGGGTGCGCTGCCCTCGAGCCACGCCGCGATCGCGTTGTAGGCGAGCTTCGCGTGGCTGAACACCCGGGCGCGGTAGACATCGGAGCTCGCCACCGAGCCGTCCGCGCCCACCGTCATTTCGATCACGATCGCCAGGCGCTCCTCACCCTCGTTCAAGGAGGTGAGGTGAGTGGACAGCTTCTCCGGCAGCATCGGAAAGATCTGTGCTGCCGTATAGACGGAAGTGGTGTTGGTGCGCGCGTGGACATCGATCGCCGAATCCTTCTCGACCAATGCATCCACATCGGCGATGGCCACAAGGATCTTGACTGCGCCGCCCGGCATCGGCTCCGAGACCGAAAGTTGGTCGAGATCGCGCGAGTCGTCGTTGTCGATCGAGCACCAGAGCAGCTCGCGCAGGTTCCTGACCGATCCGCCGGCCGCGACGGCCGGGCTTGAGATCCGACTGGTTTGCGCGAGCGCCTCCGGTGAGAAATCGGGAAGCAAACCGCGATCGACCATCGCCTTGTAGGCAATACGCCGCAGCACGGCTCTGGCGGTTCCGTCAGATTCCATCGATTGGGGGGTTCTTGTCCGGAGCTTGAATGGTACGCCGCAGTGACGATCACCCTCAGGCGGCGGAAAATGGAAAGGGCTTGGGTTTCCCCAAGCCCTTGATGTTCTGGCGCGCCCGGCAGGATTCGAACCCACGACCCCCTGGTTCGTAGCCAGGTACTCTATCCATCTGAGCTACGGGCGCGCTGAAGAGCGGAATTATAACGATTTTTTGCCCCAATCGCGACCTCCGGGTACGCTGTGGAGATGCCCGATGCCCGCCTGCGCGAACGGTTGCAAGCCCGCTCGCTCCTGATTGCCCCGGGAGTCCACGACCTGGTCTCCCTCAAGCTCGCCGACACGTTCGGATTCGAGGCCCTCTACATGACCGGGTTCGGCACCGTCGCCTCGCACCTCGGCTTGCCCGATGCGGGGCTCGCAACCTACACCGACATGGTGGGCCGGGTGAAGGCGATGGCATCGATGGCACGCACGCCGCTGATCGCCGATGGCGATACCGGCTATGGGGGCCTGCTCAACGTGCGCCATACGGTGCGCGGATACGAGGAAGCCGGCGCCAGCGCGATCCAGCTGGAGGACCAGGAATTCCCGAAGAAATGCGGGCACACGCCGGGGCGCCGCGTGGTTCCCATGGACGACATGGTGAGGAAGATCCGGGTCGCGGTGGAGTCACGCTCGAGCCGCGACTTCCTCGTGATCGCGCGCACCGACGCGCGCACGAGCCTCGGCCTCGACGAGGCGCTGCGACGCGCCGACGCCTACGCGCGCGCCGGCGCGGACGTCCTCTTCGTCGAATCGCCCGAATCGGTCGAGGAGATGCGCATCATCGGCGAGCGCTTCGATCTCCCGTTGCTCGCCAACATGGTGGAGAAGGGCCGCACGCCCGTCGTGTCGCGCGCCGAGCTGGAAGCCCTCGGCTATCGGCTCGCCATTTTCCCGGTGAGCGCCCTCCTCGCGGCGGTGAAGGCGATGGCGGGCGTCTATGGGCACCTGAAATCCACGGGCTCCTCGAAGGGCGTCCCGGTGGAGCTGGAGGATTTCGGCGCCCTCACCCGCCTGATGGGCTTCGAGGACGTCTGGGACTTCGACAAACGCCACGCTGAATAACGAGGAGAAACGATGAAACGCCTGCTTACCGTCGCGGCCGCGCTGCTACTGCTCGCGTCCGGCGCGTCCGCCCAGTACCCCGACAAGCCGATTCGGCTGATCGTCCCGTTCGCGCCCGGCGGAGTAACCGACACCAGCGGCCGCGTCATCGCGGAGGCGCTCGCCAAGCGGCTCGGGCAGCCGATCGTGGTCGAGAACAAGGCGGGCGCGTCGGGCAACATCGGCACCCAAGGCGTGGTGAACGCCCCTCCCGACGGCTACACCCTGGTGCTGGGCTTCGACGGTACGCTCGTCATCAACCCGCACGTGTTCGCGAACTTCCCGTTCGACGTCGCGCGCGACCTGGAGCCCGTGGGCAAGATCGGCGATGCGACGCTCATCATCGTGGCCCACCCTTCGTTTCCCGCGAAGACGCTTTCCGAGATGATCGCGTACTCGAAAAAGCAGCCGGGCGGGCTCTCCTACGGCACCTCGGGCGTGGGCGGCACGCCGCACATCGCGGGCGAGCTCCTCAAGCAGCGCACCGGCGCCAACCTCACGCACATTCCCTACAAGGGCGGCGGCCAGGCGATGACCGACGCGCTCGGCGGCAACATCCCCCTGGTCTACACCGCCGTCGCGGGCGCGATCTCCCACGTGAAGGCCGGGCGCCTCGTGCCGATCGCGGTGTCGAGCGCGAAGCGCGCGCCGTCGCTTCCCGATACGCCGACGTTCATGGAAGCCGGCGTGCCCGACTTCGAGGCGAGCTCGTGGGTGGCGCTCCTTGGGCCCGCCAAGATGCCGAGGCCGGTGATCGAGAAGCTCAATCGTGAGCTGAACGCCGTGCTGATCGACCCGGTCATCGTGGAGAAGCTCGCAACGCTCGGCATCGTCGCCACCCCGGGCCCGCCCCAGCAGCTCGCCGACCAGATCCGCACCGACCTCGCCAAGTACGGCCAGGTAGTCAAGGCCGCAGGGATAAAGGCGGAGTAATTGGGTCCCCGCCTACGCGGGGACGACACCAGGTTCACCAGCCGCTGAATCGCTCCCAGGTCTCGGCGACGCGCCCTTCGCGGATCACCTGGTACTCCGCGTGCTGCGCGGCGGTCGCGCACGCGTGGTTGGGAAGGATGCGCAGCAGCGAGCCGATGGGGAAGCGATCGAAGTCGATCGGGCCGCCGTCGCGACGCGCGATGATGCCGTGCTCCTGGTTGGCGTCGGCCATGATCAGGTCGTCGATCGGCTCGCCGAGCGCATCGCACACCACCCCGTAGCCCTGGTCGATTTTCTGCTTTGCCGTGCCGCGGTCGCGCGACATCGCCATCCATCCGGCGTCGGTGAGGATCCAGTTCTTCTCGCGCTGGTGGCCGATCACCGTGCCGAGGACCGAGATCGCGATGTCGCGGAGCTGGCACACGCCGAGTCCCGCCATGACGAGGTCGTGGAAGACGTAGACGCCGGTGCGCACCTCCGTGACCCCGGCGAAGGATTCGGCGAAGGTCGCGGTGGGCGTCGAGCCTACGCTGACCACGGGGCACGGGCGGCCGGTGGCGCGAATGGCCGCGGCACTCGCCACGACGGCTTCGCGCTCGCGCGCGGCCACCTCACGAATCCCCTGGGTCGTGGCGCAGTTGTAGGAGTCACCCGCGTGGGTCATCACCCCGCCCAGCGCGGGCCCGAGCGCATGCGCCACATCCACCAGGCGCCTGTCACCCGGCTCGATGCCGGCGCGATGCCCATCGCTGTCGATCTCCACCAATGCCGGGATCCGCACTCCCGCTTTCGCACTCGCCGCGGCGAGGGCCTGCGCCGCCTCGACGCTATCGACGACTGTCGAGATGCGCGCACCGCGCCGCACGAGGCTCGCCAGGCGCTCGACCTTGTGCGGCACCATGCCCACGGCGTAGAGCATGTCGCGGAACCCGTGGTCGAAGAAGTATTCGGCCTCGCGCAGCGTCGAGACCGTGATCGGGCCGTCGTCGGCATCGAGCGCCAGGCGCGCGACCTCGACGTTCTTCGCGGTCTTCACGTGGGGACGAAGCATGACGGCATGCGGCAGGAGGCGCTCGCGCATGCTCCTGCAATTGGCTTCGAGCTTGCCGGCGTCGAGCAGCAGCGCGGGTGTATCGATCGATTCGAGCGTCGGGGACATCAGACGTGGGTGGCGACCTGCGCACGGAATTGCGAACGGAAGCGGCTCTCTCCCCCCTGGGCGGGATGGCGAATATAACCCGCGCACGACGCCTCGTCCCAGCCGCGCAGCGCATCCTCGGCCACCTTGCCGACGGCGAAAACGGCGAGCTTGCGGCTGAAGCTCGCAAGGAGCGCGTCGAGCGCGCCGCGCCCCTGGTCGACCTCGGTGCGTCGCGGCTTGCGGTTGCTCGAGGGACCGCACGGCCCATCGGCGAGGTCGCCATCGGCATCGCGATAGGGATGCCAGGGAAACGCGTTCCAGAGCACGACCTCGCGCGCGCATCCGCCGCGGTCGAGCTCGTCCCAGATCACCGCGGCGCTGCGCTCGCGCATAGGCTTGTCCTTCGATGCAGCGCTGGTCAGCGCGAGCGGCCGCCCCGCGACCAGGTCGCGCTTGTGCGTGAGCTCGACCTCGGAGCAGAAGGCGATGCCGGTGAAACGGCAGCCCCGATGGCTGGGTGCCTCGCCCAACAACAGCACGCGGGCGCTGCGGCTGCGCGCTTCGAGATAGGCCGCCATGTTTTCGAGCCTCGCCTGCGGAGTCGTACGTCGAGGCGCGCGATCGCGCTCGTCGTGATCCTTCCAGGGATTGAAGACGCAGCTCGCGTCACGCGGGCCCGCGGCGAGGATCTCGAGGAACGATGCGGCGGAGGGCATGCGAAAAATTATCGCACGCGCTGACAAACTCGCCTTTTCTAGCGGGAGATCAGGTCGCCTGCGAGGAATGAAGCTGCAGCAGGTACCAGACGATGAGCGCGAAGAGCGCGCCGGCCGCGCCCATCGCGAACAGGATCGCCAGCACATCGACGCTCTGGACGCCGGCGGCGAACGCGGCCGTGGAACACAGGGCCCCAATGAGGGCCATGATCCCGGTCGCAACGGAAAAGACGATCCCACGCGACAGGCGGATAGTCCGTTTGGATGGGGTGCTCATGGACCCATCGTGCACCATCAAAATCGACAGGCCTATCAGACGAATCCTACAGGGCGGGTTACGGCTGCAATGCGCCCCCGCTCCGGTATGTGACAGATCGCATTTGAGAACTCGCCTGCTTCGCTCGACAATCGGGGGCATGAATTCCGCGAACCCCACCTTCAGCTGGTCCGATGCCTGGCTGCTCGCCGCGATCGCCGTCGGCGGCGGGCTCAAGGGCGCGATGCTGAAAGAGATCGTCGCCGCGGGTGACCTCATCAATCGCAGCGTCTTCACGCCACAGGAGCTGCGCAGCGGCATGGCGAAGCTGTTCCACCGGGGCTACGCGATGCAGCTCGAGGATCGCTTCGTCATCGCCGGAGATGCGCGGGCAGAACTGGTCCGCGCCCTGCAGCACCCGTTCTCGTCATTCAGCGTGATGCAGTTCTTCGAGGATTTCCTGAATTCGAAGCCCTACGATTCCCTCGATCGCGCCCGCGTCGATCCCGACTGGCGTTTCGACGCGCTCACCGATGACGCGGTGGCCGACGCCTGCGCGCAGTACCAGGCGGAAGCCGACACCCTGGGTACCGAAGTGCAAAAAGAGTCTGGCGCCGGCGCGTAGGGCGAGTCCTACGCTGCGGCTACTGTGTCTCCCACCGTACATTAGGACGCAGTCTGTCGATACTGTGGCCCCGAGACGCGCACCATTCCTGACTGGAGACGTTTCTTAATGAACACATGGCAACAGAATTTCTCAAGCGTGAAGTCGATCGACGACCTGATCGGTGTCACTCGCGAATACCTCGCGAGTTGGTCGCCGGACGCACTTGCGCGGTTGCCGGAGCGATGTCGCCCGGGCCGCATCAAGGGAGTGGACGACATCTTCTTCTGGCGCGACCACCTGGTGGGTGAGTACTGCGCGGGTGCGGCAAAGGACGATACCGAGTCGCTCATTCGCGCCCTGATCGCCTACTTCTCGGCGGCGTGCGAGCACGCCGCCGCGCTGCAGGGAGAATCCGATCCGCTGCAGACAATTCCCCCGCTGTTTTCCGACAAGAGCATCCCGCGCCTCTTCACCTCCGCCATGGCTGGCGGAAGCGATCACTAAACGGTCGCGGAATACTTCCCCGCGGTCTCCGGCAGGAAAGCCCGCGCGCGCCACAGGGCGTCGAGCTCCTCGATCCATCGCCGGCTCCATGCCCGCACCTGGTACTCGTCGATTGCCTCTCGGGCCGCGGCGCCAAGCTCGGCGCGCAAACTCGCATCGGCGTGAAGCGTGCGCATCCAATGGGCGGCATCGTCGAGTACCGGCTCGGCCCACTGCGCATGGCGCCCCGTGAAATCGGGCCTGAGGAACCCCAGCGTTCCCGAGACGCGACCCAGCCGATACCGCACCGGCGCGCTGTTTCGGTAGTCCATGAAGCTCATGTTCCCCGACCACGCCGTCGCGATGACCGGCTTGCCGAGCGCCATCGACTCCATCAATCCCAGTCCCAGGCCTTCGCCGCGGTGAAGCGAGACGTAGATGTCGCTGCTGGCGTAGAACGACAGCACCTCGCGATAGTCCATGGGATCGAGCAGGAAGCGGATGCGCCCATCGCCACCTGCTGCCTGGCCCATCGCATCGAGCGTCGCCTGCGCGGGAGGGGTTCGCACATGGTTCATCCGTATGGCAAGGCAGGCGTCCCGCACGTGCGGGGCGAACGCCATGCGGAATGCCTGGATGGCGCCCAGCGGGTTCTTTCGCGCGGCGTCGCTGTTGGGGTCGAAGCTCACCGCGAACACGGTCGCTTCGGCGGGAAGCCCGAACCGCGGGCGGTCGGGAGTGATGCCCTGCGGCAAACCCAGGGGATGTGGGGCATGGATCACGGGGGTGAGCACCAGCCCGTTCGACATCACCTGCGCGATGAATTCCGAGCCCGCGATCACGGCGTCGAAGCGGCTCATGCTCTCGATCCATGACGGAGGAACCGCGGAGGCTTCCCACCAGAGCGAAGCGGCATGGAAGCGTCCCGGCGAGAGCAGCCAGGGCCGGTCGCGAAACATCGTCTCGAATGCCCCCATCGCAATCACGTAGAGATTGATCGGGTGGCGCAGGTCTTCGGGCGCGGCCGCGATGGGCGCGCCGATGCCCTCGATCGGCAACTTCCCGCCCCACGGATACTGGATGTCGACCACCACGAAAGGCACGCCGTGGCGCTGCAGGGAAAGGGCGAAGCTGCGTGCCGTGACTCCCAGGCCCGAGTTGCCGCTGACGGAGGCGATCAGGTTGATGCCGAATTCGGTGGGCATGGGTGCCCACGATACAGGTACGGGCGAACCTACCGGCGCGCGCCCCGCTTCTTCGGCCCGTGCGGCCGCCTCTCATGCGGGCCCAGGATGCTGCTGTAGGTCTCGAGATTCGTTCGATAGCAGCCGCACGACGCGCGCTCGAGACCGGAGCGGTTGAGGACCGCGAGATTGCCGCGTTTGTACTGGATGAGCCCTAGCGACTGCAGCTTGCCGGCCGCCTGGGTCACCCCGGCGCGGCGCACGCCCAGCATGCTGGCGAGGAACTCCTGGGTGACGCGAAACGAGTTGGAGTGCGCCCGATCGGCCGTCATGAGCAGCCACCGGGCAAGCCGTTGCTGGACGACGTGGAACCGGTTGCAGCCCGCGGTCTGCGCGAATTGCGTCATCAGCACATAGGTGTAGCGACTGATGGTCTTGCGCAGCGTGGGACTGAGAGCGAGCTGGCGCTGGAACGCCCTCGGGCTCAGGCGCAGCGCGCTCCCCGCACCCTGGACCAATGCCTGAACGTTCGACACGCGCACGCCCATGTTGAGCGGCAAGCCGAACATCCCCTCGTCACCGGCGAGAGCCACTTCGATGTTGTTGTCGTCGATGGGCCTCAGGAGCGACAGGAACCCGACGGTCGGAAAGTAAACGTCCGTGATGGCACGCCCGGCGAGGGCCACGTCCTCCTCGAAGCGCAAATCGACGCTTGCACACTCCGAGAGAAACCGGGCGTGGTCCTTCGCGGGAAGCGCGGACAGAAGCCGGTTGGCGGGCGGACTTGCGGGGGACAATGGCACGTTCCAGAAACGAAGCGCCCACTCTACACTGCGCGCGCGGATTTCCCGCCGAAGATTTTCGAGTGCGCGAAAGCGGGCAAAGACGCGCACGGAATGCATGAGCACGCAAGTGGATCGAGAGATGGGAGGGCCGCATCGTGAAGGACCTACGAGGGATCCGGACAATTCGTCTGGATTGAAACGCGCCCCAGGGCGATCACTGGGTGCGAACAAAGAAAAAGCCAAGCAGTTACGCTTGGCTTCTAAAGTTGGCGGAGAGAGAGGGATTCGAACCCTCGATACGGGTTTAAGCCCATATAACGCCTTAGCAGGGCGCCCCCTTCGGCCACTCGGGCATCTCTCCGGCGAAGGGGAAATTATACCCCAGCGGGTCAGGGGGACTTGCAGGGTCCCAGCAGGTCGCCTTCGCCGGCGACTGCGACGATGCCGGTCTCCTTCGCGGTTTTCGCCTCGCTGCGCATGGTGAGCGTGAATCGCTCGGGCTTCTCGATGCTCACGCGCGTTTCGGCATCGTAAGTGAAGCCGGTGCCGGTGCACCGCAGCCGCCGGGCGATGCTGCGGGGGTCCTTGTCGGGCACCCGGGTCGTGGTGCAGCGCGCCTTCACGCCTTCCAGTGCCGGCGAAAAATAGGCGGCCAGGTCCTTCAACTCGTCGCGCAGGCAGATCTCGAAATCCTGGGCGGCATCCGCCACCCCGTTCGTGGTGCTCGTGACGCGCACGCGCCAGTTGCCGGCGTCGAGCCGCGGCGGGGCCGCTGCCGCGACCCATGATGCCGACGCGAAGACCGCGATGACCCAAGAGTGGCGCATCATCGGGTCTTCACCGCGATCTCCACGCGACGGTTCTTCTGGCGACCCTCGGGATCGTCCTTTCCATCGGGCTTGGCGTTAGGCGCGATCGGCTTTTTCTTCCCCCAGCCGCGCGTCGCCATGTCGAGGCTCGCGCCATGGGCCGCGAGCCATGCGCGCACCGACTCGGCACGGCGCTCGGAGAGCTTCTGGTTGTAGGCCTCGTCGCCCTTGCCATCGGTGTGCCCGTCGATCGTCGCGGAGGCTTTCGGGTACGCCTTGAGGACAGGGTCGTTGCTCGGCGCATTTCGATTCCCTCCTTCATGGGGGTTGTCATCTCGGATCGCGCAGGCGCTCGGCCGTGCCGACCGTGAAGTCTGTCCGCGCGCCATGCCCTCGCGCGATCCGCGGTTGATGTAGACCTTTCCGTCTTCGAGACTAGCACGACGCTGCCTTCCCCCGGAACGCGTGGATTGCAGTTTCACGTCGCCCTCGAGCGTCCCCTTGCCGTGGAGCTGCACGTTGCCTTCCGCGGAGATGCCCAGGCGCGGCGGGCCGGCAGTCCTGTCTAGGGCTTCATCTTCTCCTCGGACGGCGCCTTGTCGAGCTCGAAGGTCTTGTGCAGCACGCGTACCGCGAGCTCCATGTACTTCTCGTCGACCACGACCGAGGTCTTGATCTCGGAGGTCGAGATCATCTGGATGTTGATGCCTTCGCGCGCGAGCGCGCCGAACATCTTGGAGGCGATTCCCGCGTGGGTGCGCATGCCGATGCCCACCAGCGACACCTTCGCGATGCGGTCGTCTCCCACGATGCCCTTGGCGCCGATGGCCGACTTCACGGTCGATTCCAGGATGCGCATCGCGCGCTGGTACTCGTTGCGATGCACGGTGAAGGAGAAATCGGTGAGGCCTTCCGAGGAGGCGTTCTGCAGGATGATGTCCACGTCGATGTTCGCGTCTGCGATCGGCCCGAGGATGCCGAATGCGATGCCGGGGCGGTCGGGCACGCCGAGCACGGTGATCTTGGCTTCGTCGCGGTTGAACGCGATTCCGGAAATGATGGCCTGTTCCATGTTCTCGTCTTCCTCGAACGTGATGAGGGTGCCCATGTCGGTCGAATTCACATCCGTGAACGACGACAACACCCGGAGCTTCACCTTGTACTTGCCCGCGAACTCCACCGAGCGGATCTGCAGGACCTTCGAGCCCAGCGAGGCGAGCTCGAGCATCTCCTCGAAGGTGACCGTGTCCAGGCGCCGCGCTTCGGGAACGATGCGCGGATCCGTGGTGTACACACCGTCGACGTCTGTGTAGATCTGGCACTCGTCAGCCTTCAACGCCGCGGCGAGCGCGACACCGGTGGTGTCCGAGCCCCCGCGCCCGAGCGTGGTGATGTTGTTGTCGTCGTCGATGCCCTGGAATCCCGCGACGATCACGACGCGGCCGTCCATGAGGTCGCTGCGCAGGTTCGCCTCCTCGATCGCGAGGATGCGCGCCTTGCCGTACGCGGCGTCGGTAAGGATCGGCACCTGCCAGCCGGTATAGCTCTTCGCCTTGAGCCCGAGGCTGTGAAGGGCCAGGGCCAGGAGCCCCACGGAGACCTGCTCGCCCGTGGAAGCGATCACGTCGAGCTCCCTGGCGCTGGGATCGGGATGCAGCTCGCGCGCGAGCGCGATCAGCCGGTTGGTCTCGCCCGACATGGCGGATGGAACGACCACCAGCTGGTGGCCCTCGGCGGCGAAACGCGCCACGCGGCGCGCGACTTCGCGGATTCGCTCGGGGCTTCCCATCGAAGTGCCGCCGTACTTCTGGACGATCAGTGACAAGGGGGCTCGGCTTGCAGGCAAAAGCAGCTATTCTATCTCGACGCCTTCTCCTTCCGGCATGAAGACCTACCTCCGGCCCCAGAGCGTCGCCCGCATTGCCCTCGCCTGCGGCATAGGTGCCACGCTGCTGGCGTGGTTCCTCGTCGGGCGCCAGGTGCTGCAGGAGAGCCGGGTCGAATTCGCCAACCAGGCGCACCTCGCGGCCAACGTGGTCGAGCGCCGCATCGCGCGCTACATCGACCTGCTCTACGGCCTGGACGCGCTCGCCAACCACGAGGCGCATCTTTCCCGCCTCGAATTCCACACCTACGTGAGCGCCCTCGACCTCGGGCGCCGCCTGCCCGGCGTCCAGGCGGTCGAGCTCATCCGCCGGGTCTGGGACGAGGATCGCGACGCGTTCGTGCGCGGGGTGCGCTCCGATCGCTCCACGAAGCCCGGCGGGTATCCCGGTTTCGACATCAAGCCGCCGGAGGCGCGCCGCGGCGAATACTGGGTCATCGACTACGTGGAGCCCATGGACGGCAACGAGCCCGCCTTCGGGCTCGACCTGCGCACGCGCGCCGGGGCGCTCACCGCCGCGCAACGCTCGCGTGACACCGGCGAGCCGACCATGACGGGGCGCTACCGCCTGGCCCAGGAAACCGGCTCGAGCTACGGCCTGGTCCTCTACCTGCCCGTCTTCGGGACGCAACGCCCACGGACCATCGAGGAGCGCCGCCAGCTTCTCGTGGGGTTCGTGAACGTCGTCTTGCGGGTCGACGACATGTTCGCCGGCATGATGACCGACCCGGTGGTGGCCGGAGTGCGGATGCGCATCCACGACCGGGGCGAGGTGGGAGCGCCGAAGTACGCTCCATCCGACGACACGATCTTCTACCGCTCCCCTTCCGCGCCGGTACCCGACCACGCGTTCTCGTTCGTCGAGTGGCGCCCGCGCAATGTCCGGGACCTGCCGCTCGCCGGGCGGCAGTGGCAGGTCGAGCTCGAGGGCGACCCGGTCCTGAGCCCTTGGCTGCGCCCGCTGCCGCTGCTCGCCTTGTGCGCCGGCCTCATGGTCTCGCTGCTGCTCTACGGGATCCTGCGGGCACTCGCGCGCACCCGCAGCGAAGCGCTCGCGCTCGCGCAGAGGGCGACTCGCGAGCTGCGTACGCAGCTGTCCTTCAGCCAGCAGCTGATCGAGGCGATTCCCAACCCCGTCTTCTTCAAGGACGCGAGCGGGCGCTACCTCGGGTGCAACCGCGCCTTCGAAAGCTACATCGGGGTGGAGCGCGACCAGCTGATCGGCAAGACGGTATTCGATATCGCGCCGAGCGACATCGCGGATCGCTCTCAGGTCTCGGACGCCGAGCTGCTGGAGCAGCCGGGCACGCAGGTCTACGAATCGAGCGTGGCCGATGCGCGCGACGGCACGCGCCGCGACGTGCTGTTCAACAAGGCCACCTTCTTCGATCCTTCGGGGGCGGTCGCGGGCCTGGTGGGCGTCATCGTCGACATCACCCAGAGGAAGCACCTCGAGGCCAACACGCGCGAGAGCAACGAGCGGCTGCGCGCGGTGATCCACGCCGCGCCCATGGCGATCATCGCGCGCGACACCCACAAGGTGATCCGCATGTGGAACCCGGCCGCCGAGCGCATGTTCGGCTGGACCGAGGAGGAGGTCCTCAACACCAGCACGTCCCTGGTCCCCGAATCCCTCCGGGAGGCGACCGACGCGATGCGCAAGCGTGCCGAGGCGGGCGAGACCATCGTCATCGAGGACACCCAGCGGATGCGCCGCGACGGGCACGTGTTCGACGTCATGATGTCGATCGCGCCGATCCACGCCGCCGACGGCAAGGTGAGCGGCACCATGGTCACCATCGCGGACATCTCGCGGCGCAAGCAAGCCGAGCAGGCGCTGCGCGAAAGCGAATCGCACCTGCGCCTCGCGATGGAGGCCGCGCAGATGGGCATGTGGTACTGGGAGTGCGACACCGACCGGTTCCACTATTCCGATGGCCTGTCGGTGCTGTTCGGGATGGGCCCCGACGCTCCCCTGGTTCCCTACCGGGAAATGCAGGCGCGCCTGCACCCCGAGGACCGCGATCTCTTCGACGCAACCATCCGGCACGCGGTCAGGCAGGGCAGCGATCTGCAGATGGACTACCGCGTGGTCTGGCCCGATGGCTCGGTGCACTGGGTTGCCAACCGCGCGCAGGTACACCGCGACGCCGACGGTCGCGCGGTCCGCATGGTTGGCGTGGCCATGGACATCAGCGACCGCAAGGTCGCGGAGCAGCGCGTCGCCCACATGGCCCATCACGACGCCCTCACCGGGTTGCCGAACCGGGTGCTGTTGCGCGACCGCATCCAGCAGGCGATCGCGCAGGCGCACCGCAACAGCTCGCAGCTCGCGGTGCTGTTCATCGACCTCGACCGTTTCAAGACGATCAACGACTCGCTCGGCCACCAGCTGGGCGACCGGCTGCTCCAGTCGGTCGCAAGCCGCATCCTGGTGTGCGTGCGCGAAGGCGACACCGTCTCGCGCGTGGGCGGCGACGAGTTCGTGATCGTGATCCCGGAGCTCGAGTCCTCCGCCGACGCGTCGGTGGTGGCCGCCAAGATCCTCGAGGTGCTGGCGGCGTCCTTCCACCTGCACGGCAACGACCTGCACGTCGCCGCCTCGATCGGCATCAGCCTCTATCCCGGCGATGGTGCCGATGCCGAAACCCTGATGCGCAACGCGGACACCGCGATGTACCACGCGAAGGATTCGGGGCGCGCCAATTTCCAGTTCTTCACCCAGCACATGAACGTGGCCGCGCAGCAGCGCCTGTCCCTGGAGAACGCACTGCGGCGCGCGCTCGAGAACGCCGAGTTCGAGGTGCACTACCAGCCGCTGTTCGACCTGCGCGACCGCTCGATCACCGGGTTCGAGGCGCTGGTGCGCTGGGCGCCACCCGATGGCCCGCTGGTCATGCCGGGCGAATTCATCGCCGCCGCCGAGGAGTCCGGGCTGATCGTGCCGATCGGCGAGCTCGTGCTTCGGGAGGCCCTGCGCCAGGCGAAGACCTGGCAGGCGCCGGGACGCCGGATCGGGATCTCGGTCAACGTGTCGGCCAACCAGCTGTCGCGCTCGAGCTTCGTCGAGCGATTGCGGCGCGTTCTGCAGGAAACCGGGATCGATCCGACGCTGGTCGAGCTCGAGGTCACCGAGGGCGTGATCATCGAGGGCGCGGGCGAGGCGCGCCAGGCGATCGACCAGATCGCCGCACTCGGGGTCGGCATCGCCATCGACGATTTCGGCACCGGCTACTCGGGGCTCGCGTACCTGAAGCGCCTGCCGATCGACACGGTGAAGATCGACCAGTCGTTCGTGCGCGACCTCACCGTGGATCCCGACGACGCGGCGATCGTGACCGCCATCGTGGCGATGGCCCGCAGCCTCGGCGTGGACGTGATCGCCGAAGGCGTCGAGACCGAGGAGCAGCTCGCCGCCCTGCAGCGGCTCGGCTGCCACCGCGCGCAGGGCTACCTGCTCGCACGCCCGATGACCGCGGCCGCGGTCACGCGGCTGCTGCAGGCGCGGCTAGCGGTAGTCGGAGGCTAGCCCCTTCAGGTCCTCGGCGAACACGCTCTTCGCCTGGGTCTGGCGCAGCGTGTTCACGAACTTCACCTTCACTGCGTCGTTGCCCGGCCACACCTGCTCGAGCCAGAGCATGCCGGCGTTGCCGTGGCCGGTGTACGTATAGCGGTTGATCTCCGCCGAGACCGCCGCGAGCACGCCGTTCTCGAAGTAGTCCTCCCACTTGAGCTTGTCGGCGGAGCGGCCCGCCTTGAGCGACGCGAGGCGCGCCTGGATCTGCTTGGAACGCTCGTTGCGGCGCGTGCCGGTGTATTCGCCGCAGCGCTCCTTCAGCCACGGGTTGGCGGCAGCGGTCGGCGTCGCGCAGACGGGCGGGGGCTGCGCCGGGAGCCGCGACTGCATCAGGTCGCGCGCGAACTGCAGCCGCCCCTTGGGGCCGACCTCGAGGATCATGACCGGGAAGTAGGAGTTCGCATAAGGCGCGAATGCGTTGGCGGACGAATCGTCGGCGGAGATCATCACCGGCGCCTTGCGTCCCGCCACCTCGAGGAAGTCGCCACCGCCGACACTGCCCGCGGAGTAGGCGGCGAGGCGCTTCACCTGGGGCTTGAGCCGCAGCACGTGGTGCGTGGTGCAGCACTGCGCGCCCCCACTGTGGCTCGAGAAATGCATGTCGGGCTGCCCGTCGCCGTCGAGGTCGCGGCCGACCGAGTGGATCGTCCACTTCGACCCGGGATCGGTCTCCTTCGGGTTCGATTGCCACACGGGCTTGCCCTGCTTGAGGATCACCACGCGCTCTTCGGCGGCCTTGGGGTCGGTCGCGCCCTTGACGCGTGCAACCAGCGCCTCGAACTCCTGGAAGGTTTTTATTTCGCCGGAAGCGAGCCCTTGGGATTCGAGCCAGGTCTTCGCGTCCTGCGCTGCCGTGGGCATCGCCACGGCGGCCACAATGAGTGCTAGGGCATGTTTCATGGCGCATCTCCGATGGAAACCGACGTTAAGTTACCATTACCCACTACGCAATAACTACCCGGACCCTCCCCCATGCGATTCCTGGCCGCCCTGTGCGCCTGCCTTTGCCTATCGACCCAAGCCGCCACGCCCACCACCGATTTCTCGGACCTCTGGTTCAATCCGAACGAGGAAGGCTGGGGTGTCACGCTCACCCAGCAGAACCAGATCATCTTCGTGACGCTCTTCATCTACGTCGCCAACGGCGAGCCGAGATGGCTGGTGGGCCCCGCCACCACGTACCTGGGCGCGAGCGGCTCGGGGGCGGTGACCTTCAGCGGCCCGCTCTACTCCGCGACCGGGCCCTACTACGCCGCACCGACATTCGACGAAAGCCAGGTCGTCGCGACCCCCGTGGGCACGGTGACCTTCACCGCCGGCCAGATCAGCTCCGGGGTGCTGACCTATACCGTGGGCAACACCACGATCACCAAGAACATCCAGCGGCAGACATGGCGCTACGAGAACGTCACCGGCGTGTACGTCGGCGGCTCGCTCGGCAACTTCGCCGGCTGCGGCGGGCGCGACGGGTACTTCGAATCGCCCGCCTACATCACCGTCTCGCACGACGGTGCCTCGGCGGTGACCGTGCGCGAGGAAGGCAACGGATACACCTGCAACTACTCGGGCGCGTACGTGCAGAACGGGCGCATGGGGACGATCCAGGGCGCGGGCACGTGCACCGACGGGCCGGCCCAGTCGTTCATCGCGACCGAGGTCCAGGGCGGCATCGGCGGCTTGACGATGCGCTACACCGTGGCCTTCAGCGGCGCGTGCACCGCCGTCGGACGGATGGGCGGCGTTCGCCGCGGCAACTGAGCTTTACTGCAACGGCACGATGCGGATGGTCACGGGCTTCTTGGGGCCTGGAGCGGTCTGCGCCTGAGTCAGGTGGGTGTGCAGGACCGTCATCACGACAGCTGCCGCGCCTACCCCGAGGATCGCGAACAGCACCCATTTGAGCAGCGTGGCGCGCAGGTTGCGCGGCGGGGCGAACCGCTTGCCCACGACCGCGTCGAGCTCGCGCTTCACCTGGTCTTCGACTCTCATCGCCCCAGCTTACAGTCGCGCGTGGGCGTGTACGACACCGCACAAAGCGGCGTACACTCTGTACGTTGGTACGGGGTTGGGAGGCCCTTGCCCATGCACAGCCGCGTTGCCCAGGACGTCCTGGCCCATTTCGCGCTCCGCGACGCGAAGGTGGGCGGCGCCTTTGAGCCCGACGGGTTCTGGCGGCTGGCGACCGCGAGGGGCGACATGACCGAGGAAATGCTCGGCTCCGCGCTCACCGAGCTCGTCAACGACGGTTGCGTCGTCGAGTCCGGCTCCTCCTACTTCCTGACCCAGAAGGGTTACGAGCACATCCATGGGCATCGGGAGGGGGCGCGGTGGACGCAGGGGTTGGAGGACCAGGGTTGAGAATCAACAGCTTAAAGCGTCCGCTCCAACGCATTGTTAGACCGCCTGGGACTCTGGCACGACATTCAACACCTCAAACGATGAGCACACCACCGGCATGGTTTCACTTGGCACGCGGCCGATGCGCTGGCACTCCCGTGAGAAGAACGCCCAGTGCGCCGTGCGCCAATACGAAAGAGTACCGTCGCCCTCGCCTTCTCGTGCAGCAAACTGTGAGGTGACCTGGTTAAATGGCACGATCTCAACCGATATGGTTCGCGTAACGAGAACGGGCGCGTTGAGATGGTTTACGACGATCTCAATTTCCCCGACACCTGGTAATGGCTCCGAGTCGGCCTCATGAGCCCAAACCAACGACGCCCCGCCACGCTTGCCGCCTTCGCGGATGAGGCAGAGCAGTTCCTCGGATAGCTCAGCGGAGTCGCCAAAGGCGCTAACCCGAGCGACACCGTCCGGAAGTTCGATGCCGCGGCGCCGCAACTCTGGAATGAGCTCTTCTACCTTAGGCAGCGCTCCATGTTGTCCAAGCGGCCCGCTGCCGGGCGGCGCCTCCTCGAGAGCGCTGCTCAAGCGCTAGAACTTGTAGAGCCGCGCCGGGTTGTCGACCAGGATCCGCTTGCGGACGGCCGCGTCGGGTTCCCACACCGCCAGCTGGTTCAGCAGCTTTCCATCGTCGATCTGCAGCAGCGGAGTGACATCGGTCGGCTTCCTTCCCGGCGGCGTGACCGAATCCGGATGCGGCCAGTCGGTTCCCCAGATGATGCGATCGGGGTTCGCCGCGATGAGGGCCTTCGCGAAGGGGACCACGTCGCTGTACTCGGGGCCGAGTTTGGAGGCGCGATACGCGCCCGAGATCTTCACGTATGCCTTGCCCGACTTCACGAGCTCGACCAGCTCCGGAAATCCGGGCTGCTGCACACCCGCCGCTGCCTGAGCGCCGCCGAAGTGGTCGAAGACTACTGTGACCGGAGCCGCGGCAAACGTTTCCTTGATGAGGGGAATCATCGACGCGTTTGTGTAGACCTGGACGTGCCAGCCGCGATCCTTCACGCGATCGACCGCGGCGTTGAAGCGCCGCTTCGCCTCGTCCGGATCATTGGTACCTCCGGTCGCGAGATTCACACGCACGCCGCGAATGCCCGCTCTTTCCATCGCATCGAGCTCGGCATCCGAATTCCCGGGGCCGATCACGGCGACGCCGCGCGCATCCCCGCCGCGCGCCTTCACGCCGAAAAGTGTCGCGGAGTTGTCGGTGCCGTAGACGCTCGGCGTGACGATCACCACGCGCTGCATGTGCAGCGCCTTGTGTAGCGCCTTCATCTCCTCGGGCGATGCGAGCTCGGGCGTGTAGACGCGCCCTTCGAACCACGGGAATCTTGCGGGATCGCCGTGGATGTGCGTATGGCAATCGCACGCGCCGGGCGGGATGGGGAAGTTGACCGGTGTGGAGGGCTGCGAAGGCAGGGCGAATGCCGATCCCGTGCGGGCAAGCGCGCTGGCGGCGATCGCGCCAAGCAACACATCACGTCTCGTTGTCATGCTGTTCCTCCTAGTTGGACTGCGGACCGTATAAATAGCACGCCGCCATACGGCGCAGGCGTAACCGAGGCGACGGATCTTTCAGCCTTCGCTGGCGCTTCGACAGTCACCTTATTTCGCTTCCGGCTACCGCAGAGTTAACCGGCACGACGGCGCAAGGCGCCTTGCCTCGGCGTGTCCGGTTGAACGACCTGATAGGCCGCGCTTTGCGCTTTTCCGGCTCAGCTTGGTGCTTGGGCATGGCTACACGTTGACGGGGTAGCCGAGTTCGACATCGCAGAGCGCTTGGCCGCCACGAACACCGAAGTTCTCAGGGGGCAGTTCGAAGAGGCGAATGAGTACGCAGTCCGGCGGGATGCCGAAGACGGCAAGCGCCTCGGTAATGAGGCGATAGAGCCTGCGCTTGGCATTCACGGAGCGCCCGGGGAGAAGGAAGATGCTCACGTTCGTGAGTCGGTCCGGCGCCTGACAGTCAGTGCGACCGAGAAAGCGATGAGGCTCGTGGACGACGAGCGTGACATTCCGACGAACAGGAGAGACTTCGAACGCGCGGACGACGGCGTCATGAACGCTTTGAAGAAGGTAGGTCTCTTGCTCCGGCGTATAGCTGCGTCGGACCTCGACGACGGCGCTCGGCATGCTTAGGCTCCCTTGAACTCGATGAGGCTCGGATTATGCGCCGAGCGCGCCGCGGCATTCCTCGATGTGCGGCCTAACGTATTGGCTTCGACGACTAGTTAGGGCGCGATAGCCACATTGCTCCAAGCCTTCGAGCTGACGGCATCGCGACAACGCCCCCCATCGACCCGTTCAGGTGGCGAGTGGCCGGTCAACGGTGGCGGAAGGTGTGAGATTCGAACTCACGAACGGGTTTCCCCGTTGCCGGTTTTCAAGACCGGTGCCTTAAACCGCTCGGCCAACCTTCCGTTGAATCACCCTCTCCCCGGCCCTCTCCCAAGGGAGAGGGAGCCGAGCGCCGGGCCCTCTCCCAAGGGAGAGGGAGAACAACGCCCGAATTCTAAGCGATCACCGAGCGCCGTCGGAATTCCACCCGAGCAGCACCGCTCCCCAGCGCCGTCCCTTCACGAAGATCGGCGCGGTGAGGACGGTCACGATGGCGCCGGTGTCGCGGGCATAGGTCTGCACCAGGAACTGCGCCGCCGCGGCGGGCGTTTCGCCCAGGTCGCAGCCGGAGCGCGAGAAATCGTCGCGGCTCGCGCGGTCCGGCAGGCGTGCGGTTTGCGCGAGGCCCACGCGCGCGCCACGCACCAGCACGCGCTGGTCGGTGAAGAAGCGCTTGATCCGGTTGCCGACCAGGTCCTGGGACGCAACCCCGGTCCAGTCCTTGCAATACTCGCGGTTGTGGATCGGGCCGTAGGAGTTCAGGTCGATCACCAGCGCGAAGATCAGCGCCGGCTCGCGCGCCTTGATCTCGTCCATGACCCGCTGCAGGTCCACGTCGACGATCGCGTCGTAGCGGGTGTGGTACTTCGGCGGCTGGAAGCCTTCCTGGGGCACGCGGCTCACGTCGAAGAGATGCGCGAGGCTGCGGATGTCCGCGCCCCTGATCTCGTGGTACTCGAGGGCGAGGACGTCGTCGAGCGAGCAGCGCCGGGCGTCGATCGCGGCTTCGAAGGCCGCGGTGCTGCGGCGCGCGAGCTCGCGGCCGAGGTCGAGGACGCGGTGGAACACGGTGCCGGTGTCGACCTTCCCGAAATGGCGAAAGGTTTCCTCGGTGAGCTCCGAAAGCGCGAAGGTGGAATCGGTCAGCGCCTGCGCGTCGTCGCTGATGGCGCCCGCCGATTCGGTGGCCGCCTTCAGCTTGGCAAACAGCTCCTCGATCCCCTCGCGCTGCGTCTCCACCGCACCGGCGATCGATTGCATGTGGGTCGCGACATCCGCGGCCAGGGTCGTGAGCCGCTCCATGCCCTTGCCCACGGCGCGCGCATGGGTCGCGGTGCTCTCGACCAGCCCCTGGCTCTTGCCCACGGCCTCGCGCGCGGGCCCGAGGTCGCCGGTGATGGTTTCCATCAGCGCCTTGATCTCTCGGGTGCGCTTGGCGGTGTTCTCCGCGAGCGAGCCGACCTCCTTCGCGACGACCGCGAAGCCGCGTCCCTGCTCGCCGGCACGCGCCGCCTCGATCGACGCGTTCACGCTCAGCAGCTGCGTCTGGCGGGCGATGTCGTCGATGATCTTGCTCACCTGCAGGACCGCCTGGACGCTTTCGAACAGTCGATCGATGCGCTCGACGGTTGCGCCCATCTGCGACTGCAGCTCGCGGGCGGAGCTCGAGCCGGCCTCGCTCAGCTCACGTCCGCTCGCTGTCACCTGCTGCATCTCGCGCGCGGCCTCTCGCGTGTGCTGCGAGGACCCCGCTACGCGTTGGATATCGTCATTGAGGCCCCCGGCGGTGCCCAGCATTTCGGTGAGGGCGCCGTTGGTGCGCCGGATCTGCCCGGTGATCGACCCCAGGCGGATCGAGGTGCGCGCCGCGCCGACCGCGGTGCGCGTGATCGCGTCCTGCAGCGCCGTCAGCATCGCGCGCACGCCCGCCGACTCCGTGGAAACCGCCTTGCGCAGGCGCGAGAACATCGTCATGCGAGCCCCGGGGAACGTCGTTTCGACGCACCATTTTGGTCCGGACCCATCGCAATGTCGATGACTCTATTGTTTTTACACGTAATTTTTGCCGCGAGGTGGGGTATGCTGGGGACTTGAAAGCGGGCCCGTGGTCCCATACTCTAATCATGGGTCGATCCAGACCCGACCGATCTCCAAGGAGAACACATGCAACCCGAATCCCCGATCATGGTGCAAGGCCGGACGGCGTCGTCGCCAGCGCTCGCCCAGAACCGGGTCTTGCGCAACACGTACCTGCTGCTCGCCCTGTCGATGGTGCCGACGGTCATCGGTGCCTGGATCGGCGTGCAGCTCAAGTTCACCTTCCTGGCCGCAAACCCCGGGTGGGGCTTCGTCGCCTTCCTGGCGATCGCGTTCGGATTCTTCTACGGGATCGAGAAGACCAAGAACACGGGCTGGGGCGTGGCGCTGCTGCTGGGCTTCACGTTCTTCATGGGCCTGATGCTCTCGCGCCTGCTGGGCGCGGTGCTGGGGCTGTCGAACGGTGTGAGCCTCATCGCGCTCGCCTTCGGCGGTACGGCCGCGGTCTTCGCCACGATGGCGACGCTTGCCACGACGATCAAGCGGGATCTCGCCCCGATGGGCAAGTTCCTGTTCGTCGGCGTGATCATGCTTCTCGTGGCGTCGTTCGCGAACATTTTCCTGCAGGTTCCCGGGCTGATGATCGCGATCTCGCTGATCGCCATCGGCATCTTCTCGGCCTACATGCTCTATGACATCAACCGGGTCGTCACCGGCGGCGAGACGAACTACGTGAGCGCCACCCTCGCAATCTACCTCGATGTCTACAACGTGTTCGCCAACCTGCTCGCCTTGCTCGGCATCACCGGCGGCAGCAGCGACTGAAGTATCGCAGTCTCCTCAAAGGGCGCCGTCGGGCGCCCTTTTTTTTCCGGTTACTTCACGAAAAGCGCGATCGACTCGACGTGGCCGGTATGGGGAAACATGTTGACCACGCCCGCGGCGGCGAGGCGGTAACCCTTCACGTTCACGAGCACGCCCGCGTCGCGCGCGAGGGTGGACGGGCTGCAGGAGACGTAGACGATGCGCTGCGGCCCCGGCTCGGGCAGCAATTTGCAGATTTCCATCGCGCCGTCGCGCGGCGGATCGATGAGCAGCTTGTCCACAGCCCCCATTCGCGCGAGCGCTCCCGCGGCATCGGTATAGAGGTCGTGCGCGAGGAACGAGGCGCGTGCCTCCAGGCCGTTCAACCGCGCGTTCTCGGTGGCGCGCGCGACCAGTCCCGCGGCGCCTTCTATTCCGACCACCGAAGCGGCGCGCGTGGCGAGAGGGAGCGAAAAATTGCCGATCCCGCAGAAGAGGTCCCCCGCGCGCTCGTGGGGCTGGGGATCGAGCAGGTCCACCGCGCGCTTCACCAGGACGCGGTTGACCCCGGCATTCACCTGCGTGAAATCGGTGGGCCGGAATCGCATCCGCAGGCCGAACTCCGGCAGCCGGTAGTCGAGCGGCGGGGAGTCGAGCGGATGGAACGGCTGCGCGGTGTCGGGGCCCTTCGGCTGCAGCCACCACTGGATGCCGTGGCGATCGGCGAAATCCCGCAACTTCGCGGCGTCCGCCTCGGGGAGCGGCTCGAGGTTGCGCACCACGAGCACCGTCACGTCCTCGCCCACGGCGAGCTCGAGCTGCGCGATCCGGTCGCGTAGCTGCATCGAGGTGAACATCTCGCGCAGCTCCGGGATCAGCTTTGACACCGCCGGCGGCAACACCTCGCAGGACATGGTGTCCGCGACGAAGCTCGAGCGCCGCTCGTGGAAGCCGACCAGCACCCCGCCCTTCTTGGCGACGTAGTGCACCGACAGGCGCGCGCGGTTTCGATATCCCCATGAGGGGCCGAGGACCGGAGGCAGGATCTGGTCCGGACTCACCCTGCCGATGCGCGCGAGGTTGTCCTCGAGCACGCGCTGCTTTGCGGCCACCTGCGCGGCTGCGTCGACATGCTGCATCGCGCACCCGCCGCAGATTCCGAAATAGCGGCATCGCGGGCTCACGCGCTGGGAGCTCTCCCGCAGCACTCGCGTGACGGAACCGAGGTCGAAGTTGCCGCGGCTTCGCCGCCGCTCGAACTCCACCCGCTCGCCGGTCACGCCCCCGTCGATGAAGATGACTTTCCCCTCGACGTGCGCGACCCCCACCCCTTCGTGGTCGAGCGACTCGATGACGGCTTCGGTCGCGGCGCTCAGGACTCGCACTGCGTCTTCGGAATCGAGAAGACTTGCCTGCTGATCTGCTTCGTGACTGGAACGCCGTCCACGGTGTACGCGAGGCTCGCCGAATTGCCGTCGGAGAACGTGAACGACATGGTTCCCGCGACGATGGGGTTGATGGGAGTCCAGGGCGCGGCGTTGAATGCGGGACCGGTCGCGCGGTAGAGCGTGCCCGAGTAGGAGCCATCGGCCTGGCGTGCGCCGTCGGACATCACCAGCCACAAGGGCTGGCCATTGGCCGCGTAGGTGAAGAGCGTCGCGAAGAGCGTGTCTTCCTGGTGCGTGATGTTCACACCCCACCCGGCTTCGGCGGGATTCCACCAGAGGTCCTGGAAGTTGCGCGCGAAGCTGCGATCGAACGCCGACCACGTGCACGTCGCCGGCTCCTTGAATGCCTGCCGCGTGATGCTCTTGGTCAGCGGCACTCCATTGAACGTATAGGTGAGCGTCCCCGCCTCCGGGGTGCTGAAGGCGAGGCGCATCGTGCCGACTTCCTGCGGGGTGAACCCGGTCCAGGGCGACGCGTTGAACACGGGCCCGGTCGTTCGGTAGAGCGTGCCCGCGTAGGAGCCATCGGGCTGGCGTGCGCCGTTGGACATCACCAGCCAGACGGGCGAGCCGTCGGTGTTGTAGGTGAAGAGGGTGGCAAACAAGATGTTGCCCTGGTGATTGAGGTTGATGCCCCAGCCCGATTCAGCGGCGTTCCACCAGAGCGCGGTGTAGTTCTCGTTGACGCGGTCGGTGCGCAGGTGCAGGTCGTAAGCACCGGTCAGCCCGGGCGTCCAGTGTGCCACGCTGAAATAATAGGTTCCCGGGCCCAGCTCGCGCGTGATGCCGGTGTTGGTATCGCCGCGCTGCGCATCGTCGACCGCTTCGAGCGCGATTCCGTTGCTGTCGAGGATCGTGCCGACCGTATCCTGCGAGCCACGCGTGAAGGCGCTCACCCAGGTGCTCGCGGCGATCGTGAACTTGAAGAGATCGACGTCACCCGGGTAGTCGATGCGCCGGTCGGCGAGCACCAGGGGCTCGGTACGGGTGTCGAGGGGAGTCGGCGAAACCGCGGCGGTGACGTCCTGCGGGCGATTGGGGGCGTCGTCCGCGGTGACCGATGCCGCGCCGATGTATTGGGCGATCTGGGGGTAGAACACTTCCATGCGGCTGTAGAGCGTGAAGAGGGTGGGCTGCGCGCAGCTCAGGTCGATCGCGCCCTGCGAGAGGATGCCGCGCAGCTCTAGGCGCCCGTTGGCCGCCTGGGTGAAGATGCCGGACCCGCTCGACCCCGGCTCGATGATGCCGCGCGCGAAATTCACGCTGTACATGTCGTAGGGCCGTTCGTTGTCGCGAAGGAGCTCGCCGCTCGTTCCGGTGGCCCAGCGCGCCGTGTCGCCGTGCGGATGGCTGATGCTCACCACCGGCAAACCCGCGACCATCACGGCCGGGTTGACCGGCGAGAACACGGCGCCGGCTGGAGGTGCCTGGTTCATCAGCAGCAGGGTCGCGTCGACGTTGAAGTTGGTGAACACCAGCTGCATGCCGGTTGCCGACTGGATGCGGCCCGGGGCGGGGGCGGAGTTTTGGCACGAGGTCGATTCGTAGAACCAGAACGCCGTGATGGTCGTCGCCACCGAAGGCGCGTCGACGCAATGGTTGGCCGTCAGCACATAGGCGGAGGGGCGCCGCGGGGTGTCGATCAGCGTGGCGGTGCAGGTGAATCCGCCGCCGCCATTCACGAACTGCAGCTTGATCACGGACTTCTTGCGCTCGGCGATCATCGCGTCGAGCGCCGGCTCGCCGCTCGCGCACGCGGTGGAAATGGTGCAGGTGGCCGCGGCCTTGGCGAAGGGCGAATCGGTGAAGTGGAGCAACGCGCCGATGCGCACCGCGTCGGTCGCGGGCGCGACCGCGCTGAAGATCTCGATCAGCTGCGACGGCCCCTCGGTCCACGGCGTCCAGGCCTCGGTGGAGATCAGCGGATCGAGGGCCATCGTCTCCACGCGCGCCGAATCGCTGCCTTGCACGCGTACTTCCATCGTCCCGGGCATGACGCCCAGGTCAAGCCTCACACGCAGGCCTTCGGCAGCATCGGAAGTCGCGCGCAGGCGCGCAACGAAGCCCCCTGCGATCGGTGTCCATTGGGCGATCGGGGTGGAATGGGGGAGTGCCCGCACGTCGGCCACGCGCAACAGCCCCGATGCTTCGACCCGCGGCGCAGCCGCTTTTGCCCCCGGAGCTCCGAGGGCGACCGCCTCGATCGGAGCCATGTGGGGAGCGAGAAACGCCTCGTGGCCGAGCGCCGGAGCCGCCAGGCCGAGGATTGTCGCGGCGATTGCCGAGGTCACTGCCAGGTGCATGGTTTTGCTGCTTTTCTACTGAAATTTCATGGGGTTATGATAACATAACCCACCTTGATAAAGTTCTGCAACAGCTGCGGTTCGGCCGTCGCCTACCGAATCCCCGAGGGCGATTCGCTTCCGCGCGCGGTCTGCGACACCTGCGGCACAATCCAGTACCAGAATCCCAAGATCGTGGTTGGCTGCCTCCCGGTATATGGCGACCGCATCCTGATGTGCAAGCGTGCCATCGAGCCTAGATACGGCCTGTGGACCCTCCCCGCGGGGTTCATGGAGAACAACGAGTCCGCGAGCGACGGCGCAGCCCGGGAAGCGCTCGAGGAAGCCAACGCCCGGGTGAAGATCGAGGACCTCTACACGGTCTACTCGATCCCCCACATCAGCCAGGTCTACATGATGTTCCTCGCGAAGCTACTCGACGCCGACGTTTCGCCGGGCATCGAGAGCCTCGAGGTCAAGCTCGTCACCGAGGACGAGATTCCCTGGGACCAGATCGCCTTCGCCATGGTCCGGCGCACCCTCGAGCACTTCCTCGAGGACCGCAAGCGCGGCGTGTTCGTGCCGCGCTTCGGCGACATCCTCCCGCCCCAGCGCTAAGGCCTACGCCGGCGCCTTCGCCGCAGCCGCAGCAACCTTGAGCCCGAGGCGGATCGCGATGCCGGTCGCGAGCCTCGCATCGACGCGCACCCAATGGCCCATCTGCCGCTCGACGATGCCGGCGCGCGTGACACCCTTCATCGAGCCGGCGATCGTGTCCATCAGCTGGTCCTGTTGCGCGGCGCTCATCAGGCGAAAGAGGTCACCGGCCTGCGTGAAATGGTCTTCCTCGTCACGGTGGCTGTAGCGGTCCGCGGCCGCCGCGCCGAGCTCCCACCGCGGCTCCCGATGGCGCGGCGATTCGGCCGGCGCCGCGGCGAGCGTGCTCGGCTCGTAGCTCGAGCCGTCCAGGCCGTTGCCGTCGAAGCGCATCGAGCCATCGCGCTGGTTGTTGTGGAAGGGGCACTGCGGCGCGTTCACGGGCAGCTGGGCGTAGTTCGTCCCGACGCGATAGCGGTGCGCGTCGTTATAGGCGAACAACCGGCCCTGGAGCATCTTGTCGGGCGAGAACCCGATGCCGGGGACGACGTTCGCGGGCGAGAAGGCCGCCTGCTCCACCTCGGCGAAGTAGTTCTTCGGGTTGCGATTGAGCTCAAGCTCGCCCACCTCGATGAGCGGGAAGTCCCGGTGGGGCCAGATCTTGGTGAGATCGAAGGGGTTCCAGCGGAAGCTCGCCGCGCGCTCTGCGGTCATCACCTGGATGCACACCCGCCAACGGGGATATTCCTTGCGCTCGATCGCGGCGAACAGGTCGCGCTGCGAATAATCGGGGTCGGTGCCGGCGAACAACGCCGCCTCGGCCGGCGAGAGGTTCTTGATGCCCTGCTTCGACTTGAAATGGAACTTGACCCACACGCGCTCGCCCTGGGCGTTGATCATGCTGAACGTATGGCTGCCGAATCCGTGCAGGTGGCGGTAGCCGTCGGGCGTGCCCCGGTCCGACATGAGGATCACGATCTGGTGCAGCGCCTCGGGCGACAGCGACCAGAAATCCCAGACGGCATTCGCGTCCTTGAGGTGCGTCTGCGGATTGCGTTTCTGCGTGTGGATGAAATCGGGAAACTTGAGCGGGTCCTTGATGAAGAACACGGGCGTGTTGTTGCCGACCAGGTCCCAGTTGCCCTCCTCGGTGTAGAACTTGACGGCGAAGCCGCGAGGGTCGCGCACGGTGTCGGCCGAGCCCAGCTCGCCGCCCACGGTGGAGAAGCGCAGGAACACCGGCGTCTCCTTGCCGACGCGCTCGAATAGCCTCGCGCTCGAGAAGCGGGTGATGTCCTTCGTCACGCGGAAGCTGCCGTAGGCGCCGGAGCCCTTGGCGTGCACGACGCGCTCGGGAATGCGCTCGCGGTTGAAGTGCGCGAGCTTCTCCACCAGGTGGATGTCCTGCATCAGGACCGGGCCGCGCGGGCCCGCGGTGAGGCTGTTCTGGTTGTCGGCCACGGGCTGGCCGAAGTTCGTGGTCAGGATCGGACGGTCGGACATGGGGCGCTCCTCGTTGGGTGTGCGGCGATTGTGCCGCGCACCCATTGCCCAATCCAATTGATTATTGGAATCTCATTGATTGTCCGCTCCTATCGACCGTGGCGTTTCTTCCCGGGACCCAAGACGTCGCGCCGCGCCCAGAGCACCAGCCGCCCCGCCTCGGGGTTGGGATGGGCGGCCACGAATCTCTCGAGTCCCTCGAGCGTGAACCCGACGAGGCGCGTCCCGGGAATGCGGCGGCATTCGTTCGCGCGCTCGGGGAGTAGCTCGTCGGGCAATCGGGGCATCTGCGCCGCCTTCATCACGTCGGCGGTCAAGCCACTTGCAGGACTTCCTGCTCGGCGATCACGAAGACCTGGTCGCCGCGGCGCGGGCGCACCTCGGCATTGCCGGTGAACGCGCCGAAGGCCGGCAGCACACCGTAACGCGCGCCGAACCAGAAGCAGGGAAGTCGGATCGCGTTCTCGCCGGCGGCCGTGAGCCGCACCGCGGGGTGGATGTGCCCGGCGAGCGCGTAGCCGCCGCGGCTCGCGCCCGGCTCGTGGTTGAGGATGAAGGGTCCGAGCGCCTCGCCCGCCTCGATGCAGCGCGCGCCCCATTCGCACGGCGGGTCCCCGGCCTTCTTGTCGTGGTTGCCGCGCACGATGGTGAGCGCCACGGTGCGGCGCTGCTCGCGCCACTCGGAGAAGGTGGCAAGGGTTCGCGACGCGCGCCCTTCGGCGCTGTGCAGGAAGTCCCCGAGGAAGACGATCTCCAGGGCGCCCGTGGCCTCGATCGCGCGGTCGAGGCGGGCGACGTTCTCCCGCGTCGTGCCCGTGGGCAGCGGGATGCCGAGCTTGCGGAAGCTCGCCGCCTTGCCGAGGTGGAAATCCGCCACGAACAATGCCTTCTTCACCGGCCAATACACCGCTCGCTCGGGCAACAGCACCAGTTTCTCGCCCACCACCGTGCACTCGATCATCAACAGAATCTTTCCTCTGCGAACCTCTGCGAACCCTCTGCGTATCCTCTGTTCCAAAAACAGCGGCTGACGTTCCACGTTACCCGTACTGGAGACGGGGGGTTGTAACGCAGAGGATACGCAGGGGATACGCAGAGGAAAAACTCATCCGAAGAGGGCACCTTGCTCCGTGGGGGCGATGGGGGCGGCGCGGTCGAACTCGAGTTGCATGCGCTGCACGCGATCGCGCAGCTTCTCGCTGGTGAGCTTCTCGCGGAAGCGCCCGACCATGATCGGGAACGCGAAAGGCGAAGGCTTGTGGGTCTGTCGCAAGACGATCGGCGCGGACACCATGCGGCGCAGCCCCTCGGCGAGCCGCGAGAACTCGAGCTGGCGCTCGAGCACCTCGCGTTCGGCCTGGCCGAGCAGCGGGTTGGACGGGTCCCAGCGCGCAAAGACTTCCCAGATGAGGCCGCTCGTCGCCTGCACCTGCCGGTTGGTCTTGGGCTGGCCGGGGTAGCCCTGGAAAACGAGGCCCGCCACGCGCGCGATCTCGCGAAACTGTCGCTTGGAGAGCTCCGCCGCGTTGAGGCTCGCCAACATGTCCTCGAGCAAGTGGTCGGTCGAGAGGATGCCGCCCTTCAGGAGCGGCAGCAGCTCGAAACGCTCGCGCGAGACGAGCTCGAAGCCGTAGTCGGTGAACGACAGGCTGAAAGTCGCCGGGCGGGTCTTGGCGAAGCGGTAAGAAAGGAGCGCCGAGAGCCCCATGTGCACCTGCCGGCCCTCGAACGGATAGAAGAAGATGTGGTGGCCCTCGCGGGTCTCGGTCTGCTCGATGAGCATCTCGTGGCGCTTCGGCACCCGCGACCAGGCGTGCTGCAGCTTGAGCAGGCGCTTGACGGCGCGCATCTCGGGTTCGTTCTCGCGGCCCTCGATGTGCAGCTCGAGGAGTTCGCGGATCCCCTCGGACACCTCGCTCGACAACGGGCAGCGGCCGCCGTCCCAGCGCGGGATCACCGCCGAGCCGGGCTTGCCGGCCTTCACGTAGGCCGTCATGTTCTCGACGCGCAGGAACTCGAGCAGCTGTCCGGCGAAGATGAAGTTGTCGCCCTTGGCGAGGCGCGCGATGAACGACTCCTCGACGTTGCCGAGGCGCTTGCCGCGCATGTACTGGACGTTGACCGCCGCGTCGGAGACGATGGTGCCGATCGACATGCGGTGGCGCCTCGCAATGGCGACGTCGGGGACGCGGAAGACGCCCGCTTCGTCGCGCTCGACCTTGTGATACTCGGGGTAGGCCTTGAGCGCGTCGCCGCCGCGCGTGACGAAATCCAGTGCCCAGCGCCACTCGGCGTCGGTCAGGTCGCGGAACGCGCGGGCCGAGCGCACTTCCGCCTTCATGGCCTCTTCCTCGAAGCCCTCGCCGACAGCGATCGTGACCAGGTGCTGCGTGAGGAGGTCGAGCGGGCGGTCCACCGGCGTGCGCGCCTCGATGCGGCCGGCTTGCGCCGCGCGCCGTGCCGCGGCGGCCTCGACGAACTCGAGCGCGTGCGACGGCACGCAGGTCACTCGGCTCACCTGCCCCGGGGCGTGGCCCGAGCGCCCGGCGCGCTGCAACAGGCGCGCAACGCCCTTGGGGCTGCCGATCTGCAGCACGCGATCGACCGGGGAAAAGTCGACGCCGAGGTCGAGGCTCGAGGTGGCGACGACGGCCTTGAGCCGTCCTTCCTTGAGGCCCGCCTCGACCCACTTGCGCACGTCGGCGTCGAGGGAGCCGTGGTGCAGGCCGATGAGTCCCGCCCAATCGGGACGCGCCTCGAGCAAGCCCTGGTACCAGGCCTCGGCCTGCGAACGCACGTTGGTGAATAC
>JANMYH010000053.1:0-4688 GCA_031381925.1 Burkholderiales bacterium | reverse complement strand
TGAAGGGCTGGCCGAGCGTGATGTAGAGCATGCCGTCCTTGCCGACGCGGCAGGTGCGCGCGCCGTGGTTGTACGACTCCTCTTCCACCGGGATGAGCTTGCCCTGGGGGACCACCTCGATCACGGCGACGTCGGGCCCCTCGTAGAAGAACTCCGCCGCCGGGAAGTTGAGCACCCGATTGTGGTCGACCACGATGAGGAAGCCATCGCGCGTCCAGCACACGCCGTTGGGAACGCTGAACTTGAGCGAAGGGGCGAACGCCTTCACCTCGTCGGCGATGCCGTCGCTGTTGCGGTCGGTGACCGCCCAGACCGTGGTCTTGCGCGTTCCCACGAACAGCATGTTGGTCGACGGGGCCACCGCCATGTGGCGCGCGTCGGGCACGATCGCGTACAGGTCGATGCGGAATCCGGCCGGGAGCTTCACCCGCTTCAGGTTCTCGCGGATCGCGGCCGCGTTGGCGCCGGTCTGCGGCACGGGCGGGATGTTCAGGTCCGTGCCGGAGACCTTCATCTGCTTCAGCTTGTCGATGTTCTGCGCCTGCGCGAGCGCGGGCGAAGCGTGCAGGAACAGGGACGCGGCTGCCACCGCGACCCAAAGCGAGCGGGTTTTCATGTTTTTACTCCTCCGGTTAGCTGCGCGGACGATGCTACCCCGTCCGGGGCGCCGATGGCAAACCGCCGCTATTCGCCCTTGATACCCGCGTCGCGCATGAGCCGCGCATAGCGCGCAAGCTGCTCGCGCGAGGCCGCTCCCAGTTCCTCGGGCGTGGTGCCGCGGACGGTGAGCCCCTGGTCGACGAGCTTCGCGCGCACTTCCGGATCGGCGAGCGCCTTGCGGATTTCGGCGTTCAGCCGCGCGACGATCTCCTTGGGCGTGCCGGCGGGCGCCATCACCGTGAACCAGGAGTTGAATTCGAATCCGGCGAGGCCCGACTCGGAAACCGTGGGGACGCCGGGGAACTGCGGCAGCGGCGCGGGGGTGGTCACGCCGATCAGGCGCAGCTTGCCCCCGCGCGCGAGCCCCGCCACCGTCGCCAGCCCCTGGAACGCCACCGGCACCTCGCCCGCCGCCACGCCGAGCGCCGCCTGCGACGCGCCCTTGTAAGGCACGTGGGTGAGGCGGATCCCGGCGCTCGAGGCGAAGAGCGCCATCGCGATGTGCTGCGGGCTGCCGTTGCCGCCGGAGCCGAAGTTGATCTCGCCGGGGCGCGCCCTGGCTGCAGCCACCAGGTCGGCCGCACTTCGAAAGGGTGACTCGTTGTTGGCCACCAGGCCCCACTCGATCGTGGCCACCAGCGACACCGGCTCGAAATCCCGCAGGATGTCCCAGGGGAGCGTGCCGCCCATGTTCGGCAGCATTGTCATGATGCTGTCGTTGAAACCGCCGAGCGTGTAGCCGTCGGGAGCGGATTTCGCGACGCGGTCCGCGCCGATTTGCCCGGACGCCCCCGGCTGGTTCTCGATCACGATCTGCTGGCCCATGTTCGCCGACATCTTCGTGGTGACGATGCGTGCCGCATTGTCGACGGCGCTCGCGGCGGCGAGCGGCACGATCATGCGGATCGGCTTGCTGGGATAGGCCTGCGCGGCGGCGTCGAGGGCCAGCGCCGCGGCGAGGATCGCGAAAATGCGGGTGATGGCCGGCATCGCTTTACTTGCTTTCCACGTGACGCGCCTCGCGATGGCCCTCATTGCACCTTGATGTCGGCCTGGCGGGCGATCGCACCGAAACGCGCGTTCTGCGCCTTCACGAACTCCGCGAACTGCACGGCGGTGAGGGTGCCGGGCTCCAGCCCCAGCCCGAGCAGACGCTCCTTCATCTCGGCCGTGTCGAGGATCTTGTGGCTCTCGGCGACGAGGCGGGCCCGCGCGTCGCGCGGAATGCCGGCCGGTGCCACGAGGCCGATCCATGCCCGCAGGTCGAAGGCGGGAATGTTCGCGGCCTCGGCGATCGGGGGAAGCTCGGGCAGCGACAGCGCGCGACTGGCGCTCGAAACCCCCAGGGCCCTGAGGCGCCCCGCCTTGACGTGGGCCACGACCGCGGCGGACGTTTCGAACGTGTACGTCACATGGCCCGCGATCACATCGGTCAGGCCCTGGGCGCTGCCCTTGTAGGGCACGTGGGTCGCGACGATCTTCGAAGAAGAGTTGAACAGCTCCGAGATGAGGTGGCTCGTTGAACCTGTGCCCGATGTGGCGAAGCTGTATTTCCCGGGGCTGGCGCGCAGCAGGGCGATGAATTCGGGCACCGAGGTTGCGGGAAGCGACGGATGCACGACGAGCACATAGGGGCTGGTCGACATGAGGCAGATCGGGTCCAGGTCCTTGTCGGGGTCGTATCCCACCTTCTGCACGTTCGGGCTGATGGAGATGGGCCCGCTCGAGCCCGCCAGGATGGTGTAGCCGTCGGGGGTCGACTTCGCCGCGACCTCGGTGCCCATGGTGCCACCGGCGCCCGCACGATTGTCGATCACGAACGGTTGGCCCATCGCCGTGGTGAGCTTCTCGGCGAACGCCCGTGCCGAGACGTCGGTCGCTTGGCCAGGCGGCCAGGGGACGATGACTTTCACCGGACGGCTCGGATAGCTCTGGGCGAACGCGCTGCCGGCTACGACCAGCGCCAGCGATGCCATGAAGCGAACGAAGGGCGTCATTCCGGGTTCCCCCGCGGACTAAGAGGGCCCCATCCTACCGCCTCCCATCAACCTGGGCGGCGCCTGAAGCTCAGGAGACTTCTTCGATCCAGGCCGCCTGGATCGCCTCGAGGATCTTTTCGCCCGAGCGCTTCGGGTCGTCATCGAAACCGTCGACGGCCAGCACCCACCCGCGCAGGTCCACGAAATTCACGCGCTCCGGGTCCACGTCGGGAAACCTGTCGGCGAGCGCGATCGCGATCTCGCGGCTGTCGGTCCATTTCATCGCTGGGTCTCGCTTACCTGGTTCAGCGTGTACTTGGGAATCTCGATGGTCACGTTCGCCTGCTTCATGCGCGCCTGGCACGACAGCCGCGAGGTGAGCTCCAGGCCCCACGCCTTGTCGAGGAGATCGTCCTCCTTCTCGGTCGGCGGGTCGAGCCCCTCGTAGCCGGCGCGCACGATCACGTGGCAAGTGGTGCACGCACAGCTCTTCTCGCAGGCGTGCTCGATCTCGATGTGGTGGTCGAGGAGCGCGTCGCAGATCGACGCCCCCACCTCGACCTCGATCTCGAGGCCCGCGGGGCAGAGCGTCTCGTGGGGCAGGACCTTGAGCGTGCTCATCGCGCGATCTCGTCCACGCGGCGACCAGCAAGCGCGGCCGTGATCGCGCGGTCCATGCGCCGCCCGGCGAATGCCTCGCTCGCCCGGTTGAGCTCCTCCACGCCCGCCTTGATCGCGCGGTGGTCGGAACCCTCGCGCAGGCGGTGCAGCGCTCCCATGGAGGCGGTGATCGCCGCGCGCTCCGCGGCGATCAGCAGATCGCCATCGCGCCCGAGAGCGGCGTCGATCGAGCCGAGCAGCGCCTCGGCATCGACCCGCTGCTCCGCGAGCGCGCGCGCGTCGCGATCCTCGGTCGCGTGGGCGAAGCCTTCCTTCAGCATGCGCGCGACCTCGTCATCGGTGAGGCCGTAGGAGGGCTTCACCACGATCGCCGCCGCCACGCCGCTCGCCTGCTCGCGCGCCGCGACCGACAGCAGCCCGTCGGCGTCGACCTGGAAGGTCACCTGGATGCGCGCGGCACCGGCCACCATCGGCGGGATGCCGCGCAGCTCGAAGCGCGCGAGCGAACGGCAATCCGACACCAGCTCGCGCTCGCCCTGCACCACGTGGATCGACATCGCCACCTGGCCGTCCTTGAAGGTGGTGAACTCCTGCGCGCGCGCCACCGGGATGGTGGAGTTGCGTGGCACGATGCGCTCGACCAGCCCGCCCATGGTCTCGAGGCCGAGCGACAGCGGAATCACGTCGAGCAGCAGCCAGTCGTCACCGGGCGCACGATTGCCCGCGAGCACGTTGGCCTGGATCGCGGCGCCGATCGCCACCACCTGGTCGGGGTCGAGGTCCTTGAGCGGCGCCTTGCCGAAGTGCTTCTCCACCGCGCGCTGCAGGTGCGGCATCCGGGTGGCGCCGCCCACCAGGACCACGCCGTCGATGTCGCGCGGCTCGAGCTTCGCGTCGCGCAGAGCCTTGCGCGTCGGTCCCAGGGTCTTCTGCACCAACGCCGCCGTGAAGTGCTCGAACTCCGCGCGGCCGAGGTGCAGGTGCAGCTTCTGGCCGTAGGAGAGCGTCACGCGGATATCGGCGGCCTCCTGCGACGAGAGCGCCTCCTTCACCTCGCGCGCTGCCGCGAGGAGGCGCCGCGTGTCGCCCCCCTTCGCGTCGGCGATCTGGTGGCTCGCGCGCCAGTGGCTCGCGATCGCCTGGTCGAAATCGTCGCCGCCGAGCGCGGAGTCGCCATTGGTCGAGAGCACCTCGAAGACGCCGCGGGTGAGCTTCAGGACCGAGATGTCGAAGGTGCCGCCGCCGAGGTCGAAAATCGCGAACGTGCCCTCGGAGCCGTGGTCGAGCCCATAGGCGATCGCCGCGGCGGTCGGCTCGTTCAACAGGCGCAGCACGTTGAGCCCCGCGAGCCGCGCAGCGTCCTTGGTCGCCTGGCGTTGCGAGTCGTCGAAATAGGCGGGCACCGTCACCACCGCGCCGAAGAGATCC
>JANMYH010000094.1:0-2196 GCA_031381925.1 Burkholderiales bacterium | reverse complement strand
GGTGACCTCTTTGCCCACCACACGGCGATCCAGATGGACGGATACAAGTCCCTCAAGGAAGCACAGAAGGTCAGCTTCGACGTGACTACGGGCCCCAAAGGCCTGCAGGCCACGAACATCAAAGCGGTTGATTGAGACGTTCCGCGGGCCTCGGCTCGCGGACCCGTCAAACAAGCCCGGGTAACCGGGCTTTTTTGCGTTCACACAAGGAGACGTCCTGATGGCCAAGCCCAACTACGCATTCCAGAAGCGCCAACGCGAGCTGGTGAAGAAGCAGAAGAAGGAAGCGAAGAAGCAGCAGAAGGCCGCCGAGAACGCGCCGCCGCAGGACGATTCGCCCCCGTCCGACCCGCCGCCCGTCGCGGACAACAAATAACGGCCCGCAACGGGCACCTGCAGGGTCTTGGCGCGACTAGATCTTGCCCAGGACCAGCAGGATCAGCAGCACGACCAGGACGACGCCCACGATGCCGCTGGGCCCGTAGCCCCAGCTCCTGCTGTGCGGCCACGTCGGGATTGCGCCGACCAGGATCAGCACCACGATGATGAGAATGATCATGCCGATGGACATGGGATTTTTCCTTTTCCGGTCATTGAAGCGTTGAGGGGGCCTGGCGGGAGCCCCATGCTCCCGTTGACCCGTAAGACAGCCGGAAGGCGACGGCATTTGTCGGTGTAACGCTCATTCGGGCGTAGGAGGGCGCCACTTGCCGGTAATTTGTATCGCCTTCCGAGGCGAATCCAACCGGCTCCTAACATTCCGGGAAGATTTTCACAATAGGCGCACACTGTGCAGGAACCACCCTGCCCAACGAGAGCCCCATGACGCAAATGTGCGAGAAGTGCCTGGCCGGCGCAACCGGCGAGAACGGCCATGCCGACCTCAAGTTCTACGTGAGCGGCCCGTACCCCGGCCACAACATCTACAAGTGCGACGCCTGCAACGAGCGCTGGATCCGCCACCTCGGCACGACCGAGCGGTTCGGCTGGACGCGCTACGCCCTGCAGTTCGGAGGCACGATCAGGCAGCCCGCGGTCGGCTGAGTTCGCAGGGCTTGCCCGTGACCAACGTCGAGCTCGTCGAGCGCCTGTGCACCGGCTCGCCGGCGCTGCGCGAGATGCGGCGGCTCCATGTGCGCAACTTCGACGTGCTGATTCCCCACGTTTTCATGGCTGACGTGCTGGCCCACGTGGGCTCCCTCTTCCGGATGGGTATCCCGCTTCCCGATGCGCCCTCCCTCAACGACGTGCAGGTGGTCCTCGCCTGCCTCGAGGAGGGCATGAAGCGCGGCGACCGCGAGACCCGCAACGTGATTGCCATGTCCTTCGTGAGCGATGGCGAGACCGAGCCGTTCTTCCCGCACCTGAGGCCGATGCTCGGGACGAAGCTGATGGCGCAGACCCGGGGAAAATAATCGGGGTACAGTAAGGCCGATGAGGGACCCCGTCGTCCACGAAGCCCTGCGCCAGATCCAGGATATCGTCGCCGACGAGATCGGCAAGAGCCTTCCACCGAAGGCGAAGGCGCGCGTCGAGAAGGTGCTCCACAGCGCCTTCGGCCAGCTGGCCGGCAGCGGCAAGCGCGACAACTACCTCGTCCGTGAAGTCTCGATCCTGCTCGCGGACCTGCGCGGATTCACCGCCATCTCGTCGCAGCATCCCGCCGCCACCGTGCTCGACCTCCTCAATCGCTGCTTCGTGGGCATGAGCGAGATCATCTTCCGGCACCACGGCACCATCGACAAGTTCATGGGCGACTCGATCCTGGTGCTCTTCGAGAGCCCGCGCGGCGCCAACGACGGCGTGATGAACGCGGTGTCGTGCGCGGTGGACATGCAATGCGCGATGGAGGCGCTCAACGCGGAGCACAAGGGCAATGGCCTGCCGGAGATGTACTTCGGCATCGGCATCAACACGGGCCGCGTGATGTCCGCCCTCCTCGGCTCCGACCTCTATTCCGAGTACACCGTGATCGGCGACGAGGTGAACCTCGCATCGCGGATCGAATCCTTCAGCCTTCGCGGGCAGGTGCTGGTGAGCGAGAGTACCTACGAACGTTGCGCGGACCTCGTCACCGCCGGCGAGCCGATGGAGGTCTTCGTGAAGGGCCGCAGCAAGCTGGTGGTGCTGCGCGAGGTGCTCGCGATCCCGGGCTCGGGGCGGGCGGTGCCGCGCCAGGAGATCCGCCGCAGCCCG
>JANMYH010000018.1:0-16980 GCA_031381925.1 Burkholderiales bacterium | reverse complement strand
CCCTCGAAGTCGAGCTCGCTCGCGACACCGAGCTTGGCGAGGTCGCGCGCCACATCGCGCTTGCCGTTGAAGAGCATCCCGTTCCACTTCTGCAGGCCCTGGCGCGGCAGGTCGAGGCAGATCTTCTCGGGGAAGTCCGGGGCGCCGAGGTGCTTGCCCTCGCTGTCGTAGCTCCAGCGATGCAGCGGGCACGTGATGGTGCCGCCCGGCAAATTGCCGGCGCCCTTCAGCATGATCGATTGCCGATGGCGGCAGACGTTGGAGACGAGGTCGTGGCGGCCGCCGTTGTTCACGAGCGACCACGCGCCGGCGTTCCTCCAGTCGAGCACGCGATAGTCGCCGGGGATCGGCGCCATCTGCTCGTGGGCGACGTAACCGGGACCTTTGGCGAAAAGGAGTTTCTGTTCGACTTCCGCCACTTTCGGGTCGAAATACCACGAAAGAGGCAGGTTTGGAGCCGAGCGCGTGAGCGCTTTCTGACTCGCGAGATCCGTCATTATCCGCACCCCCAGGAATCGAAGATGAAAACAACAAGCGGGCAATTGAGTCAGCTAGCTTTTAACTCTGCAGCTCCGTCCCGTGCTACTGGTGTTCAGACCGCCATTCTGGGCCGAGTTCCCTTATCTTTCAAGACCTTCGTGTAAAATCCGGTTACGATCGCAACCCCCCGCCCCGCCTGTCTCCCAATGCCCCAGACCCCCACTTCCGCCGCCCCCGGCGACGCCCTGACCTTCGAAAAAGCCCTCGAGGAGCTCGAAGCCCTCGTCCACCGCATGGAGGACGGCAAGCTCCCCCTCGAGGAATCGCTCGCCGCCTACCAGCGCGGCACCGAGCTGCTCAAGTTCTGCGAGTCCCGCCTGACCGACGCCCAGGCGCGTATCGCCATTCTCGAAGGCGGCGCGCTGCGCGACTTCGCGCCCGGCGACAAGGACAAGTGAGCACTCCGCAATTTCAGGCCTGGTCGCGCGAGGTGGCCGGCCGGATGGAGGCGGCCCTGACCGAGCTCCTTCCCGCGCAGCAGGTGTCCCCGAACCGGCTGCACGACGCCATGCGCTATTCCACGCTGGGGGGCGGCAAGCGGGTGCGTGCCATGCTGGTGTTCGCGGCGGGCGAGCTGACCGGTGCCCCGGCCGAACGCCTCAGGATTCCCGCCGCGGCTGTCGAGATGATCCACGCCTACTCGCTCATCCACGACGACCTGCCGTGCATGGACGACGACGTGCTGCGCCGTGGCAAGCCCACCTGCCACGTGGAGTTCGATGAGGCGACGGCGCTCCTCGCGGGAGACGCCCTGCAGAGCCTCGCCTTCCAGCTCCTCGCCGAGCATCGGCTCGCGGACAACCCCGATACCCAGCTCAAGATGGTGCAGCTCTTCGCCGTCGCGTGCGGCTCGCGCGGCATGGCGGGCGGCCAGGCGATCGATCTCGATGCCGTGGGCAAGACTCTCTCTCTTCCCGAGCTCGAGCATATGCACATCCTCAAGACCGGCGCGCTCATCCGATCCTCCGTCCTCATGGGGGCGTACTGCGGCGCGGAGCTGCCCCCCGCCCGGTTCGAGAACCTGGACCGCTACGCCAAGTGCATCGGGCTCGCCTTCCAGGTGGTCGATGACATCCTCGACGAGGAGGGCGACGCGGAAACCCTCGGCAAGACCGCCGGGAAGGACAAGGCGAATGGCAAGCCCACCTATACGAGCCTGATGGGACTGGTTCCCGCCAGGCGTTTCGCCGACGAGCTTCTCGCCGACGCGCTCGCGGCGCTGGCCTCCTTCGACGCCAGTGCGGAGAGGCTCCGCCGCCTCGCCGAATTCATCGTCCACCGTGAGCGTTAGAATGACGCTAACCGCATGAGCTCCTATCCCCTCCTCGAGTCGGTTAACGATCCCGCCGACCTCCGGCGCTTCGATCGCAAGCAGCTTGCGCAGCTCGCCATCGAGCTTCGCGCCTTCATCGTCGATTCGGTCTCGGGCACCGGCGGCCACCTGTCCTCGAACCTCGGCACGGTCGAGCTCACCATTGCGTTGCACTACGTCTTCGCGACGCCGCACGATCGCCTCGTCTGGGACGTGGGCCACCAGACCTACGGGCACAAGATCCTCACCGGCCGGCGCGAAGGCATGAAGCGCCTGCGCCAGAAGGGCGGCATCGCGGGCTTCCCGCGCCGCGAGGAAAGTCCTTACGACACGTTCGGCACCGCGCATTCGTCGACCTCGATCTCGGCGGCGATCGGCATGGCGGTGGCGGCGAAGGGCCAGGGCTCCGATCGCCACGTGGTCGCCGTGATCGGCGACGGCGCGATGACGGCCGGGATGGCCTTCGAGGCCCTGAACAACGCCAAGCAGTCCGGCGCCAACGTGATCGTGGTCCTGAACGACAACGACATGTCGATCTCGGAGAACGTCGGCGCGCTCAACAACTACCTCGCCAAGCTCATGTCGGGGCGCTTCTACGCCGCCACCAGGAAGACCGCGGAGAAGGTGCTCGACTCGGTCTCGCCGCCGATGAAGGAGCTCGCCAAGCGATTCGAGGAGCACGCCAAGGGCATGATCACGCCCTCGACGATGTTCGAGGAGTTCGGCTTCAACTACACCGGTCCCGTCGACGGCCACAACCTCGAGGTCCTCCTCGACACGCTGACCAACGTGAAGCGCCTCGAGGGCCCGCAGTTCCTGCACGTGGTGACGCGCAAGGGCCAGGGCTACAAGCTCGCCGAGGAAGACCCGATCAGCTACCACGGCCCCGGCAAGTTCGACCCGGGCGTGGGTATCGTGAAAGCGAAGCCGCCGCCGGACACGCGGCCCAGGCCGACCTACACCCAGGTCTTCGGCGAGTGGCTCTGCGACATGGCGCGGCAGGACGAGCGCCTGATCGGCATCACCCCGGCGATGCGGGAGGGCTCGGGGCTGGTGAAGTTCTCCCAGGCGTTTCCCGACCGCTACTTCGACGTCGGCATCGCAGAGCAGCACGCGGTGACGTTCGCGGCCGGCCTCGCTGTGGAGGGCCGCAAGCCCGTGGTCGCGATCTATTCGACCTTCCTGCAGCGCGCCTACGACCAGCTGATCCACGACGTGGCGCTGCAGGATCTCCCGGTTGTCTTCGCGCTCGATCGCGGCGGCCTGGTGGGTGCCGACGGCCCCACGCACCACGGCGCCTTCGACCACACGTACCTGCGCGCCATCCCGAACCTCACGGTGATGGCACCGTCCGACGAGAACGAGTGCCGCCAGATGCTCTTCACCGGCTTTGGACTCAACGGCCCGAGCGCGGTGCGCTATCCGCGCGGTGCGGGTCCGGGTGTCGAGATCAGGAAGGAGATGAAGGCGCTGCCCGTCGGGCGCGGTGAGGTCCGGCGCGAGGGCAAGCGCGTGGCGATCCTCGCATTCGGCTCGATGCTCGCGCCTGCCCTCGAGGCCGCGGAGGCGTTGAACGCCACCGTCGCCAACATGCGCTTCGTGAAGCCCATCGACCGCGAGCTCGCCTTCCGGCTCGCCACCACCCACGACGTCATCGTAACGGTCGAGGAAAGCGTTATTGCGGGAGGCGCGGGCTCGGCGGTGGCCGAGGCGCTGGCGGCCGACGGACTCGCGGTCGCGGTCGTGATGCTCGGTCTGCCCGATGCATTCGTCGAGCACGGGGACCCGCAGCAACTGCTCGCCGATTGCGGGCTCGACGCGGCGGGCATCGTGCGCGCGGTACGCGCGCGGCTGGAAAACGCCGGACGGCGTCCGGGAAGGGCAGCCTGAAATGAAGAAACTGCGGTTGTTGCTTTGCTGCCTCGCCGCAGCGGTGGCAGTGCCTGCGCAAGCGCAGAAGGTGTGCAGCAAGGGCGACGCGGCGGCCGCGGAGAAGGCGATCGAGCGCGTGGTGAGCTGGCCCAGCCTCCAGAAGACCTACGCCGACTACCGCCACTGCGACAGCGGACCGGTGGAGGAGCTCTACACCGATGCGCTGCTTCGCCTCATGGTGGAATGGAAGAACGTCGACTCCGTGGCAGGCGCGGTGGCGAAGGACTCAGACTACAAGGCCTGGATCCACAAGCACCTGGCCAGCCCCGCCGCGGCGGACGACCGGGAGAGCGTCTATTCGCGCGTGAAGGCGAGTTGCCCCGCGAAGCTGGACGCGTTCTGCGGGGAGATCGCCGAGGTCACCAAGCCGGGCAAGGGCGCGCCTGCACCCAACGCTCCATTGAATTTCGACCTCATCAAGCCGATCAAGTAGGCCCACGCGTGCGACTCAAGGACAAGGTGGCGCTGGTCACCGGGGCGGCGCAGGGGATCGGATTCGCCTGCGCGGAAGCATTCGTGCGCGAGGGCGCGAAGGTGATGCTCTCGGACCTCGATCCGGCCCGCGTCGCGGCGTCCGCCGCGAAGATCGCAGGCGCGGTCTCCTCGATTGCCTGCGACGTCTCGAAGAAGTCCGCCGTGGAACGCGCGGTGGCGGCCACCGTCGAGGCCTTCGGGCGGATCGACATCCTGGTCGCGAACGCGGGCATCGTTCACGCCGCGGAATTCCTCGATCTCGAGGAGGCCGATTTCGACCGCGTCCTCGCGGTGAACCTGAAGGGCGCCTTCCTCGCGGGACAAGCGGCCGCGCGCCAGATGGTCGAGCAGGGCGGGGGCGGCGCGATCATCAACATGTCGAGCGTCAACGCGGTGCTGGCGATTCCCAACCAGGTGCCTTACGTCGTCTCCAAGGGCGCCATCAACCAGCTCACCAAGGTCATGTCGGTGGCGCTCGCGAAGCACGGCATCCGCGTGAACGGCATCGGCCCGGGGACGATCCTGACCGAGCTCGCGCGCACCGCGGTGCTGGGCAACAAGGAGGCGGAGCGCAAGATCCTGTCGCGCACCCCCATCGGCCGGATGGGGGAACCCGGGGAGATCGCGCGGGTCGCAGTCTTTTTGGCGAGCGAGGACGCGTCGTATCTTACGGGGCAGACGATCTATCCCGATGGCGGCCGGCTCGCGCTCAATTACACGGTGCCGGTCAGCGATTGACCGGGGTTTTGCGTTAATCTACGCGCCACCAAATTCCCACGAGAGGTTTTCTCCATGAAACGCCTGTCCCTCGCTACCGCCCTGATCCTCGGCGCCACCACCACGTTCACCTTCGCGCAGACCGCGCCCGAGGTGCCGAAGCACAAGTGCGAGCCCAAGCCCGTGCTTCCCGGCCCGCGCATGATGCAGGAGCCATCGACGGCGAAGCGCTTCCAGGCCGACCTCGAGACCTACAAGAAATGCCTGAACGCCTACCTCGAGGACCGCAAGGTCACCATCAAGGCGAATGAAGCTGCCGCCAATGCGGCCATCGAGGAATACAACGGCACCATGAAGGTCCTCAACGACGCGCAGAAGGCGCAGCAGTAATTCCCGCCTTTCTCGAGCTCGCCTCGAGCCTCCCGGCTCGGACTGCGCTTCGCAAGGCCATTACTGGCGCGCGCCGCCGCCCGGAGCCGGATTGCCTGGTGCCCCTCCTTTCGTTGGCTGAGCTCGATCCGCAGCAGGACCGCGCGGTGACGGCTCTTGCGTTGCGCCTGGTCTCGGGGCTGCGTGCCCGCCAGCCGGGCGCCTCGCGCGAGAACGTGGTCCAGGGGCTGCTGCAGGAGTTCTCGCTGTCGAGCGACGAGGGTGTGGCCCTCATGTGCCTCGCGGAGGCGCTGCTGCGCATCCCGGATCCGGCGACGCGGGATGCCTTGATCCGCGACAAGATCGGCCGAGGCGATTGGCGCGCCCACCTCGGGGGCAGTGAGTCTGCCTTCATCAACGCGGCCACCTGGGGCCTGCTGGTCACGGGACGACTCGTCGCCACCCACGACGAGCGTGGCCTGTCGAACGCGCTCACCCGGGTCACCGCGCGAGTGGGCGAGCCCGTGATCCGCAAGGCGGTCGATATCGGCATGCGCCTCATGGGCAAGCAGTTCGTCGCGGGAGAAACCATCGCCGACGCCCTCGAGAATGCCCGGCGCTTCGAGGCCCAGGGTTTTCGCTACTCGTACGACATGCTGGGCGAAGCAGCCATGACGAGCGCCGACGCCGAGCGCTATTACGCCTCCTACGAGCGCGCGATCCACGCGATCGGCGCGGCGGCCGCCGGCCGCGGGCCCTATGAGGGCCCCGGAATCTCGATCAAGCTCTCCGCGCTGCATCCGCGCTATTCGTACGCGCAGCTCGAACGGGTCTTTGCAGAGCTCTATCCGCGCATGAAGGCCCTCACGCTGCTCGCCAGGCGCTACGACATCGGCATCAACATCGACGCCGAGGAAGCCGATCGCCTCGAGCCCTCGCTCGACCTGCTCGAGATGCTCTGCCACGAGCCGGAGCTCGAGGGCTGGACCGGGGTGGGCTTCGTGATCCAGGCCTACGGCAAGCGCTGTCCGTTCGTCGTGGACTTCCTCGTGGACCTCGCGCGGCGCACGCGCCGGCGCCTGATGGTGCGCCTGGTGAAGGGCGCCTACTGGGATTCCGAGATCAAGCGCGCGCAGGTCGAGGGCCTCGACGGCTACCCGGTGTACACGCGCAAGGTCTATACCGACCTTTCCTACCTGGCCTGCGCGCGAAAGCTGCTGGCCGCCCCCGCCGAGATCTTCCCGCAGTTCGCCACCCACAATGCGCAGACGCTCGCGTCGATCTACTTAATGGCGGGCCCCTACCCGCGGGACCAGTACGAGTTCCAGTGCCTGCACGGCATGGGAGAGCCGCTCTACACGCAGGTCGTCGGCAGCGAGGCGGAGGGAAAGCTCGCACGCCCCTGCCGCATCTATGCGCCCGTGGGAACGCACGAGACGCTGCTGGCTTACCTGGTGAGGCGGCTCCTCGAGAACGGGGCGAACACGTCGTTCATCAACCGCATCGCCGATCCGGACGTGTCGCTCGAGGACCTGGTCGCAAGCCCGATCGCCGTCGTGCGCGGCATCGAGCGCGCGGGCGGCAGGCTGGGGCTACCCCATCCGAAGATCGCGATGCCGCGCGGGATTTTCGGGGACCTGCGTCCGAATTCGAGGGGAATGGATCTGAGCGACGAGCTTTCGCTCGCGGCCCTTGCCCGCGAGCTGGTCGGGACCGCAGTGGAGCCGTGGCGCGCGCAGCCGACGCGCACGCCGCGCGGGGACAGCCGCGGGGGAGCGCCGGTGCGCAATCCCGCCAACCCCGGCGACATCGTGGGCGAGGTGGTCGATGCCGATGCCGAGGACGTGGACGCGGCGCTGCAGGCCGCCCAGGCGGCCGCGGGCGTGTGGCGTGCGACCAGCCCGGCGAAGCGCGCCGATTGCCTGGAGCGCGCCGCCGACGCGATGGAGGGCGAGATGCCGCGCCTCATGGGACTCATCGTGCGCGAGGCGGGGAAGACCTACGCGAACGCGATCGCGGAAGTGCGCGAGGCGGTGGATTTCCTGCGCTACTACGCGGGCCAGGTGCGCGCGCGGTTCGTCAACGAGACCCACCGGCCGCTCGGGCCTGTCGTGTGCATCAGCCCGTGGAATTTCCCGCTCGCCATCTTCACCGGGCAGGTGAGCGCCGCGCTCGCCTCCGGCAACCCGGTGCTCGCCAAGCCCGCGGAGCAGACGCCGCTCATCGCAGCCCAGGCGGTGCGCATCCTGCATGTGGCGGGCGTGCCGCGCGACGTGCTGCAGCTGTTGCCGGGTCCCGGCGAGACCGTGGGCGCATCGCTCGTCGCCGATTCACGCGTGCGAGGCGTGGTATTTACCGGGTCCACCGAGGTCGCCCGGCTCATCCAGCGCTCGCTCGCCGGGCGGCTCGATCCCGACGGACGGCCCGTGCCGCTCGTCGCCGAGACGGGCGGGCAGAACGCGATGATCGTGGATTCGTCGGCGCTCGCCGAGCAGGTGGTCGCGGATGCGACGGTGTCCGCGTTCGACAGCGCGGGGCAGCGCTGCTCGGCGCTTCGCGTGCTGTGCCTCCAGGAGGATGTCGCGGACCGCGTTCTCGAGATGTTGCGCGGCGCGATGCAGGAGCTGGTGCTGGGCGATCCGCAGCGCCTCGCGGTCGATGTGGGCCCGGTGATCGATGAGCCCGCGCGAAAGATGCTTGCCGATTACATCGACCAGATGCGCGGCCGGGGATTTCGCGTGCACCAGGCGAGCGCGCACGCCCGGCCTGCGTCCCCCGGCACCTTCATCGCGCCGACACTGATCGAGATCGACCGCCTCGCGGACCTCGAGCGCGAAGTGTTCGGCCCGGTGCTGCATGTGGTGCGGTTCCGCCGCGACTCGCTCGACTCGCTCATCGAAGGCATCAACGCGCTCGAGTACGGGCTCACCCTCGGCGTGCACTCGCGGGTGGACGAGACCATCGATCGCATCGTGTCGCGCGCGCGGGTGGGCAACATCTACGTGAACCGCAACATCGTCGGGGCCGTGGTCGGCGTGCAGCCCTTCGGCGGAGAGGGGCTGTCGGGCACCGGTCCCAAGGCCGGCGGCCCCTTCTACCTCCACCGGCTGCTCGCGGCGTGCCCGCCGGATGCGGCGGTCGAGGAGTTGCGAGCGCTCGACGAGGCCGGGGTGCGCCGCTCGCTCAAGGCCCATCAATCGAAGCTCGCGCCCTTCGACGCGTTGCGCGCGTGGGCGCGGCAATCAGCCCCGGAGCTCGCAGCGATGTGCGACCGGCTGGCGGCGTTTTCTCCGGCGGGCGCCATGGTGACGCTTCCCGGCCCGACCGGTGAGCGCAATACCTTCAGTGCGCTCCCCCGCGGTTCGGTGCTGTGCATGGCGGACGACGATCGGGACCTGATGACGCAGCTCGCGATCGCCTTCTCGGTCGGATCGGGCGCGGTGATCCCGGCATCGGATCGCGCGCAGCGCGTGATGCGAATGCTGCCCGCCGAGGTCTCGCGCTCCGTGACGATCCTGGAGGATTGGGGATCCGGCGCCTTCGACGCGGTGCTGCACCATGGCACGCCCGAGGAGAGCATCGCGCTGCAGGGGCGTGTCGCCGGCCGCAAAGGCCCGATCCTCAGCGTGCACGCCTTCGCCCCCGGTGAGGAATCCATGGCGCTCGAGCGCCTGCTCATCGAGCGCGTGGTGAGCGTCAATACCGCCGCCGCCGGCGGCAACGCCAGCCTGATGACCGTCGGCTAGATATGACGGCGGTTGGGGTGACGTCAGTCCGGAATCGTCAGCGTGTTGTTGGTGAAGGTGATCGTGTCGCCGGCCGCGGGAGTGGCGGCGATCGGCGGCACGTTGGCGGCAGTGATGTCCGGCGCCGCACCCGGCGATCCACCACGCGGCGTCGTGCGCACCACTTGCGAGGCCGGGATCGCGGTGCCGTTCTTCAGGTGGTTGTACATGATGTCCAACGCGCGGTTGAAGTAGACGTGCAGCGGTACCACGCGGGTGTCGTAACCCGGTGCTGCCGCGTTGTCGATGAACGCGTCGAAGTGCTGCGCGTTGGTGACTTCATAGTACGAAAGCCGTGAGTTGGCATCCCGCGACTTCACGAGCGCGTAGTACGGGCGCGACGTGTGGTTCACCAGCACCAGCGTATCGGCGCGGCCGTGAACGATTACCGCGGGCTTGCCGCGCAGGTCGCCGCTGCGCTTGGTCTCGTCGATGCTCGAGCGCACGGTGCTCGCCACCGAATCGGCCGTGCTCGTGAAGAGGTTACGCAGGCACACCGCGCCGGCGACGTTGAAGTCCTGCAGGCCGGTCGAGGCCGACACTGAAGCCGGATCGGACGCTGCACCGCCGACCGCGGTGTTGTTGAGGATCGCGATGCCCGAGGTCGGCGGAACGCCGTTGCCGGTACCGAAAAGCTGCGCGCCGGCGTTGGCCGAAAGCAGCGCGGGAACGCCCGCGGTCGGCGCGCCACCGAAGCTGTAGCCGCACAGGTTGGCCGCGACGCTCGACTTGGAGTAGGTGTTGGCATACGTGACCGACACCGCCAGGACGGCGAGCGAATAGTGCGAGGCCATGAACGGAATCGCTTCGGCCTCCCAGCCGGCCGCGAGCAGCCGGTTGAGCGAATCGATGGCGCGCTCCTCGGTCGTCGTTCCGGTCACGAGGCCCTGTGCGGCCAACGCGGTGCAGCGGTTGGCTGCAAACGCGAGGTTGGGTGTCGTGATGCCGATGAGGCCGGCGGAGCCGGCTGTGCCCGCCGCGACGGGCGCAAGCGACGCGCACGGCTCGTAGAGGTTCGCGAGGGTGAAGTAGTCGTAGAGCGGCCGTGCGGACGAGCTCACGGTGGTCGCGCCCCGCTTGATCGTGACGCCCGCAGGGGCATTCAAGTTGATGTGGGGCTCGCCCACCGCCACGCCGTCGATCAAGCCGTCGCTGTCCTGCTCGGCTGCCGCGATCGCGGCACCGGCGCCGTTGGAGACGCTCGAGGCGATGACGATCGTGTTCTCCTTGAACAGGACCTTGGAAATCGAGCCGTTGTCGACGCCGTATTTCTGGTTGAGCACGTAGAACGCGAATTCAACGGCGCGCAGCGTGTCGCGGCCCCAGTCCTTCTCGGGGTTCTGCTGCGAGTGCGCGTGCTTGTATGCCCAGCGGTTCGGGAAGGCGGTATTGAAGGCGACAAGCTCCGAGCCCGTGATGTTGGCCGTGAACTGCGAGGCGTTGCCCGCGGTACCCGCGGGGGTGCGCGTCCCCTGCATCACGTACACGGCGTTGGGCGTGAGGTCGTGGCCGCCGTTGCCGGTGCCCTTGTCGGCGTACGCCACGGCGCATCCCTTCTTCAGACCCCACTCGCCGGCGGTGGCGATCGCACCATATACGCCGCGTGAGCCGCTCGAGGTCGCCGTCACGATGCACGCGTTCGCAACCGTGAAGGTGCTCGGGATCTGCACCATGAGCGTCACGTTCTGGCGGCCGCTGCCGTCGTCGGCATAGGCGATGTGCTCTTCGCCCGCGATCTTGCCTTCGGAGGCGGTGACGACGCCGTTCGCGTCGACATTGGGGCCGTAGAGCGTGCCGTAGCCGCCCTTCGGGCTGACGTCCACGAGCGCGCGGTAGTTGTTGCAGATCGCCAGCCGGCGCAGCTCGGCCACGGTGGGTGCCGCCGGAACGGCAGGAGCGGGACATGCAACACCGAGTTGCAGACCCGCCTTTCCAAGGCCCCCGGTCAGCAGGTCATCGCTGGCGCCGTCGTAGGTTGTGCTGACGATGGCGCTCTTGATGAAGTCCGGCAGGTTGTTCTCGTTGTTGTTCTTGTCGTTCCTGTGGCAGCCGACGACAACGACGAGCGTAGTGGCGACCAGCGCCGCGCGCATGAATACCGACATGGGTGTCCTCCGAGAGCGTTCTTGATGGTTGTGGGCGCCGCTGACGCGGCGCCGCGTTTGGATTTGGGTGCAAGGGCCGTGCCTGAGACACGTGGCAGCCCAAGCCATTGATTGTCGGCGGCTAACTGTAAATCGGCTGAAGCGGTGGGATGCTTCGAGTCCTGGAATCCGGACATTGTCCGGGATTATCGACATCTTGGGGAAAGCGATCGTTCCTAATGGCTTCGGTCGCTTCCGTGGGTCGCGAGCATCGACAGCTTCTGATAAAGCGTCGCGCGCGAGATTCCGAGCAGCTCGGCGGCCAGGATCTTCTTGCCTTCGGCTGCCGCGAGCGCGGAGCGGATCGCGCAGCGCTCGGCGTCGGCCACCACATCGGCGAGCCGCAGCGTGGCGCGATCGCCCGCGCGCGAGGGGCTCGCGACCCGCGGCAGCACCAGCGTGAACTCCTCGGCAGACAGGCGCGGGTGGTCGGAATTGAGCGTCACCTGCTCGAGGACGTTGCGCAGCTCGCGGATGTTGCCGGGCCAGCCGTAAGCCGAGAGCACCGCGAACGCGGTCGGCGTCACTTCCCGCTGCGGGCGTCCGGAGCGGCGCGCGATCTCCTCGAGGATGTGGTCGGTGAGCAACTCGATGTCGGCGATCCGTTCGCGCAGCGTGGGCAGCTCGATCGGCAATACCGACAGCCGGTAGTAGAGGTCCGATCGGAACCGGCCCATCGACACCATCTGCCGCAGGTCCACGCTGCTCGCGGCAATCACGCGCACGTCGACCTTTGCCACGCGGTTCGAGCCCAGCGGCTCGACTTCCTTTTCCTGCAGCACGCGCAACAGCTTGGCCTGCACCGCCATCGGCATGTCGCCCACCTCGTCGAGGAAGAGCGTGCCGCCGTTGGCGAGGACGAACTTGCCGTCGCGGCCGCGCCGGTCGGCGCCGGTGTACGCCGAGGCCGAGGCGCCGAAGAACTCGGCCTCGAGCAGCGTGTCGGGAATCGCGGCGACGTTGACCGCGATGAAGGGGCCGTGGGCGCGCGGGCTCGCCGAATGGATCGCCTGCGCGAGGACCTCCTTGCCGGTGCCGGTTTCTCCCAGCAGCAGCACGGTGGTATCGACCTGGGCCGCGCGGCGCGCGTGGCGCTTGGCTTCCATCGCAGCAGGCGAGCTGCCGAGAAAATTCGAGAACGTGTACTTGACTCGCCGCTCCTCGGCGAGCGACTTGCGGATGTCGGCGAGCTGCGTCTCCAGGCGCTGGAACTTCGACACCATCGGCTGCAGCGACTGCAATTGATCGAAAAGCATGAAACCCGCGGCGCCGATCACGCGCCCGCGCTCGTCCTTCACCGGGACGCGCATCACCACGAAGGAATCGTCGCCGAATTGCATGATGTCGAGCATGATCGGCTCGCCGGTGCGCACCACCTCGCGCATGAGGCTGTTGGGGATCACGTCCTCGACGACCTTGCCGATCGCCTCGTCGGCGCTTGCGAGCCTGAGGTGCGACACGTACTTGTCCGAGAGCCAGATGATGCGCGCCTCGCGATCGACGATGATCGCACCCTCGCACATGCCGTCGAGCCCCTCGAACAACGACTTCTTGGCGATCTTGCGGACCGCCGCCGGATCTTTCAGGCGCGTCACTTTCCCCCCTCCCAACCGCTGTTTTTCTGGAATGGGGCCTGACCCCGATCCTCTACTTGACGACCGACTTGTCCTGCCCGAAAAGGATCTTGCGCTCTTCTTCGGTCCTGATCCCGCCTTGTTGCGGATTGACTTCCTTGGTCCGGGCGTAGGCCCGGGTGGTTGCCGGCCGCGTGCGAATCGCCGCGTGCCAGCGCTTGAGGTTCGGGAAGTCGTCCATGTCCTGCCCCTGCCGTTCGGGGATGACCCAAGGGTAGGCCGCCATGTCGGCGATGGTATACGCCTTGCCCATGATGAAGTCGCGCCCCGCAAGCCGCTTGTTCAAGACGCCGTACAGCCGCGAAGTCTCCTTCACATAGCGGTCGATCGCGTACGGGAGCTTTTCCGGCGCGTAGATCGCGAAGTGGTGGTTCTGTCCCGCCATGGGGCCGAGTCCTCCCATCTGCCACATCAGCCATTCGAGCGTCTCGACCTGGCCGCGCAGGTCCTTCGGAATGAACTGACCCGTCTTGCCGGCGAGATACAGCAGGATCGCGCCCGACTCGAACACGCTGATCGCCTTGCCGCCGTCGGCGGGGGCGTGATCGACGATCGCCGGGATGCGGTTGTTGGGCGAGACCTTGAGGAATGCGGGGTCGAATTGCTCGCCCTTGCCGATGTTGATCGGTTTTATGGCGTAGGGAAGTCCCGCCTCTTCGAGGAAGAGCGTGATCTTGTGGCCATTGGGCGTCGTCCAGTAATACAGGTCGATCATGGATCCTCCGAACGGGTTTGCAGATTATGCATGGGCTGCCCGTCCCTATCGTCCTAGAGGACCCACGTCGCACCTTTTGTATTGGTCCGGCCAGGCCATCTCGACCTTGAGCGCCTTCGCGGCGTGGCGCGGCCAGTACGGATCGCGCAACAGCGCACGCGCGAGGCAGACGGCGTCGGCCTGCCCGTGGGAGACGATCTGCTCGGCCTGCACCGGCTCGGAGATGAGGCCCACGGCCATCGTCGGGATGCCGGCCTCGCGGCGGATCGCGTCGGCGAAGGGCACCTGGTAACCGGGCCCAAGCGGAATCTTCTGGGTCGCGATGTTGCCCCCGCTCGAGCAGTCGATCAGGTCGATGCCGATCGCCTTCAGCTGCTTGCACAGCTCGATCGATTGCGCGATGTCCCAGCCGCCGTCGGCCCAGTCGGTGGCCGAAATCCGATAGAAGACGGGCTTGTCCGCAGGCCAAGCCTCGCGCACCGCGCGCGCCACGGCCAGCGGCAAGCGCATGCGGTTCTCGAGGGATCCCCCCCAACGGTCGCTGCGCTGGTTCGAGAGCGGCGAGCAGAAGTTGTGCAGGAGGTAGCCGTGGGCGCCATGGACCTCGATCACATCGAAGCCTGCGCCGAGCGCGAGCGTCGCGGAGCGGCGAAAGTCCTCGATGGTCGCCTCGATCTCCTGCTGCGTCATCGCGCGCGGCGGCGCGTAGTCGCCGAAGGCGATCGCGCTCGGGCCGAGGGTCTGCCATGCGCCCTGCGCGAGAGTCAGCGACTTGCCGCCATCCCAGGGCTTCTGGCAGGACGCCTTGCGGCCTGCGTGAGCGAGCTGGATCGCGGGCACCGCGCCCTGTGCGCGGACGAAGCTCGCAATCCGCCCCCAAGCCTTCGCATGGTCATCCGACCAAAGGCCCGCGTCCCAGGGCGTGATGCGCCCCACGGGTGTGACCCCGCTCGCCTCGACGCACACCAGCGCGGCGCCGCCCACCGCGCGGCTGCCGAGGTGGACGAAGTGCCATTCGTTCGGCATGCCGTCGTCCGACGAGTACTGGCACATGGGGGAGACGAAAATGCGGTTGTGGAAGGTGACGGAGCGAAGCTGGAAGGCAGAGAAGAGTTTTGACATGCGAAGATATTACTGTGGAATCCGTCCTGACCCTTCGCGCCGGCAAGCGAGCCATCGAGCGCCTGAAGACGCACGGGCTCGATGCCAGCGATGTGGAGATCGTCCCGGGCGCCGCCGGCGGGCCGAAGGGCCTCGGCATCGCGGGCCTCGATTCGGCGATCTTCGGCGAGTGGCTGCCCGCCGCGCCACGCATTCGCCACCTGATCGGCTCCTCGATCGGCGCGTGGCGCTTCGCGGCCGCGAGCATGCGCGATCCGGTGAAGGCGCTCGCCGAGTTCGCGCGGCTCTACACCGAGCAGTCCTACCCGCCGCGCCCCAGCCGTCGCTTCGTCTCCGACGCGGCGCGCACGATGCTGGACGCGCTCTTCAAGGGCCGCGAGCCCGAGATCCTGGGGAGTCCCTGGAACCGGCTGCACATCATCACCGTGCGTGGGCGCTGGCCGCTGACGCGCGACTCGTCGCTGCATACGCCGTTCGGCTTCGGCATGGCGGCCATGGCGAACGCCATCGGGCGCCGCCACCTCGCGCGCTTCATCGACCGCACCGTGTTCCTCGATGAGCGCGACCATCCGTGCGTCATGCCCGACCGGTTCGACGCCTTCCACACGCACACCGTCAAGCTCGATGCCGGGAACCTCGGCGAGGCGTTGCTCGCCTCGGCCTCGATCCCGATGGTGCTCGAGGGCGTCGTGAACATCCCGAGCGCGCCGTTGGGCATCTACTGGGACGGCGGCCTCATCGACTACCATCTGCATTTGCCCTACCACCACGCCGGCGGGCTGGTGCTGTATCCGCACTTCACCGACCGGATCACGCCGGGCTGGCTCGACAAGGGCATGCCGTGGCGGCGCGCGCGCGGGCAGTGGCTCGACAACGTGATCGTGGTGGCGCCGTCTCGCGAGTACCTCGCGACGCTACCCAACGGAAAGCTTCCCGATCGAAAGGATTTCGCGCGCTACGCGGGAAACGATGCGAAGCGGATTGCGGCATGGCGCACGTCCATCGCGGAAAGCGATCGCCTCGCCGAGGCGTTCATGGAGTTCGCGCGCAACCCCGACCTGAGCCGCGTGCTCCCGATCTGACGCTTCAGTCGAGCTTGATGTTGTTCGTCTGGATGATCGGGCCCCAGCGCTCGAGCTCCTCGCGCATGAAGGCTGCGAATTGCGCCGGGCTGTTTCCGACTGGATCCATGAGCTGCGCGTGCAGCGCCTCGCGGACGTCGGCCTGGCGCAGGACCTTCACGACTTCCCCATGGATGCGGGCGAGGACGGGCGCCGGTGTCGCCGCGGGAGCCACCACGCCGATCCACGCGTTGGCCTCGAAATCGGGCAGCCCCTGCTCTGCGAGGGTGCGGATCCCGGGAAGCAGGGGCGATCGGTTGCGCGAGGCCACGCCGATCGCCGTCAGGCGTCCGGCCTTGACCAGCGCCATCACCGCGACCGCGGGCATGCAGCCAAGGCTTACGTCTCCCGCGACCAGCGCGGTTACCGCCTGGCTCGATCCGGGATAGGGGACCTGCACGATCTGCGTGCCGCTGCGAGCCGCCACGAGCTCCATCGACAGGTGAGCCATGGTCCCGTTGCCGAGCGAAGCGTAGTTGTACTTGCCCGGGCTGCGCTTCAACTCGGCGATCACTTCCTGCAGGCCCGACGCGTTGAAATCCTTGTTCGCCACCAGCACGCACGGCTGGTTGACGGCGAGCGTGATCGGAGCCAGGTCGCGGAACGGGTCGTACGCCATTTTCTTGTAGAGAAGCGTGTTGTTCACGAGCGGCCCCGTGATGCTGACCCCGAACGTGTAGCCGTCAGGCGCGGCTTTTGCGATGGCATCGGTGCCGACCATGCCGCCCGCGCCGGGTTTGTTGTCCACGATGAAAGCCTGCTTGAGGTTGGCGGCGAGCCGGTCCGCGAGCACGCGGGCAAGGATGTCCGGCGTGGATGCGGCGGCAAAGGGCACGACGAGGCGCACCGGTCTGGAAGGCCACTCGTCCGCATGGGCCGGGAGCCCCGCGAGGACGACGGCAACGAGGACGAGCAGCGGTTTCATGGAAGCCTCCGAATCGCGGACGAGGTCAGGTTTCGTGTCCCAGGTAGACGCCGTCGTCGCGGAGCGCACCCTGCAGGGCGGCAACGTCCAGGTTGCGAGGCGCCCGCGAGGACTTTTCCGCGAGTGCCGCGGCGGTTCCTGCGGCCTGGCCCATGACGAAGCATGCGCCGCTCACCCGCGCCGCCGACTG
>JANMYH010000468.1:0-3629 GCA_031381925.1 Burkholderiales bacterium | reverse complement strand
CAGCAAGCCCACGGACATCTTCTGGTGCACCGCGGACGTGGGCTGGGTCACGGGCCACACCTACATCGCTTACGGGCCGCTCGCGGTGGGCGCCACCCAGGTCATCTTCGAGGGCGTTCCGACCTATCCCGACGCCGGCCGGTTCTGGAAGATGATCCAGGACCACAAGGTCACGGTGTTCTACACGGCGCCCACCGCCATCCGCTCGCTCATCAAGGCGGGCGGGGAGCTGCCGAAAAAGTACGACCTCAAGTCGCTGCGCATCCTCGGCTCGGTGGGCGAGCCGATCAACCCCGAGGCGTGGCGCTGGTACTACGAGACCGTGGGCGGAAGCCGCTGCCCGATCGTCGACACCTGGTGGCAGACCGAGACCGGCGGCCACATGATCACGCCGCTGCCGGGCGTGCACGCGTTGAAGCCCGGTTCGTGCCAGGCCCCGTTGCCCGGAATCATCGCCGACATCGTTGACGAGACCGGGCATTCGGTCGGCAAGGGCAAGGGCGGCATCCTGGTGATCAAGCGCCCGTGGCCCTCGATGATCCGCACCATCTGGGGCGACCCCGAGCGCTACAAGACGAGCTACTACCCCGAGGACTTCCAGGGCAAGTACTACCTCGCGGGCGACGGTGCGACCACGGACGAGCACGGCAACATCACCATCATGGGCCGCATCGACGACGTGTTGAACGTCTCGGGGCATCGCCTCGGGACGATGGAGATCGAGAGTGCGCTCGTGGCCAACTCCAAGCTTGTGGCCGAGGCCGCCGTGGTCGGGCGCCCCGACGACCTCACCGGGGAAGCGGTATGCGCCTTCGTCGTGCTCAAGGGCGCGCGTCCCACCGGTGATGAGGCGCTCAAGATCGCCAAGGAGCTGCGCGAGTGGGTCGCCAAGGAAATCGGCCCCATCGCCAAGCCCAAGGACATCCGCTTCGGCGACAACCTTCCCAAGACGCGCTCGGGAAAAATCATGCGCCGCCTGCTGCGCTCGATCGCCAAGGGGGAGGAGATCACCCAGGACATCTCCACGCTCGAGAACCCGGGAATCCTGGAGCAGCTCAAGCAGAACCTCTGAGCGCCGGCAGCGCTTTACCTCTCGGACCTGCGCTCCGGAACGCGCACGACGTGCACGCTGCAGTGCGCCTTGGCGGTGACGCCGGAGGCCACCGAGCGCCACCAGCCGAACTTCATCTCGGCGGGTCCGGGCGCGCCGACCACGATGAGGTCGACGTTGTTCTTTCGCGCCAGCTCGAGCAGCGTGTCGGCGGGGCTGGCCGATTCGATCACGTGAAGGGACAGGCGCTGGGCGGGCAGGCCCAGCGGCGCGACCCACTGGCGCAGCCTCATCAGGTGCTCGAGGTGCTGCCCTGAAGCCGTCTGCGCGAGCGTGGCACCTTCCCCGAGGGGAGCGGCGCGAATCACCGATACGCACATGGCGCGATATTCGACGCCGAGCGACAGGACCTGGCGCGCGGCCCACTGGATGCTCGGCTGGCGGTGGTCGTCGGGATGGCTGGTGTCCACCGCCACCATGATGACGGGTGTCTCCGTGATCTTCGCCTTCGGAAGCGGCGCTGACAACGCGTAGTCGCGCGAATGCCACCATCGCGAGAGCTGTGAGAGGAATCCCTCGGCCCGTGTGCGATGGGCGCGCGCCGAAAGTGCGATCTGCTCGGGATGGCGAAGATCGAAGGCGACATGCGCGGCCGACTGATAGCGCGCCGCCGCGGAAACTTCCAGGCAGCGAAGGATCACTTCCTGCAGCCAAGGAGGAACCTCGGGATTGCGTGCGCGTGGCGGCACGGGCTCCCGCCACAGCCGGTCGCGCATGCCCGAAAGCGCGGCCGGCGCGCCGAAGGGCGGCTCCGCGGTGGCGAGCTCGTAGAGGATCGCACCGAGGGCGAAAATGTCGCTGCGGGGGTCGTTTCGGTTGTCTCGCAGCTGCTCCGGGGAGACGTACGGCGCCGAGCCTGATGCAAAGGCCATTTCCTCTGCCAGCAGGTCCGGCAAGCGAGCATGGTGCGCGAAGCCGAAATCGATCACCACCGCTTCGCCGTCGGGTCGCAGGATCACGTTCTCGGGCTTGAGGTCGAGATGGATGGTGTCCTGGGTGTGCAGGCTGTGCACGGCATCGGCGAGTGCCGCACCGATGCGCGCCACATCCGCCGGCGACAGCGGCGCCCGCGCCGCGAGTGTCGCAAGGCCTTCGCCTTCGATCCATTCCATGACGAGGTGCGGCGTGGCGGTGAGTTCGCCCGTCACGAAGCGCGGCACGTGGGGGCCCGAGAGGGTGGGAACGATCATCAGCTCCGTCTCGAAGCCTACGATGCCCACGGTGGGCTCGCCGCGACCGACGGCGGGCACCTTCATTGCCAGCGGAAATCCCGGGTCGTGGGCGGTCGCGGCCGAGACGCGGTAAATGTAGCCCGCGCCGCCCGCGTGCAGGCGCTCCCCGATGCGAAAGCCGCCCACCACGCTGCCCGCAGGGAGGCGATCCATCATGGGGCAGGCGCCTGAAGAATCACCTTTCAGATGCCATTTTTCACTCGATGGACGAGCGACTCGGGAAGGCGGGCACTGCGAATCTTGGCGGCCGCGGAATCACTGTCGTAAGCCACGCGATGAAAGGTGATCTGCTCGCGCACCGTGTCGAAGAGGGCGTAGGCCGCGGCAGGATTGCGATCGCGGGGCTGTCCCACGGAACCCACGATCGCGAGCCAGCGGCGATGATGCCCGATGGGTATGGAGGTGCCCGATGTCGGATGAAACGCGCTCATCTTGCCGTGCGCGCCCTCGAAGTAGAGCGTCTGGTCGTGGACGTGACCGCTGAACGTGTAGGGCCGGGCGGCCGCCTCGACCGATCGCTTCGCGGCACTCGGCCCGTCCACGTAGTCCCAGCGCTGCGGCATGGCCGCCGAGGCGTGCACGAAGCACATGCGCTCCTCGCGCACGCAGAGGGGTAGTTCGGAAAGAAAGCGCTTCTGCTCGGCGGTCAGGATCCCGCGGGTCCATTCGATGGCCGCCCGCGCCGCGTCGTTCAGATACGCGCTGGATCCGCCGACGGCTTCGTCGTGGTTGCCCTTCACCGCGATGGCACCCTCGTTCGAAAGGCGCGCCACGACGTCGATCACACCCTGCGGATCGGCTCCGTAGCCCACCAGGTCCCCAAGGAACGCGACACGCTCGACGGCGCGCGCCCTCGCGTGACGCAGGCACGCGTCCAAAGCCTCGAGATTGCTGTGGACGTCGGAGAATAGGGCCAAGAGCAACGTGGTTCGCCTTGCGCGCGGGACTCCATTGTGCTGCAAAGCCATGCTTGCGTTTGGGCGAGGCCGCGGGGCGCGTGGCTGGATTGACAACCCCGTCGCCGCGCCCTCTACTATGGGAGCAGCCGCATCCCGGAGTCTCTTACGGCATGGTGCGGCGACGACGATATCGGAGGGGAAACCATGCCCAAGTCGAGCCGCAAGGGGCAGCGGCTGGTCGGCCTGTTCCTGCTGGGCTGCCTGCTGTTCAACTACCCGCTGCTCGCCCTCTTCAACGTGCGCAGCACGATCTCCGGCATTCCCATGCTGTACGCCTACCTCTTCACTGCGTGGGCGCTGGTGATCGCGCTCGTGGCGTACGTCATG
>JANMYH010000451.1:0-1743 GCA_031381925.1 Burkholderiales bacterium | reverse complement strand
AGCCATGTTTCTCGGGCCCGCCGCCGTAGAGGTGCCACTCGCCAAAATGAGCCGTGGCGTAACCCGAGGTTTTCAACACATCGCCCACCGATGGGAATCGGATGTTTCCCTGTGGTTCCGGCTGGAGCAGCGGCAGCGTGGCGTCTTTGCCTTTGGTCATGTATTTGACGTTGCCGTCCGTCTTCGGACCGAACCCGCCATTGCCGCTGTAAAGATGATGCGCCGTCATCATGCCCGTCATGATGGAGCAACGCGACGGCGCGCACATGCCGGCGGCAGCCCGCGCGTTGCGGAAGGTCATGCCTTGCGCCGCCAGTTTCTCAACATTAGGCATGTTCCGGAAAGCCATCGCCGATGCCGGCATGGCCGCATCCATCCGCACCGGCGTGCCAAACCACGGCATGTCATCGATGAGGAAGAAAACGATGTTGGGCTTGGCAGACGGAGATGCGGCGTGTGAGGCAGCCAGCGGAGCGAGCAGCAGGGCGGTGAGTGCGAGGATCGTGTGTTTCATAATGCAGAACGCGGTGTTGGTCTTGATCATCTCAGTCCAGCTTGTCGCCGGTCTTAAGGTATTCCTTCGGCAGCGTGCCGACCCACGCTTCCACTCTTGCGGAGAGCTTCTTCACGATGTCGGGATGCTGCGCGGCGAGGTTCTTCGACTCGGCGGGATCGGCGGTGAGGTCGAGGAGTTCGAGGTCGCCGCCGTTCTTGCGCGAGGGGTGAGCGAGTTTCCACTGGCCTTCGCGGATGTAGGAATCGCTGCCGGGAGAACTGGTTTTCCAGAACAGCGGCTTGGTGCGCACGTGCGGCCCTTTGCCGAGCCATGAGGCGGACGTATCCTCGCCGTCGAAATCGGCGGCGTTGATTTTCACTCCGGTGATCGCGCAGAGCGTGGGCAGCCAGTCCGCGCCGCTGATGACGGATTGCGCATCCGTGCGGCCGGCGGGCACATGGCCGGGCCAGCGCACGATCCACGGCACGTCCATGCCGCCCTGCCAGTGCGTGTGCTTGCCGCCGCGCTGCGGGCCGTTGCTGCCCATCTGATTGAAGCGCAGTCCGCCGCCTCCCGCCTTGGTCATGTCCGCGCCCTGGTCGCTGTTGAAAACGACAATGGTGTTCTCGCGCAGGCCGAGTTCATCGAGCCGCTTGAGCAACCGGCCCACGCTGTCGTCGAGCGATTCGATGTCGGCGAGATAACGGCGCATGCCGTCGTCCACATCGCCGCCAGCTTTGCGCACGTCGTTGAATTTCGCGAGTATCTGCGGCGGGAAATCGCTGTCCTTCACCTTCAGTCCGCTCCATCGCTTCACCAACGAATCAACGGGGTTCACCGGATTGTGCGGGATGTGGCCCCACACGTTCACATAGAACGGCCCGCCCTTGTGCTGCTCGATGAACTTGATGGCGTCGTCATAAATGTGTGCGTCGCGCCCGCGGTCATCGGCGGCCTGCTTCTGCTTACCGCCCTGCTCCTCCTCGGCTGCGCCGATGGCATCAATGCCGTAAGTGCCAGGTTTCTGCTCCCGCCCGATGTGCCATTTGCCGAAGTGCCCCGTGGCGTAGCCCTGCTTTTTCAGCAACTCGGTGATCGTGACGTGATCCGCGAAGCCGCCGTTCGCCGGATACTTCGCGAAGGTCGCGGGCAGCTTCGAGGTCATGAATCCGGTGCGGCTCGGGCAGCACGTCACGCCCGTGGCGTAGCACTGAAGGAAGCGCGTGCCTTCGCTCGCGAGCTTGTCG
>JANMYH010000441.1:0-5773 GCA_031381925.1 Burkholderiales bacterium | reverse complement strand
GCGGATGGTGCGCGCCTGGTCGGCGATCGAGCGGGTGATGGCCTGGCGGATCCACCACGTGGCGTAGGTCGAAAACTTGTAGCCGCGGCGGTATTCGAACTTGTCGACGGCTTTCATCAGGCCGATGTTGCCTTCCTGGATCAGGTCGAGGAACTGCAGGCCGCGGTTGGTGTATTTCTTCGCGATCGAGATCACCAGGCGCAGGTTGGCCTCGATCATCTCGCGCTTGGCGCGCCGGGCCTTGGCCTCGCCCGTGGACATCTGGCGGGCGATCTCCTTCAGGTCCTTGATCGGGATGCCCACGTCGCGTTGCAGCGTGATGAGGGCTTCCTGCTGCTCCATCACCGCGGGCTTGAAGCGCTCGAGCGCCTTGGCGTACGCCTTGCCCGAGGCGACTTCCTCGGCGGCCCACTTCATGTTCGTCTCGTTGCCGGGGAACACCTTGATGAAGTGCGCGCGTGGCATGTTGGAGTTCTTGGTGCACAGCTCCATGATCTCGCGTTCGTGGGAACGGACTTTTTCAACCAGCCCGCGCAGGCCGTTGCAGAGGTGCTCGACCTGCTTGGCAGTGAAGCGGATCGCCAGCAGCTCCTTGGAGATGCTCTCCTGCAGGTCCTTGTAGGCGCGCGAGCGATAGCCTTTTTCCGCCAGGATCTTCTTCATCTTCTTGAAGAGGCGGCGGATCTTGTTGAAGTGGGTGAGGGCGTTGTTCTTCAGCTCCTCCAGGTCCGCGCTGGCGACGGCCTCATCCTCGGCCTCCTGCTCCTCCTCGTCGAGCTCCTCGAGCTCCTCCTCCTCGGTCAGCTCCTGCTCGCTGACGACGTCCTCGCCATCCTCGTCGACCAACCCATCGACCAGCTCGTCGATGCGCATCTCGTCCTTCTCGACCAGATCGGCCAAGCGCATGATTTCCTCGATCGTCGTCGGGCACGACGAGATCGCGTGGATCATGTGCTTGAGGCCATCTTCGATCCGCTTGGCGATCTCGATCTCGCCCTCGCGGGTCAGCAGCTCCACCGAGCCCATCTCGCGCATGTACATGCGCACCGGGTCCGTCGTGCGGCCGAATTCGGCGTCGATCGTGGTCGACAGGGCCGCCTCGGCCTCCTCGATCACGTCTTCCTCGGCGATCGGGGCCGGGGCCTCGGTCATGAGGAGCTGCTCGGCGTCCGGGGCCTCGTCGTACACGGCGATGCCCATGTCGGCGAGCATCGTGACCACGCCCTCGATCTGCTCCGCGTCGGTCATGTCGTCGGGCAGGTGGTCGTTGATCTCGGCGTACGTGAGGTAGCCGCGCTCCTTGCCGAGGACGATCAGGTTCTTCAGGCGCTTTTTCTGCGCTTCGATCTCGGCCTGCTTTACCTCGGCCTTCTCTTCCTGCTTGCTGGATTTCTTCAACTTGGGTGCTCCCGCGGCGGCGATCGGGGAAAACCGTCAATTCTATCAGATTTTGGACCGCGCCTCCGGGGACGGATTCCCGGACTTCGCAGTGGCCAGGCGGGCATAAAGCTCGTCGTATTCGGCCCTTTGCTCGGGGGTCGCCGTGCCTGCATCGAGGAGCCTGGCCAGCTCGCCCCGGCGGCGAGACATCTGGTCGCCGCGGAGCTTCTCCACCATGTCGTGCACCTCTGCCCCCAGATCCAAGTCGGGGCTATCGGCCTGATGTAAAAGGGGTTCTATCAGCGATTCTTCCAGGGGGCCCTGGTGTTCGGAACCTTCGAAGTAAGCGCTAGCCTGCCCCAATGTTCTGCCAGGATCTTCGGTGAAATAGACGCTTACTGCGCGTAACGTCGCCGATTCAGGCGTTTGGCCGGAAATGACCTCCAGGGGGATTGCCGAAGCCAGCTCGGGACGCAGGAGCACGCGGGCGAGCAGCTTCGATTCCAGCGAAACGGTCTTGCGAATCGCGCGGGCGCCCGGGGCGGGCCGGCCGCGCCACTGCGGTTCTCTCGACGGGATCAACCCCTCGATGTCCTCGGGGGCCAGCCTCGCAAGCTCCGCCAGGCGCCGCCGGAGCATCGTGGCGAGGGCCGGTGCCTCGATCTGGACCACCAGGGGCTTCGCCTGCGCCAGGAACCGCGCCCGCCCCTCCTCCGTGCCCATGTCGACCTTGGAGGCCAGCTCGGCCAGCAGGAACTGGGACAGGGGCTTGGCGCCCTCCACGGCCGCGAGGAAGCCCTCCTTGCCCTCGCGGCGCACGAAGGTGTCGGGGTCGTCCTCCGGGGGCAGGAAAAGGAAGCTCACCACCTTCCCGTCCGCCAGGACCGGCAGGCCCACCTCGAGCGCCCGCCAGGCGGCCTTGCGCCCGGCGCTGTCGCCGTCGAAGCAGAACACCACGTTGTCGGCGAGTTTCAGCAGCTTGCCAAGGTGAAACGGCGTGGTCGCGGTCCCGAGGGTCGCCACGGCGTTCTCGACGCCATGCTGGGCGAGGGCCACGACATCCATGTAGCCCTCCACCACCAGGACCTGGTTCGTGTCGCGGATCGCGCGCCGCGCCTGGTAGAGCCCGTAAAGCTCACGCCCCTTCTCGAAAAGGGGGGTCTCCGGGGAATTGAGGTACTTGGGCTCGCCCTCGCCGATCACGCGCCCGCCGAAGCCGATGACGTTGCCGCGCGCATCGAGGATCGGGAACATCACCCGGTTGCGGAATCGGTCGTAGCGGCGCGACTTGCGCTCGCCCTCGGGCTCGGAATCGATCACCAGGCCCGTGTCCTTGAGCGGCGCGCTCGCGTAGTCGGGATAAGCGGCCTCGAGGTTCTGCCAGCCGTCGGGCGCGAACCCGAGGCCATAGCGCGCGGCAATCTCCCCCGACAAGCCGCGGCCCTTGAGGTAGTCGATCGCGATCTTCGACTTCTTGAGCTCGGCGCGGTAATAGGTGAGGGCGTCCATCATCCGCGCGGCGAGCCCCGGGGCTTCGGAGGCGCCGGGCTTGTCCGGACGGCCGCGGGTCTCGGGCACCGGCATGCCGACGGTCTCGGCGAGCGCGCGGATCGCCTCGGGATAGGCGAGGCCCGAATACTCCATCAGGAAGCCGATCGCGTTGCCGTGCACACCGCAGCCGAAGCAGTGGTAGAACTGCTTCGACGGGCTCACGGTGAACGACGGGGTCTTCTCGTTGTGGAACGGGCAGCACGCGCTGAAATTCGCGCCCGCCTTCTTCAGCTTCACATAGCGGTCCACCACGTCGACGATGTCGACGCGCCCGAGCAGGGACTGGATGAATTCCTGCGGGATCATCCGGGGATTATGTCAGCTTGGCTTTGACCATCCCCGATACTCTTCCCATGTCGGCACGCCCGGCGAGCCTCGGTTTCACCACGCCCATGACCTTGCCCATGTCGGCGGCCGATTTCGCGCCGGTGGCCGCGATCGCCTCGAGGATGACGGCATCGACCTCGGCCGGCGAGAGCTGCTGGGGGAGGTATGCCTCGATCACGCCGATCTCGAATTTCTCCTTGTCGGCGAGGTCCTGGCGCGCGGCTTTCTCGTATTGCGAGATCGAGTCCTTGCGCTGCTTGATCATCTTCTCGACCACGCCGATGACCCCGGCGTCGTCCAGCGTGATGCGCTCGTCGACTTCGCGCTGCTTCACTGCGGAGAGCATCAGGCGAAGGGCGTTGAGCCTGTCGGTCTCGCGCGCCTTCATGGCGGTCTTGATGTCGTCGTTGAGTTGCTCGCGTAGCGGCATGGGGGCTCCAGAATGACCGCGGCGAGCCGGGCACGAAGCCGGGCTCGCCGCGAGAAGAAGGACTACCCGGTTCTCAGTAAAGCTTCGGCGGCAGCATCTGCGCGCGCATGCGCTTGTAACGGCGCTTCACCGCGGCGGCGTGCTTGCGCTTGCGCTCGGCCGTGGGCTTCTCGTAGAACTCCCGGGCGCGCAGCTCCGTGAGGAGGCCGGTTTTCTCGACGGCGCGTTTGAAGCGGCGAAGCGCCACGTCGAACGGCTCGTTTTCCTTGACTCGGACAATGGGCATGGGGCGGTCGGGTTTTGGTGCCGGGAAACCACGCATAATATCAGGATATTGCGTCCTCCGGAACCCGCGCCGCGCCTTTCTACCTTGCTGATCCTTGGAATCGAAACGTCGTGCGACGAGACCGGTGTCGCGCTCTACGACACCCGCGACGGGTTGCTCGCCGACGCGCTCCATTCCCAGGTGGCGCTGCACGCCGAATATGGGGGTGTGGTGCCAAATTGGCCTCGCGCGACCACATCCGGCGCCTGCTTCCCCTGGCCACGGAGGTGCTCGGCCACGCGCGACGCGCCCTGGGCGACATCGACCTCATCGCCTACACCCAAGGGCCCGGGTTGGGCGGTGCGCTCCTGGTGGGTGCCTCCGTGGCCACCGGGCTGGGGCTCGCGCTGGACCGCCCCGTCGTGGGCATCCACCATCTCGAGGGCCACCTGCTCTCCCCCCTCCTCGCCGAGCCGCGGCCGGAATTCCCGTTCGTGGCGCTGCTCGTCTCGGGAGGACATACCCAGCTCATGCGCGTGGACGGCGTGGGCCAATACACGCTGTTGGGCGAAACCCAGGACGACGCCGCCGGGGAAGCTTTCGACAAGACGGCGACGCTCCTGGGGCTCGCCTACCCGGGAGGCCCCGCGCTGGCAAAGCTTGCCGAGGGCGGCAATGGCGCGCGTTTCGCGTTTCCCCGCCCGATGATGGCGAGCGGGGATCTCAGCTTCAGCTTCAGCGGCCTGAAGACGGCGGTGCTCACGCGGATGCGCGCGCTGGGCGAACCCGACGCGGCGCTGCGCGCCGACATCGCCGCCTCCTTCCAGGAAGCGATCGTGAGCGTCCTCGCGGCCAAGAGCCTGCTGGCGCTGGAGCGTGAAGGCCTCGACCGGCTGGTGGTGGCGGGCGGCGTGGGGGCCAATGCGCTCCTGCGCGAGCGGCTGGTGGCCGGGACGAGAGAGCGCGGCGCCGAGGTGTTCTTTCCCCCGCTTCGCCTGTGCACGGACAATGGCGCAATGATCGCCTTCGCGGCCGCCCTCAAGTACCCCGAGGGGCCCGCCGGAGGATCCGCGGGATTTGCGGTTTTTCCGCGCTGGGACCTCGCCCAAGCCGCGCGAACCGCCTAGTCGACCCCGCGCCGCCAGGCCTGCTCGGCTTCGGCCAGCTCTTCCTCGGCGATGCGGACCGCGTCCTCGAGCTTCGCCATGCGATCGTAATAGGCTTCATTCGGCGTCGAGGCGGGACACATGACGCCGGCTTTTCCGTTCTTGTCGACCGAGGGCCGGCAGTTGGATCGCGCCAGCGACAGCCCGTGCATTCCACCGCCGGCCTTCCCGGACTTCACCTGCTGCTGCACCACCTGGCGCTCTTCGGGCTCGGGGCTCGAGCCCTGGGCCAGCGCCTTGCGGGCGGCATCGAGGTTGGCGCGCGCCTCGTCGAGCTTCCTCTCCAGCTCGTTGCGCACCGCGCGGCGCTTGCCCGCCGTGTCCTGCGGCGCGTGGGCGGGCAGAGCCTTGTCGACGGCCGCCTTCGCGGGAGCGGCAGGCGCGGGAGCCGGCGTTGCGGGCGCGTCGGGCTCGATGCGCGTGACTACCTTCAAGTCCTTCGGCGGCCGGTCGCTGTACTGCACCTTGCCTTCGGCGTCGTTCCATTTGTAGAGGACCTGGGCAATGGCGGGCGCCGGCAGCAGCAGGCCCGCGATCGCGAGCGCGAATCCCGCGAGGCTAGCCCCGCTCGGCACGCTTGAGATCATCCTCGGCCTCCTTCGCGGCCTGCTCGAGATCGGCGAGCCGCTTGGCATAGGCCTCGGAGAAGACCGG
>JANMYH010000068.1:0-14708 GCA_031381925.1 Burkholderiales bacterium | reverse complement strand
GAGGACGCCGCGCGCCAGTTCCTGGCGCTGGTGCGCTACGAAGCGCTGCGCTCCGGGCTCGATCCCCACCTGGTCCTCGCGGTGATCGACGTCGAGAGCCGCTTCCGCAAGTACGCGGTGTCCAAGGCGGGCGCGCGCGGGTTCATGCAGGTCATGCCGTTCTGGGTGCGCGAGATCGGCGACCCGGGGCACAACCTCTTCCAGGAGCGCGTGAACCTGCGCTACGGTTGCACGATCCTGCGCCACTACCTCGACCGGGAGCGCGGCAACATGAACAATGCGCTTGGCCGGTACAACGGCAGCCTCGGCCAGGCCGAGTATCCGAATCGCGTGCAGCAGGCGTATCGAAGCCGCTGGGCGCTCAGCGCTCAGGCCTTCGCGGGCGGGGAGGCGGCGCGCGTCGCGTCCTCGAGGAACTTGCGGCTCACGCGTCCGACGCGGTCGTAGGTCACCTTGCCGGCCGGGTCGAAGATCCGCGTGGTGGGCAGCGCGCGCGGCTCGCCCAACTGCTTCTCCACGCTGGCGTCGGCGATCACCAGCGGGTAGTCATGGCCGGTCTTCAGCGCGAACTGCTTCACCTTGGCGACATTCTCGGCATCCATCGCCACCCCGATCACCACGACGCGCGGATTGTGGACCTGGAACGCGGCGATCTCGGGAATTTCCTGGATGCACGGCACGCACCACGTGGCCCAGAAATTCACCACGACCCAACGGCCCTGGTAGTCGGCGAGGCGGTGGCGACGCCCCTGGGTGTCGGTGAGATCGAAGGCACCGGCGGGAATCGATGCCAGCATCGCGAAAGCCAGCACAAACGGCCGCGACAGGCGCAATAAGAGATTGGTTTTCAAAAGCAATTTCCTCGGCTATCCTCCGTGTGAAGCTTACTCGAAAAGCCCCGCCATGCCGCTCGCACTCACCTTCCGCGCCGAACGCGTCGCCCCGCCCAAGGACCTGGAGATCCGGCCCAAGCAGGTCAAGGCCTGGATCGAGGCCCTGCCGCTCGCGCAGAGCCTGGACGCGAGCCGCAAGCTCTGCGCGCACCTCGCCGCCCTGAACCGGGCCAAGCTCGACGTCGACACGCGCCTGCAGATCCTGGACGTCTATCGCCCCATCGCCACCGTCGCCCTCGAGGATCTGGACGCGATCTACAGCAAGTCCACACTCCCGCTCGGGCCGCGTGCCCGGGAAGCGCTCGTCCTCGCACGCGACCTCGCGTCCGAGCTCGCCACCGGCTACAAGATCGCCCTCGTCGAAAGGGGCGGCAAGCTGCTGGGATTCGGCCCCTCGAAAAAGCAGCTGCCGGTCCTCATCAGCCGGGCGATGGAATACCTGACGGCGGGGCTGCGAGCGAGCTACAAGTCGTATACGCCGATCTCTTCGGGCGTCTGGCGCGACCTGAACCAGCTCTACCTGCACGCCGAGCAGGAGGGCGTGGCCAAGGAGATCGTCGATGCAGAGACCAAGTCGACGGTATTCGACATCTACTGCGAGTCGTTGCTGCTCTCACTCACCGACCCCTATCGCCTGGTGCAGGGCGAGACCGACAAGATCCTCGCGCAGGCGCGCGCGTATCGCGGCTCGGTGACGCTCGGGCGCGAGCGCCCGGCCACCGCCGCGGCCGCGCATTTCATCGTGCCGTGCGACACCGACAAGCCGCCCAAGCCGATGCTCTCGGCCAACGACGATGCCGGCGGCCCCAACTGGCGCCTGCTCGATGCCAACCCGGTCGTCGACAAGCTGCGCGCCAAGAAGCGGGCTGCGGAGACCGGCAACGTGTCGGCCACCATGAGCAAGGCCATGGGTCCCGACGGGCTCGCCCTGCTCTCCCGCCTCATCACGCTCTGGGGCGATCCCCCGAAGCGCACCCAGAAGCGCAACGCCACCGAGAGCACGGTAGCGATCTGCGTGGGCCTCAAGGCGGTGGGGCATTTCGTCTCGTTCGAGCCCAAGGTCGATCCCGAGGCCGAGGCCGAGGCGCTGCGCAAGGGCATCACCATGCCGCTCATGGCGCTGCCGACCGACGACGCGTCGCAGGCGATCCCGGTATTCGAGTGGGACGTGGTCAATGAAAGCACCGGCGGGCTCAAGGTGCGCCGCATGGGCGCGACCCAGCAGCCGATCGGCGTGGGCGAGGTTGTCGGGGTGAAGCTCATGAGCCGCTCGCGCTGGACCATCGGGGTGGCCCGCTGGATCACGATGTTCGACGAGGGCGGGATGGAATTCGGCATCCAGTTCCTCGGCACGATGGCGCGGCCGGTGTGGGTGCAGCCCACGATCACCTCGGCCCCGCAAGCCAAGCTCGGGCTATGGCTCGCGTTCGGCGACGATTCGAGCGAGGCCGACTCGCTGCTCACTCCGCCGAACACATACTCGGACCTGCGGGAGTTCGAGCTCGATCACGAGGGCACCGTGGCGTCGGTGCGCGCCACCAGCCTCATCGAGAAGACTTCGCGCTTCGAGCTCTTCCACGTTTCGCCTTCCTGAGCGCGGGCGCGCCAGCCTTCGCGTCCTCCTTCGCAGCGACTGACGCCGGCACCGCCTCCAGGGCCGCGCCTTTCAACGGCCACTCGCCGAGGGCAGCCGCCACCTCCGCGCCGAGCAGCACGATCAGCCACGACACGTAGACCCACAGCAGGAAGAACGGAACCGCCGCGAAAGCGCCGTACACCACGCTATAGGTCGGCACGTGGGTCACGTAGAAGCCCAGCCCCTCCTTCGCGATCTCGAACATCATCGCGGCGAGCAGCCCGCCGGCGAGAGCGTGGACCCAGGGTACGCGCCGGTGGGGCACCAGCCGGTAGACGAGGAAGAACGCGACGGTGCTCACCGCGGTCGGGATCGCCTGGAGCAGGAACGAGTGCGCGGGCGCGGGCACGCCGGACCAGCGCGCAGGCATCGACAGCAGGTAGGTAGTGATCGAGACGCTCGCGCCGATCAGGATCGGTCCCACCGAGAGCAACGCCACGTAGGCGATGACCGAGATCCAGACGGGGCGCCCGCGGCGCGCGCGCCAGATCGCGTTGATCGAGCGATCGATGGTCAGCATCAGCGCCACCGCCGTCACGAACAGGATGGCGACCCCGAGGACGGTGAGGCGCGCCGCGTTGGCCGAGAACTCCTCCATGTAGACCGTGATGATGCGGCCCGCGATATCGGGCATGAGGTTCAGGAGCAGGAAAATCTTGATCTGCACCATCACCTCCTCGAAGAACGGCGCCCGCGACAGCAGCGACACCGCGATGGCGAAGATCGGCACGAGGGCGAGGAGCGTGGTGAACGCGAGGCTGCCCGCGATCTGCGGGCAGCGGTCGTCGGTCCAGCGGCGCAGGACGTAGCGCAGGAAGGCGAGGAATCCGAAGAGCTTGCCGAGCACGGATATCATAGTAGCAACATGGCCGACGTCCTCGTCCTTTACTACAGCGCCACCGGCTCGGTGGCCGCGCTCGCGCAATCGGTGGCGCGCGGCATCGACAGCGTCGAGGGGATGCGCGCACGGGTGCGCACCGTGCCCAGGGTCGCGACGGTCATCGACAAGCCCCTGCCCGCGGTTCCCGCCGACGGCCCGCCCTATGTGGAGGCGCGCGACCTCCAGGAATGCGCGGCCATCGCGTTGGGCTCGCCCACGCGCTTCGGCAACATGGCCGCACCCCTCAAGTATTTCGTCGACAGCCTCGGCCCCGAGTGGAGTCGCGGCACGCTCGCGGGAAAGCCCGCCGCGGTGTTCTCCTCGACCGCCACGATGCACGGCGGCCAGGAGACCACCCTCATCGCGATGATGTTGCCGCTCCTGCACCACGGGATGGTGATCATGGGATTGCCCTACACCGAGCCCGATCTCAACAGCACCCGCACCGGGGGCACACCCTACGGCGCGACGCACGTCTCCGGCACCGCCAACGACCGCCCGATCGCCGATGAGGAGGCGCGCTTGGCCTTTGCGCTCGGCAAGCGGCTGGCCATCCTCGCGAAGAAACTGGCGGCGTGAGTCCGGCCGCACGCCGGGCGTGGCTCGCCGCGAGCGCGACCCTCGTCGCCCTGATCCTGCTGCTGCTCGCGTGGGAGGCGTTCCTCGCGCCCCTCAAGCCCGGCGGCTCGTGGCTGGTGCTGAAGGTGCTCCCGCTGATGGTGCCCCTCTTCGGGGTGCTGCGCGGGCGGCGCTACACCTTCCAATGGAGCACGCTGCTGGTCTGCCTGTATGCCGCCGAAGGGGCGATGCGCGCCTATACCGATCCCGGCCTCGCGGCGCGACTCGCAATGGCCGAAGCGCTGCTGTCGGCCGGCTACTTCGCGGCCGCGGTCGCGTACCTGAAGGCTACGCGCCCCGCCTAGTGCGCACGTTGTGGTTCACCGAGAGCGCGGCGAGGAATACCTCGCGCATGAAAAGCAGCAGGCACCCGGTGAGCGCGGACACCGAGGCGATGAAGAGGATTGCCACGGTGCGCGACAAGTCGAGGGCGGTATAGGCGCCCATGAACGCCGTGCCGATCAGCAGGCAGACCAGCAGCGCCGAGAGGACCGCGAAGCCGATCGCCCAGAGCACCAGCTGGATGCGGCGCGCGAGGAGCCGCAGCTCCACCTCGCCGTCGGCCTGCTTGTCGTCTTCCGCGGCTTCGAGCATGCCTTCGACCACGCGGCGGCGGTCGACAGCGCGGGCGAGCCGCCCCAGCAGCGCGTTGATGATCGAGGCGACCGCGGTGAGCATGAAAACCGGTGCGATCGCGAGCTGGATCACGCGGGTGATGTCGAAAACATGGGCGTCGTAGGAGGGCATATCAGCTCCGGGGCCGCGCGCGGCGGTTCTTGAAGTAGGCGAATACCAGGGGCAGCAGGCTCACCACGACGATCCCGACGATGATCGTGGTGAGGTTGCCTTTCACCCACGGGATGTTGCCGAAGAAAAATCCGGCGTAGAGCAGCGACGCTACCCACAGCACGCCACCGGCAACGTTATAGGCCGTGTAGCGGCGCGCGTCCATGGCGGCCATCCCGGCCACGAACGGGATGTAGGTTCGCACGATCGGCAGGAAGCGCGACAGCACCACCGCCTTGCCGCCGTGGCGCTCATAGAATGCGCGGGCGCTGTCGAGGTGCCTGGGATTGAGCCAGCGAGACTTGCGGTCCACGAAGAAGCGCTTGCCCAGCCAGCGGCCGATGGCGTAGTTGACCGAGTTGCCGAGCACGGCCGCCGCGATCAGCAGCACCGCCAGGAGGTGCACGTTCATGGCGCCGGTGGCCGCGATCGCCCCGGCCACGAATAGCAGCGAGTCGCCGGGCAGGAACGGGGTGACCACGAAGCCGGTCTCGGAAAAGATGATCGCGAAGAGGATCGCGTAGATCCACACTCCATAGGCCTCGACCCACTCCAGCAGGTGCACGTCGAGGTGCAGGACGATGTCGAGGAGATCTATGGGCAACCCCCGATCCGACCCCACGTCATTACGGTATCTGCTGCTCGATGGTCTTCCTCTCGGGCTTGACGAAATCCTCGCGCGAGGCGCCGAGATACTTCGCGAGCGGCGCGGCCACCAGTACCGACGAGTAGATGCCGAAGAGGATGCCGATGGTGAGCGCGAGGGCGAAGTAGTGCAGGCTCGGGCCGCCGAAGAACAGGATCGACAGCACCATCATCTGCGTGCAGCCGTGAGTGATGATGGTGCGCGAGATGGTGCCGGTGATCGAGGCGTCCATCACCTCGTCGACGCCCGCGCGGCGCATCGTCCTGAAGTTCTCGCGCACCCGGTCGAAGACCACCACCGACTCGTTCACCGAGTAGCCGAGGATCGCAAGGATCGCGGCCAGGACCGGCAGGGAGAACTCCCACTGGAAGAGCGCGAAGAAGCCGAGGATGATCACGACGTCGTGCAGGTTGGCGATGATGGTGGCGACCGCGAAGCGCCACTCGAAGCGGAACGCGAGGTAGACCATGATCCCGATGCAGACCATGAGGAGTGCCAGCGCGCCGTCGGCGGCGAGCTCCTTGCCCACCTGCCCGCCGACGAACTCCACGCGCTTCAGCTGCGCGCTCGCGTCGTCGGCCTTGAGGGCCTGGGTCACGGCGTCGGCCTGCTTCTGCATCTCCACGTTCTGGCTTGCGCCTTCCACGGTCTTCAGCGGCAGGCGGATCAGCACGTCCCGCGAGGTGCCGAAGTTCTGCACCGAGATATCAGTCAGCCCGATCCTGTTCAGCGCCACGCGGATGCGCTCGGGATCGGCGGCCTGGCTGTAGGCGGCCTCCATCACCGTGCCGCCGGTGAACTCGATCGAGAAGTGCAGCCCGCGGGTGGCCAGCAGCGCCACCGCGATGAGGAACGTCACCAGCGAGATGATGTTGAAGATCTTCGCATGGCGCATGAACGGGATCGTGCGCCGGATCTTGAAGAATTCCATGGTTAGGCCACCACTTTCTTGGGATTCTTGTCTTCGCCCTTCTTGCCCCACGAGGTGTCGCCGATCGAGAGCTTCTGCACCTTCTTGCGGCCCCCGTAGATCAGGTTCACCAGGCCGCGCGAAACCACCACCGCGCTGAAGATCGAGGTGAGGATGCCCAGGCAGTGCACCACCGCGAAGCCGCGGATCGGCCCCGAGCCGAACGCGAGGAGCGCCAGGCCCGCGATGAGGGTGGTCACGTTCGAATCGAGAATGGTGCCGAAGGCGCGCTCGTAGCCGGCCTGGATGGCCATCTGCGGGCTCATGCCGGAGCGCAGCTCCTCGCGCACGCGCTCGTTGATCAGCACGTTGGCGTCGATCGCCATGCCGAGCGTGAGCGCCACCGCCGCGATGCCGGGCAGGGTGAGGGTCGCCTGCATCATCGACAGCAGCGCCACCAGGAAGAGCAGGTTCGCGGCCAGCGCCACCACCGAGACCACGCCGAAGAGCGCGTAGTAGGCGATCATGAAGATCGCGATGGCGATGAAGCCGCCGACCACCGCGTGGTAGCCCTTCTCGATGTTCTCCTTGCCCAGGCTCGGGCCAATGGTGCGCTCCTCGATGATGTCCATCGGAGCGGCCAGGGCGCCTGCGCGCAGCAGCAGCGCCAGGTTCTTGGCTTCCTGCGTGCTCGGCATGCCCGAAATCTGGAACCGGTTGCCGAACTCCTCCTGGATCACGGGCCAGGTCAGCACCGTGGTCGAATTCTTCTCGACCAGCAGCATCCCCATGCGCTTCTTCAGGTTCTCGCGCGTGACCTGGCGGATGATCCGCCCGCCGGTGTCGTCGAGCGCCATGCTGACCACCGCCCCGCCGCCGCGTTCGGGCGAGTCGAAGCCGGGCTGCGAGTCCTTGATCCGGTCGCCGGTGATGATCACGTTCTTCTTCACCAGCACCGGGCGGCCTTCCTGGTCGAAGAACTTGTCGGTGCCGAAGGGCGCTGGCTGGTCCTTGTAGGCGAAGAACGCGTCCTGGCCGGGGCCGGCGGCATGCTCCTCCGACACCAGCCGCACTTCGAGGGTCGCGGTGCGGCCGAGGATGTCCTTCGCGCGGCCGGGATCCTGCACACCGGCAAGCTGCACGACGATGCGATCGACGCCCTGCTGCTGCACGATCGGCTCGGCCACGCCGAGCTCGTTCACGCGATTGCGCAGCGTCTGGATGTTCTGCTGCAGGGCCAGGTCCTGCTCGCGCTTCTCGACCTCGGGCCTGATGGTGATGTCGAGCGCGCTTTCGCCGCCCGACTCCTGCTCGCGGATGACGAGGTCGGGCATCTGGTCGCCCAGCAGCTTCACCGCCGCGGCGCGCTGCTCGGGCTCGCGGAAGCGGATGACGATGCGCTTGCCGTCGCGCGCGATGCCGGAATAGTAGACCTTCTTGTCGCGCAGCAGCCCGCGCGCATCGCCCATGTAGCGTTCCACCGACTTGGTGGCGGCGGCGCGCATGTCGACCTGGAGCAGGAAGTGCACGCCGCCGCGAAGGTCGAGGCCGAGGTACATCGGCCGCGCGCCGAGAGTGTGGAACCAATGGGGGGACGCGGGAACGAGGTTGAGCGCGACCACGTAGCCGGGACCGACCTTGGGCTGGATCGCGTCACGCGCCTTGATCTGCGAGTCGGTATCGGGGAAATGAAGCCGCAGCGCGCCGTCGGCGAACTCGCTCTCGGTGACCGTCACGCCGGCCTCCTTCACCGCGTCCTCGAGCGACTTGCGCATCGCCTCGTCGACCTTCACGGTCGGGCGTAGCCCCGCGATCTGGACCGCGGGACCCTCGCCGAACAGGTTCGGCGCGGCATACAGCAGGCTCACCACCAGCGCGATCGCGATGATGGCGTACTTCCACAACGGATACTTGTTCATTCAGGCCTCGAAACTAACCTTCTCCCCAACCGCCCCCTCACCCCGACCATCACCCTCACCCCGACCCTCTCCCAAGGGAGAGGGAGTAGAGGGAGAGGGAGTAGCAGAGAGGGAGCCAACGTGGGAAACGGTTTCGCGAATCATTGAACGTCTTTGATGGTGCCCTTGGGCAGCAGCGTCGTGACCGCCTGCCGCTGGACCTGGATGGTGGTGTTCGGCGCGACCTCGAGAGCCACGTAGTTGTCGGTGATCTTCGCGATCTTGCCGAGGATACCCACGGCGACGACCTCGTCGCCCTTGGCGAGCGCGTCGAGCATCGTCTTGTGCTCCTTCGCCTTCTTCATCTGCGGACGGATCATGAGGAAGTAGAGGATCACGAACATGAGGATGATGGGCAGCATCCCCATCAACGTGTCCCCGCCCGAGGCGCCACCGGCGGCCTGGGCGTATGCGGTCCCGATCATTGGACTGGTACTCCGTGCGGAAATGGTTGAATCAAAAGGTTTTTTTATGCACTAGCCAACCGGGGATTCTACCATGCGGGCGGAGCGAAAACGCGCCGTGAAGTCCGCCAACGAGCCGCCCTCGATCGCCCCGCGCAGCCCCGCCATGAGCTCCAGGTAGTAGTGCAGGTTATGCAGGGTGTTCAGGCGCGCGCCGAGGATCTCGTTGGCGCGGTGGAGGTGGTAGAGGTAGGCACGCGAGAAGTTGCGGCAGGTGTAGCAGGCGCACTGCGGATCGAGGGGCGCGGTGTCCTCGCGGTGGCGGGCGTTCTTGATCTTCACGTCGCCGTGGCGGGTGAAGAGCCAGCCGTTGCGCGCATTCCGCGTCGGCATCACGCAGTCGAACATGTCGAAGCCGTGAATGACCGCGTTCACGATGTCCTCGGGGGTACCCACGCCCATGAGATAGCGGGGCGAGCCGGCCGGGAGCCGCGGGCCGGTATGCGCGACGATGCGCGCCATCTCCTCCTTGGGCTCGCCAACGGAGACGCCACCGACCGCGTAGCCGTCGAAGCCGATCCCGACCAGGCCCGCGAGGGACTCGTCGCGCAACTCCTCGTACATCCCGCCCTGCACGATGCCGAAAATCCGGTTGCTGTTCCCCTCGTGCGCCGCCCGCGATCGGGCCGCCCAGCGAAGCGACAGGCGCATGGAGTCAGCGGCTTCTTCGCGGGTCGCGGGATAGCCGGTGCACTCGTCGAACACCATGACGACGTCGGAGTCGAGGACACGCTGGATGCGCATCGACTCCTCGGGCGTGAGGAACATGCGATCCCCGTTGATCGGCGACTGGAACGCGACGCCTTCCTCGCTCATCTTGCGTAGTGCCCCCAGGCTGAACACCTGGAAGCCGCCCGAGTCGGTGAGCACCGGACCCTTCCAGCCCATGAAGCGGTGCAGGCCGCCGTGGGCGCGAATCACCTCGAGCCCGGGGCGCAGCCACAGGTGGAAGGTGTTGCCGAGCACGATCTGCGCGCCGACCTCGCCGAGCTCCACCGGGCTCATCGCCTTCACCGTGCCGTAGGTGCCCACCGGCATGAACGCGGGCGTCGCGACCGTGCCGTGCGCGAGCGCAAGCGTGGCGCGGCGCGCGGCGCCGTCGGTGGCGTGGATCGTGAACGTCATTTCCAGTGGGGCGGAAACGTCTTGTCGAAGAACGCCATCGTCTCGATGCGCTTCGCCCACTCCGTCATCGTCGCCGGGATCGCCTCCGCAAGCCGGGTCTCGGGGCGGCGCACCGTGATGCGCTTCACGTAGCCGATCCACGGGTAGAGAACCAGGTCGGCGGCGCTCGGCGCGTCACCGGCGAGGAAGTTTCCGCGGAGCTCGCCCGCCAGATACGCGAGCTCCTCGCCCACGCGCACCCGGGCCTTGTCCACGCGCTGCATGTCGGGTGCGGCGCCCTCCTTGCCGAAGAACTCGGTCGTGATGGGGTCGATGCCCTCGAGGTTCAGGTACTCCTCGATCTCGCGCACCAGCCGGCGCACGCGCCCGCGCGATTTCGCGTCGCCCGGGAAGAGCTTCGGCCCCGCCGTGAAACGCTCGTCGAGGTACTCGAGGATCACGGTCGATTCCCACAGCACGTAGCCGTCGTCCACGATCGTGGGCACGACGTGGCGCGGGTTGATGGCAACGAACCCGGGCTTCCTCGTGTCCTGCGACTGGAACGAGAGCACCTTGAGCTCGTAGGCGACCTGCTTCAGCTCGAGGGCGAGCCAGACGCGCCAGGAATAGGGGGACCCGTGTCCGTGATAGAAATCGAGAGCCATCGGTCCTCCTAGGTGAGGGTGAATCCGTCCAGCGGAATCGCCGGCTTTCTCGCGGACGCGAGGTCCGCCACGATGCGCCCGGTCGCAAGCGCCAGCGTAAACCCCAGCGCCCCGTGGCCCACGTCGAGCCACAGGTTCGCATACCGCGTGGCGCCCACGACCGGCGTGCCCTTCGGCGTGGCCGGCCGCATGCCACACCAGGGCTTGAGCACGCGATAGTCGGTCGCGCGCGGGAACGTGTTCCGCACTTCCTCCACGAGCTGGTCGACGCGCTCCGCATCGATCTCGCAGCGCCGCCCTGAGAGGTCCGCCATGCCGGCGACCCGCAGGTCGTCTCCGATGCGCGCGTAGACCACCTTGCGCTTGAAGTCGGTCACGCTGATCGCAGGTGCCGCGGCTTCGTTCGTGATCGGCAACGACAGGCTGTAGCCCTTGAGTGGGTACACCGGCACGCGGATGCCGAGCGGGCGCAGCAGGTACGGCGCGTTGGTGCCCAGCGCGAGCACGTAGGCATCGGCCTCGAGCACGCCTGCGCTGGTCTCCACCCCCATGAGCTTCGCGTCCCACGGCAGCAGGCGCTCCACCTCGATCCCGAAGCGGAAAGTGACCGAGTTGGGGCCCGTCGTCATAAGGCGCTTCAACTCGCTGCAGAATTTATAGGTATCACCGACGTCCTCGCTCGGTGTGTAGATCGCGCCGGCGATGCGCGCCGACATATCGGCGAGCGCAGGCTCGATCTCGACGCACTCCACCGGATCGAGCGCGTGCTGCTCGGCGCCGAGCTTGCGCTGGTACTCCATGAGCCGCCGCGCTGAATCGAAGGATTCCTTCTGCGTGTGCACCACGAGCTTGCCGTTCTGCACGTAATCGAAGTCGATCGCCTGCGCGCCAACCAGCTCGTGCATCAGGTCGCGGCTGTAAAAGGCGAGGCGCAGCAGCCGCTCGGTGGTGAGGTCGGCGGTGCGCTGGTTGCAGGCAGCGAGGAATTCCAGACACCAGCGCCACTGGTCGGGATCGAGCTCGGGGCGGAAACGCAGCGGAGAGTCGCGCCGCAGGAGCCACGGCGGGATCTTCGGGATCACCGAGGGGCTCGCGAGCGGTGCCACGTAGCTGTATGAAAGCTGCCCGCCGTTGGCGAAGCTGGTCTCGAGCCCCACGCCCTGGTTGCGCTCGACGACGGTCACCTCATGGCCGTCGCGCCAGAGGTACCAGGCGCACGACACGCCGACCACGCCGGCTCCGAGGACGATGACTTTCATGAAGGCGCGATTATGCCGTGGGAAATGGAAAGGGCCGCACGAGGCGGCCCTTTCCGAGGCTGCAGGCCGGTCTACGCGGCCTTGGCTTGCGTCCAGGCGGCGCGCTGGTCGCGCGCGTAGCGCTCGAACGGCAGCGGCTCGCGCCCGAGCAGCTCGCGCACCGTGTTCGTGGTGCGCTCGGCGTATCCCTGCTTGAGGAAGCTGAGGATCGCCAGCAGGAACTCGGTGTAGTCCGCGGGCACTCCACCGGCCAGCAATCCCTTGCGCAGGACCTCGGGCTCGATCTCCTCGTAGGCGACCGTGCGTCCCGTGGCCTGCGAGATGATGCGCGCCACGTCGTCGTGGTCGATCGCGGCAGGACCGGTGAGGTCGAAGTCGCGGTTGTCCACGCCGTCGGCCACGAGCAGGTGCGTAGCCACATCGGCGATGTCGCGCGCGTCGATGAAGCTCGCCTTCGCGGACCCCACGGGAAGCTGGATCTTGCCGTGGTCGCGAATGCCGGCCAGCCAGAACGTGTTGAAGTTCTGCATGAACCAGTTGGGCCGGATGATGTTGTAGCGCAGCCCCGACATCTCCAGATCCTGCTCGACGCGGCGGAACGGCGTGTCGGCCGCGTTGGCGCCCATGGCGGTCATGAGCACCACCTTGTCGAGCTTGCGGCGGCGGGCCTCGGCCACCAACGGCGAAAGCAGCTTGTAGTGGTCCGCGTATCCCGGGGGCGCGAGCAGGAACGCGCGATCGACGCCTTCGAAAGCCTGGGCGATGCCTTCACCCGTGGCGAGGTCGAGGTAGATGCGCTCGACGCCGTCCTTTTTGCCGACCGCTTCCTTGCGGTGAGTGGTAGCGCGCACATCGAGGCCGTCGCGAACCAGGGATTGGACGATCTGCGAGCCGACGGTGCCCGAAGCGCCGATGACGAGATATTTCTTCATGCGAAAGTCTCCTTGAGTTGTGTATTGCGAGCCCGGGAAAGGTTGTCGAGCGCCCATGCGCCGCCGCCCGCCACCGAGAAGTAAAGAAAAAGGAAGCTGTAGAGCGCCGCGAGCTCGCCGCCGTTGAGGAGCGGCAGCAGCGCGTTGCCCTGAGGGGCGTGCGCGATGAAGTAGGCGGAGGCCATGAGGCCCGAGAGCACGAACGCGACCGGGCGGGTGAAGAGACCCAGGACCAGCGCCGCGCCGCCCACGACTTCGAGGACGCCGGCCGCTCCGGCGAGCGAGACGAGCTGCAGCCCGTCGAACATCGCGACGTGCGGGAAGCCGAAGAGCTTGGCCGTGCCGTGCGCCATGAAGAGGTATCCGGAAACGATGCGCAGGGCGCCGAGGGCGCGGGGCGCCCAAGTGGACTGGAAGGGGGTGGGTTGCGTTGCCATGTCGATCTCCTGTTTGGTTGGGTACGACCATGATGGGGCTTCAAATCCATCTATAATAGAGTCAAAATGTAGTCACTCTCCATCAGGAATTCAGATGATCTTGAATGCCGTCACCATCGACCAGCTGCGCGTGTTCCGCCAGGTCGTGGAATCGGGAAGCTTCTCGGCGGCCGCCCGCGCCATGCACCGCGCCCAATCCGCGATCACTTATGCCGTGCAGAAGCTCGAGGACCAGGTGGGCACGCCGCTCTTCGACCGCAGCGCCTATCGCCCGCAGCTGAGCGAGGCCGGCCGCGCGCTGCTGCCGCGCGCCACCCGCATTCTCGAGGAGCTCGCGGCCTTCAACACCCAGGCGCGCGCGATCGCCGGGGGGCTCGAGCCCGAAGTGTCCGTCGTCGTCGATCCGCTGTTCCCGATGGCGCGATTCGTGGAGGCGCTGGCCGATTTCCAGCGCGAGTTCCCCACGGTGCAGCTGAGGGTCTACGTTGAGACCATGGGCGCGTCGGTCCAAGCGGTGCTCGACGGCCGGGCCGACCTCGCGCTCACGATCGACTTCGCCGCGGACTCCGCCGAGCTGGAGATCGTGCCAATCGACACGTTCGAGCTGGTCCCCGTGGCGGCTCCCGGCCACCCGCTCGCGCAGGCGAAGGGGCGCATCACCCCGCAGATGCTGCGCGACCACGTGCAGCTCGTCCTCACCGACCGCTCGCCCATCACCCAGGGGAAGGACTACGGGGTCGTCGCCGTGCGCACCTGGCGCCTCGCAGACCTCGGCGCGCGGCACGAGCTGCTGCGCGCAGGCCTCGGCTGGGGCAACATGCCCCTGCACATGGTGGCGGATGACCTGCGACTGAAGCGCCTGGTCCGCCTCGACATCCGCCGCCCCGGGGGCCCGTGGAAACCGGCGGTGGTGCTCGCCCGGCGCAAGGGAAAGGTGCTCGGGCCCGCGGGGCAATGGCTCGCGAGAAGATTTTCGGAGCAGCCCCGGAAAGGGAAAGGGCCGCGGTAGCGGCCCTTTCGTTACCCTCTCCCCGGCCCTCCCCCAGGGGGGAGGGAGAAAATCAGAGCAGCGGCACGATCAACAGCGCCACGATGTTGATGATCTTGATCAGCGGGTTGACGGCGGGGCCGGCGGTGTCCTTGTAGGGATCGCCCACGGTGTCGCCGGTCACCGCGGCCTTGTGGGCATCGCTGCCCTTGCCGCCGTGATGGCCGTCCTCGATGTACTTCTTGGCGTTGTCCCAGGCGCCGCCGCCGGTGCACATCGAGATGGCCACGAAGAGGCCCGTCACGATCGTGCCCATCAGCATGCCGCCGAGAGCCTGCACGCCCGCATCCTTGCCCATCAGGAATCCCACGACGAGCGCTACCGCGATGGGCGAGAGCACCGGGAGCAGGCTCGGAATCATCATCTCGCGGATCGCCCCCTTGGTGAGCATGTCCACCGCGCGCGAGTAGTCGGGCTTGGCGGTGCCTTCCATGATCCCCTTGATCTCGCGGAACTGGCGGCGCACTTCCTC
>JANMYH010000422.1:0-13678 GCA_031381925.1 Burkholderiales bacterium | reverse complement strand
ACATGGGCACGGTGAACAGCACCACGATCAGGTAGCGCACCACGTGCGCGGCGGTGACGAAGGCCACGCCGATCCGCAGCACTTTCGCCGTGATCGACATCTCGGCGATCCCCCCCGGGGCGGCCGACAGCAGCGCCGTGCCCAGGTAGGCGCCGCTGGTGAGCGCGATCAGCCAGCCCACGAGCCCCGCGAGCCCGATCATCACGGCGATCGCCGGCACCAGCGCCGCCACGAAGCGCGGCGCGATCACCAGGAAGCTGCGGTCGAAGCGCGCGCCGAGGGCGCACCCCAGCAGGACCTGGGCCGCGTTGGTGAGCGGCGTGGGCACCGAGGAGAGCTGCACGCCCAGGCCGGTCAGCGCGATGGTGAGGAAGAGGGGGCCCATGGTGAAGGCGGTCGGCGCACCGAGGCGGCGTGCAAGCCAACCCGCCGTCACCGCCGCCGAGGCGAGGATCGCGAGGCCCGCGGGGTCGAAGGGGACCGTCACCGGGCGATAGTCCTCGGTCGCCGAGAAGCCCGCGAGCGTGATCGCGATCGGGATCGTCGTCACCACCACCAGCATGCGGAAGGAATGCGCGAACGCCACGCGGTCGGGCGCCGCGCCGTGCTTTTCGCCCATCGTGGCCATCTCCGAGGCGCCGCCCGGCATGCTGCCGAAATACGCCGTCGCCCGGTCGATCCCCGCCAGGCGCATCAGCACCAGCGCGCTAGCCGCCCCGAAGCCGATCGCGGCGAATCCGAGGAAGGCGAACCAGGGCCAGTAGGCGGCCACCTCGCCCAGCACCGGCGCGGTGAAATAGAGCCCGAGCGATACGCCGACCACCAGCATCCCGGCGTCGCGCCCGCCCGGCAGCGCCTCCAGGCGTGCCCCCGCCATCTGCACCGTGGCCATCGCCACGATCGAGCCGATCATCCACGGCAGCGGCGTGCGCAGCCAGGCACACAGAGCGCCGCCGAGAGTGCATACGGCGAGGCCGCCGAGCACGCGCAGGACCTTCGAGGGCTTTTCCAATTCGGGGAGTGGCTTGGGGGAGGCCGAAACGGCTATAATTTACGGCTTTCCTGGCCTGGTAGCTCAGTTGGTAGAGCAGTGGACTGAAAATCCATGTGTCGGTGGTTCAATTCCGCCCCAGGCCACCATATTTAGATTTTGAAGGCCGCTTGCGGACTTCAAAATCTCAGGGTGGCCAATTCCGCCCCAGGCCACCATCTTTCCTTAAAGGCATATTCATCTCGCCATCGTCTCGGGCGCTCGCTGGATTTGCCCGACTCCCGGCGCGAACGCCATGTCGCTTCGCACCATCCCCATCCCGTAGAGCCACGCGATGGTCGACAGCACCATCGGGTTCTCGCTGGATAGCCGGAACGGCTCGCCGATCTTGTTGTTTTGCAGGCGGATGGGCGTGGTGCCGTTGTACTCGAACGTCACGTTGACGAACTCACAGCCCTGGTACTCGTAGCCGTCCAGGAGCACCTTCTCGTTGGCGAACCGCTTGGCCTGGATCAGCTTGGGCTCGTACGAATCCGGGTCGACGGCTGCGACGGCCGCCGGCTTCGACACCACGGGCTCGACCTCCCCCCGATGCGCGCGCACGAATCCCTGGGCCATCTCCACGACGTGACGCGGCGAGAGCGTCACCTGGAGCTGGCGCTGGCGCTCGACGGCATCGGGATAGGCGCGGTCGAGCAGCGCGAGGCGCTCGGCGCGCGCCTGCGCATCGCCGGGGACGCGGTACTTCGACGTGGTCTTGTCGACCATCACGAAGTCGTCCTCGAGCGTGTATCGGGTCCAGAGGTTCCAGTCCTCGAGATGGTCCATGTCCTCGAGGAATCCCCCATGCCGCTCCCACAGCCGGCGATAGAAGAGGACCGCCTGGATCGGAAGGTAGTTGCGATGCCACAGCGCAAACCGGTCGAACGCGTGGCGGAACCGCGTGAGGTGCCCGGATTCCCGGTAGCGGCTGCGCTCCGCGTCGAGCCAGTGGAGCTGCGTTTCCCAAGCGAGCCCGTAGGCGCCGGCGGCTCCCGCGCGCAGCGCGGCGCCGAGCAGCACCTCGATGTGATCGGCGAAGAGGACGTCGTCGTCGTCGAGAAAATTCAGCCATTCGCCCCGGGCCTCGGCCAGCGCGAGGTTGCCGGCGCGTGCGCGCCCAAGCCGCTTGCCGGTCACCCGGTAGCGGATCGCGACGCGTCCGCGAAACGATTCCACGATGGCGCGCGAGCTTTCGGGCCCGTCCTCGATCACCACCACCTCAAGGTTGCGGTAGGTCTGGTTGGCGCAAGTCTCGAGCGCCTCGGCCAGCTGCCGCGGCCGGCCCACGGTGCGGATCAGTACCGAGACCAGCGGTTCGGGGCGCGCCGCCTCGCGTTTCGAGGCGAATGGGAGGAAGGCGCCGTCGCGCCGCCGCTCGTAGCTCCAGCCGGCGAAATGCGGCTCGAAGCCCGGTGCGGCGCGCACGCGGGAACCGGCGAAGTGCGGCCAGAGCCTCAGGAACTGGAGCCCCGCGCGGATCAGCCCGCGGCGGCGGCCGGCGAAGGTCGGCCGGCGCGCGATCTCCGCGGCGAGCAGGCCGAGACCTTTGAGCGTGCGCAACACGCCGCCGTAACGCGCACGCAGGCAGAGGTTGCCGAGGATCCCCCCGAAGAGGAGCAGCGGCTTCACCTCGTGGGGACCGTCGCCGTGCGTGAGATGCACCACCGCGGTTCGCGGCCGATAGGTGACGCGCCAGCCCCGGGCCCGAAGGCGCCACGACAGGTCGACGTCCTCCCCGTACATGAAGATCCGGGGTTCGAACCCGGAGACGCTGTCGAAGGCGCTGCGGCGCAGCAGCAGCGCGGCGCCGCTCGTCCAGGGCGTATCGAGGGTGACCGGGTCGTATTCCTTCGGATGCTCGTAGGGAATCTGGCGCATTTCCCAGGCACCCACGCGCTCGTCGTCGGTCTCGGCCGCGACGACAGCCGCCTCGAGCACCCCGGGCTCGAGGACGCAGTCCTGGTTCAGCACGAAGACGAACGGGGCCGATCCCAATGCGGCGTTGGCGTTATGGCCGCGGCCGAAGCCCAGGTTGGTTCCCGAGCGGTTCACCTCCACGCGCGCGAACGCACCCCCCGGCTGCAGTTCGGCCATGGCGGCGAGGCTCGCCGCGACCTGCGGATCGGCGCTGTTGTCGTGGATGAAGAGGTTGCGCTGCAGGTGCTCGCGCGTGGCCTCGGCGAGGCTCGCGAGAAGCCGGCCGAACAGTGCGAGGTCGGGCTGGAAGGTGACGACGCTGAGGTCGATTTGGCGCATCGGCGATCTCCTGGGAGGCCATAGAGTGACCGGCGAGAGCGGCTTAATCAACCACGCCGCCTGCGCCGGGCGCCTGCGGGGGCCGAAATCGCCTGGAAGCCGGAGGGCAATCCGGCTTCTGCCGGGAGCGGATGCTGTGACACAATAGGGCGACTGCTGGCCCCATAACTAGAACTCGATGAACGTCTCCTCCCGGCACTTTGGCAATGCCATCGCGGTTCATGTGGCCGGTCGCCTCGACCAGGACACGTGCGAGGCATTCCGGGGGCAGCTGATGGGCTTCGTGGATGCGGCGGCGCACGACGGCGGCGCGATCGTCCTCGACCTCTCGGCGCTGGAGTACGTCTCGAGCGCGGGGCTGCGCTGCTTCATGCTGGCCTCGCGCCAGGCGAAGGCGCACCACGGGCGCATCTTCGTTGCCGCCCTGCAGCCGATGGTTTCCGAGATCTTCGAGATCAGCCACTTCAACCTCGTTTTCCAGGTCTTCCCGACGCTCGGCGACGCGATGGCCGCGGTCTCGCCCGAGGCGGCGCAGGCTTTCGAGAAGGGATAGCGGCGTGCGCGTCCGCTTCTGGGGAACCCGCGGCTCCATCCCGGTAGCGCTCACCACCGCGGACGTGCGCGACAAGCTCGCCCAGGCGCTGGTCCAGGCCTCGGGCCGCACCTTCGCCAACTTCGAGGAGGCGCACGCATTTGCATCCTCCGAGCTCGACTTCTCGCTCACCCACACATTCGGCGGGCACACGCCGTGCGTCGAGCTGGAGCTTCCCGGCGAGGAGTATTTCGTCTGCGACATGGGCAGCGGCGCGCGGCCCTTCGGCGTGCACGTCCTCGCCAAGCAGGCCCGGCGGCCCGCGACCATCAACATCTTCATGTCGCACGTGCATTGGGACCACATCATGGGCTTCCCCTTCCTGGGACCCGCCTACGTTCCCGGCACCACGATCCGCATCCACGGCTGCCACGACGTGCTCGAGCACGCATTCAGGCTGCAGCAATCGCCGCCCTGCTTTCCGGTCACCTTCGAGCAGCTCGGCGCGAAGATCGAGTTCGTGAAGCTCGAGCCCGACAAGACCTACACCGTCGCGGGGCTCGAGGTCACCCCGCACCTGCAGCTGCACGGCGGGGACTCGTACGGGTTTCGCTTCGCCCATGACGGCAAGTCGGTGATCTACTCGACCGATTCGGAGCACAAGCTCGAGAACCGCACCGAGGCCGAGGCGTTCGCGGCCTTCTTTCGCGGCGCCGACGTGGTGATCTTCGATGCGATGTACGCGCTGGCCGAGGCGATCAGCGTGAAGGCCGACTGGGGACACTCGAGCAACATCGTGGGCGTCGAGCTCTGCCAGATGGCCCGCGCCAAGCACCTGGTCCTCTTCCATCACGAGCCCGCCAACAACGACGCGACGCTCGAGGGGCTGCTCAAGGAGGCGCGGCGCTTCGAGGAGCTCACGCGCGGCGACCACGCGCTCAAGGTTTCCGCCGCGTACGACGGCATGGAGATCGATCTCTGAACGCCCTGGGCGGGCTTCGCGTCCTGGCCCTGGTGCTGCTCGCCGCGTTCTCCCTTTTCACGATGTTCTCGCCCACCGCGCAGCTGCTGCGCCACGCGGTGTTCGACGGCTACCAGCGCATCTTCCCGCTCGAGCGCCTCACCAATCCCGTGGCGATCGTGGTGATCGACGAGAACGCGCTGCTGCGGTACGGCCAGTGGCCGTGGCCGCGCACCCGCATGGCGGAGCTCTTCGACCGCATCGCGGAAAAGAGCCCGGCCTCGATCGGGATGGACATCATCTTTCCCGAGCCCGACCGACTTTCGCCCGGGGCGATCGCCGCCGAGCTCTCGGTGCTGCCGCCGGAGGTGCGGCGCACGCTCCAGGGCCTGCCGTCCAACGAGGAACGCTTTGCCGATGCGATCCGCGGCCGAAACGTGGTCCTGGGAATTTCGGGTGAGGAGGTGCGCGATCCCCGCTTTCCCGATCCGCCGCGCACCGCGCCCGTGGTCGTGACCAACGACCTCATCCGCCGCAACCTGCGCCCGTTCCCCGGCCACCTGCGCAGCATCGACACCATCGACATGGCGGCGGCGGGCCGCGGCCTGATGAACTCCGGCCCCGCGGACCAGGTGGTGCGCGTGGTGCCGCTGGTGGCGACCGTGCAGGACCAGATCGTGCCCTCGCTCGGAGTCGAGGCGCTCCGGGTGGCGATGGGCGCGGGCCTGCGCCTCGATACGCGCAACCAGCCGGAAGGCCTCCTCGCCCTGCAGTTCGGCGACGTCGCCACCGTCGCGCAGGAAGACGGCACCACGTGGCTGCGCTACAGCCCGCACGACAAGGCGCGCTTCGTGTCGGCGCTCGAGCTGCTGGAAGGCAAGGGAGACCCGGAGCGCCTGCGCAACAAGGTCGTCCTGGTGGGCGTGATCGGGCTGGGGGTGCTGGACTTCAAGACGACGCCGCTGGGGGAGTTCGTGACCGGGGTCGAGATCCACGCGCAGGTGATCGAGAACCTCTTCAACGGCGTGACCCTCACCCGCCCGGCGATCGCCCCGCGCATCGAGGCAGTGGCGCTGATCCTGTGCGGCTTCCTGCTGATCGCGTTCGTCCCGCGGCTGTCCGCGCTGCAGGGGATCAACCTCGCGGTGGGGCTGGTGATCATCCTGCTCGGTGCAGGCGTCGTTTCGTTCCTGCACCTGCACATGCTGTTCGATCCCGCGTGGCCGGCGCTCGGGACGATGGCGGTCTTCGGCAGCGTGGTCGTGGGGACGCTCTCGGTCGCGGAGAAGCAGCGCCGCCAGCTGCGCGAACAGGCGGCGCACATGGCGGGCGAGGTCGATGCCGCGCGGCGCATCCAGATGGGGCTGCTGCCCGACCCCGGCCAGACGATGTCCGGCGACCGGCGCTTCAAGGTGGCCACGCTGCTCGAGCCGGCGCGCACCGTCGGAGGCGACTTCTACGACTGCTTCATGGTCGACGACCGGCGCCTTTTCTTCCTGGTTGCCGACGTGGCGGGCAAGGGCCTGCCGGCGGCGCTTTTCATGGCGGCGGTGAAATCACACATCAAGAGCGCGGCCCTGCGCGGCGGAGCCGTCGGTGACGTGCTCACGATCGCCCAGGAGGAGATCACGCGCGAGAACCCGGAGCAGCTCTTCGTGACCGCGTTCGCCGCGTCGCTCGATCTGCAGACCGGCGCCCTCGAATATGGCAACGCCGGCCACGAACCGCCCTTCCTGCGCTCGCTCAACGGTGCGCCGCAGCGCCTCGGCGCCCCGGGCGGGCCGCCGCTGTGCGTGGTCGAAGGCTTCAAGTTCCCGACGGACCACCGCCAGCTTCAGCTGGGCGACTGGGTCGTCGCGGTGACCGACGGCATCACCGAGGCGATGAACCCGAAGCGCGAATTTTTCGGCGTGGAGCGGCTGCGTACGTCGCTCTCCTGGATGCCCGAGGGGGCGGCGCCGGTGGAGCTGGTGAAGCGATTGCGCGACGACGTGAGCCGCTTCGCATCGGGCGCGGAGCTCGCCGACGACATCACCCTGGTGGCACTGCGGTGGGACGGCGCGGACGTGCGCCTAGCGCACGCTGATCTCAACCCGGCGGTTGCGAGCCTCTGAGAAGTTGTCCTCGGTAGGCACGAGCAGCTCGCGCTTGCCGCGGCCCGCCGCCTCGATGCGCACAGCGGGAATTCCCAGCTCGACCAGCAGGTCGCGCAACCGGTCGGCGCGGGCCCGCGACAGCCGGTCGTTGTACTCCAGGCCGCCCACGGTATCGGTGTGGCCGATCACCATGATGTCGGGCAGGGGCCGGCGCTTGAGCTCGCCGAACACCTTCTCCAGCTCGGCCTTCGATTCGGTCGTGAGCTCGTCCTTGCCTTCGAGGAAGTAGAGCGTGAAGCTGGTAGGCTTGCCGGGGAGTGCGGCGAGGGTGGACCCGAAGACCTCGCGCACCTCGCCTTCGGAAAGCGTCGCGGCCTCGACGCGCCCGTCGCCGCGAACGCGCTGGGAGCCATAAGCCGTATCGATCACGGTGGTCTTTCCGCCGCTCTCGATCACGATCTTGCCCACGTGGCCGTCGGCCCCCGGAACCACGACGAAAAGCGCCGGGGTTACCGGCGCGCATGCACACCCGGCGGCGAGGATCGCCGCCGTGAGGACTACAGCGTATTTCAGCAAGGTTTCCCTGAGCGACTAGTTCTTCTTGTTGCCGTCCACCTCGACCACGAACTCGGTGCCGCGCACGCCCATGATGGCGGAAGGTGTGCGGATCTTCATCGAGTCCGGCGACTGCTTGACCATCTTGCCCGAAACGGCGGCGAGGCGGCCCTGCCGAAGATTACCCTCGAACTCACCCGCGTGCGTAGTCGTGTCGAATCGGTACTTGTCGATCGCGAACACGCTGTTGGGGCCGACCGAGACGAGGCTGTTGTCGGTGAAGGTGATGCCAGCCGATCCGTCCGCGCCGGTGACCACGACGTCCGCGGTCTGCAATCCAGTTCCCACCACGGCCGGGATCTTGGCCGCACCGCGCTGGATCTGCACGGAGCCTTTCGCTACCTTGACGAGTCCGATGTCGGCCGCCATCGCGGTACCTGCGAATCCCAGGACTGCCGCCAGAATCATTGCGTTGCGCATGCTGATCTCCTTCAATATGCTCGTTTGAGCGTCCCTATAATGCCAAATACCCGCGAGGCTTGCCTGTGAACGCCGTCACAACCAGAATGGCGATGTTTCCGTCCCGGCTGGAGGCTTGGAAGACCGCCCGCGCCTTCATCGAGGATTTCTGCCGCGGCGCCGAGGTGCCGCGCGACGCCTGCCTCAAGACGAACCTCGTGATCGAGGAGCTTTTCCTCAATACCGTGAAGCATGGCCACCGGGGCGGGGCCAACGCACCGGTCTGGATCACGCTCACCTCGGACGGGGGCAAGATCTCGCTCGCCTACGAGGATAGCGCCCCGCCCTTCAATCCGTTTGCCCGCGCCACCCGCGAGATGCTCGAAGCCCTCGCCGAGACCCGCCGCGAGGGCGGCCTGGGCGTCATCCTGGCCCACGGCCTGACCTCTTCGGCCGACTATGCCTATGTCTTCGGCCGCAACCGCATCCGGCTGAAGCTCGCCTGAGGCCCCGGAGTTGTTCCAACAGCCGACACCTCAGCCTCGTGCCCGGGGAGGTCGGGCGGCAGCGAGGCGCTGCTCGTGGCGTTCGAGCGGCCCGAGGCTCGAATGGGCCTCCGCGGCAAGCCATCCGCGCATGAAATCGCCCAGGGCTGCGGGCGGGCCCATCTCGCCCACCAAGCGCGTGGCGACCGCGGCGTCGTTGGCGCGGCCGAGGTCATCCTGGATCTCGGAGAGCTCTTCGCGGTAGGTGGCGAAGCGGCCGCGGCGCAGGAGCGCCTCGAAGCCCTCGAGCGCGTAGCGCAATCGCTTCGCCTCGAGCCGCAGCTGGTGACGCTCGGCGGGCGCGAGCGCGGAGAGTTGGCGGGCGCCCGCCACCAGCCGCTTGTGCCCCTTGGCGACCACGCGCACGGCGAATTCCGGGAGCGGTTCGGCAGGGGCGCTGGCCTCGGGGGGAGTGGCGAGCCAGCGCGCGAGCCATAACACCAGGCGGGCATAGCGTGGCGAGCCGAGCGCTTCGCGAAGCGATGCGCGCGCGGCCTTGCGGCGAGCGGCTACGCGCGAGCGCATCGATCGCGCGGCGTGCAGGTCGCCGTGGGCGGCGAGGATCGCGGGCAGGGTCTGGGTCGCAAGCACATCCCAATCGCGCGCAGCGCTCGTCTGCTGCGCGATCCAGCGAAGCTCCACGCGCGCATGGGATTCGAACCCGGGCTCGATCAGCTTGCGGAAGACGCGCAGCGCCGAGCGCATCCGGCGCAGCGCCACGCGGAACTGGTGCAGGTACTCCGGGTCCCGCCCGGCGAGGATCCCGCGCTCGTTCGCCTGGAGCTGGCCCAGGGCCGCGCCGACCAGCGCGCGGGCCGCATCGCCTGGCGTTTGCCCGGCGACCAACTCGACCGGGCTCGCCTTGACCGGTGCCGCGGCCTCGCCGCGCGCGAACCGGTACCCGCGCTCGGACTTGGTGACCGCGCTCGGGCGCAGCGGGGCGTGATCCACCAGCTGCTCGGCGAGTTCGAAGACCGCCCACGGGTCGCCCGCGACGCTCTCGATCTCGACCTCGGCAACGGGGTCGGTCTGTGCGGCTCGCGACACCGCGCCGTGGTCGAGGGCGACCTCGACCACGTTGCCCGCGGAGACCTCGATCTGCCACGTGGTGCGCCGCATGTCCACCTGGAAGATCTCGCCGAGCCGCCCGGCAAGGCCCGGCACGTCACCAAGCGGGGTCGCGGCCAGGAGCGTGAGGTCGAGCGTGGGTTGCGGGCGGTCGACCTCCCACTCCTCGCGCGCGTGCAGCCCGCCCGCGCCGCTGCGGCCCGCCTTGAGGGTCTGCACCCACCGACGACCGTTGCTGCGAAGGCGCAACCCCATCCCGTGCGCGCGCAGCTCGTGCTCGGGGGTGTCGAAGTAGATCGCGTGGAGGCGCGACGTGCGCGCCTTTGCGGCGGCGATCGGGGCGAGGCGCCGGAAAGCGGCGTGCGCTTCGGGCGCCAGCTCGAACTTGAGCTCGACCTCGGCCACTCAGAGCTCGGTGCGCGCGCGCCAGAGCTCGGGAAAAAGCACGACCTCGAGCACGCGGCGCAGGTAACCCACCCCGGAAGTCCCGCCGGTTCCGCGCTTGAGCCCGATGATGCGCTCGACCGTGGTCGCGTGGCGGAAGCGCCACTGGCGGAAGGTGTCCTCCAGGTCGACAAGCTTTTCCGCAAGCTCGTAGACTTCCCAATGCGTGGCGGTGTCGCGATAGACCTCGACCCACGCCGCGCACACCGACTCGTTGAACGCGTGTAAGGAACCCCAGTCGCGCTCGACGCACTCGGGATCGATCGCGAAGCCGCGCCGCGCCAGGAGCCGGATCGCCTCGTCGTAGATCGAGGGGGCGCGGTGCAGCGCCTCCAGCCGTCCATGCAGGTCTTCGCGGTGGCGGTGCGGCTCCATCAGCACCGCGCTCTTGTTGCCGAGGAGGAACTCCACCATGCGGTACTGGAACGACTGGAAGCCCGATGAGGCTCCGAGGGAGTCGCGGAACGAAGAGTATTCGGCGGGCGTGAGCGTCGAGAGCACGTCCCACGACTGGTTCAGCTGCGCCATGATTCGCGCCACGCGCGCGAGCATCTTGAACGCGGGCTGCAGGTTGGAGGCGGCGATGTGGTCGCGCGCGGCGGTCAACTCGTGGATCATGAGCTTCAGCCACAGCTCGGAAGCCTGGTGCTGGACGATGAAGAGCATCTCGTTGTGGTCGTCCGAGCGCGGCTTCTGCGCGCCGAGCACCTCGTCGAGGCGCAGGTAGTCGCCGTAGCTCATCGCGCCGGCGAAATCCAGGCGCGCGCCGTCGGGATGCGATGGTGTCTTCATGGAGTGATCAGGCCAAGGGCGGTAGGGTAGTCTAGACCCTTTGGTAAGATGGCCGCATCCGCCGGCGGCGCGAGTTCGTACCTCTGACATACGCCCCGGGACCATCGCGCAATGCACGCAACGCTTCCCCTCCTCGCCAGCACCGATTTCCCCCCGCTCTCCCGGCGACGCCTCGAGACGCTGCAGGTGAACGTCGGCTACGTGTGCAACCAGAGCTGCCTGCATTGCCACGTGAATGCCGGTCCCGCGCGCACCGAGTCGATGACGCGCGAGACCGCGGACCAGGTGCTCGAGTACCTCGCCGCAAGCGGGGCGACCACGCTCGACCTGACCGGGGGCGCGCCCGAGCTCAATCCCCATTTCCGCCACTTGGTGCGCGAGGCGCGCGCGCTCGGCGCGCGCGTGATCGACCGTTGCAACCTCACGGTGCTCTTCGAGCCCGCGCAGGAAGACCTCGGGGAATTCCTCGCGGCCCACGAGGTGCAGATCGTCGCGTCGCTGCCGTGCTACACGCCCGAGCTCGTCGACCGGCAGCGCGGCAAGGGCGTCCATGAGCTGTCGATCGCCGCCATCCGCGGGCTGAACGCGCTGGGCTACGGGCGCGACGGCACGGGCCTGGCGATCGACCTGGTCTACAACCCGCAGGGCGCGTCGCTGCCGCCGCCGCAGGCGGCACTCGAGGCCGACTACAAGCGCATCCTGGGCGAGCAGTTCGGCATCGTGTTCAACCAGCTCTACACGCTTGCCAACATGCCGATCCAGCGGTTCGGCTCGACCCTGGTTTCGAAAGGGCAATTCAACGCGTACATGCAGCTCTTGCGCGGCGCGCACAACGACGCGAACCTCGATGGGGTGATGTGCCGGACCCTGGTGTCGATCGACTGGCGCGGCTACCTCTACGACTGTGACTTCAACCAGATGCTGGGCTTGCCGATCGCGCTCGCCGGGCGCTCGCGCCCGCACCTGAAGGACGTGCTCGCGCGCGACCTCGACGGCAACTCCATCGTGGTGCGCGACCACTGCTATGGCTGCACGGCCGGCCAGGGGTCGAGCTGCGGAGGGGCGCTCGCTTGAGACTCGAGGCCCGGAGGGCGACGCCCAAGGGCGGGCCGCAGGACGGGCCCGGAAGGACCTGCCCCGTGGCCTATCGTTATTCGCCGCGAGTCTTCGATCGCGAGCCCGAGATCCGGGCCGATACCCTCTACGTGGTCGGCGGCCTGTACGGAAACGTCGAGGCGCTCGCAGCCGTGGCCGCGCTCGCGGCCCGCGAGCCGGGGCCCGTCAGCCTCGTCTTCAACGGCGATTTCCACTGGTTCGACGTGGACGATGCGGACTTCGCCCGCGTGACGCACGAAGTGCTCCGCCATCCGGCGTTGCGCGGGAACGTCGAGACCGAGATCGCCGGCGAAGATTCCGGGGCGGGCTGTGGCTGCGCCTATCCGCTCGACGTGAGCGACGCGGAAGTGTCGCGTTCCAACGAGATACTCGAGCGACTGCGCGCCACCGCGGCGCGGGCGCCCGGGGTTCGCGCGCGCCTGGGCGCATTGCCGATGCACCTGGTGGCGGGGGTGGGCGCTGCCCGCGTCGGCATCGTGCACGGAGATGCGGCCTCCCTGGCCGGCTGGGGCTTCGCGCACGATCGCCTCGACGATCCCTCGAATCGGCGCTGGATCGAGTCGGCGTTGCGCGATGCGCGGGTCGATGTGTTCGCATCAACGCACACCTGCGTGCCCGCGTTCCGCGCGTTCGATGGCGGCGTCGTCGCCAACAACGGCGCTGCGGGAATGCCGAACTTCGACGCCGGGAATTTCGGCCTGCTCACGCGCATCGCGGTGCGCCCCTCCGAGGGTCCCGAGCGCCTGTACGGCTGCAAGGCAGCAGCGGGCGTGCACGTGGAGGCGCTTCGCATCGATTACGATTCGGCGCGCTGGAGGGAGCGTTTCCTCGCTTCCTGGCCCGAGGGATCACCCGCGCACGCCTCGTACTTCCACCGCATCAGCCAGGGCACGCGGTTCACGCTCGCGCAGGCCGCGCCGCGCGCGGCCTAGGCGCCTTGGCGGCGCGCCGCGGTACCAAGCACGTGAACCTGGCCCTCCAGGGCGGCGGCTCCCACGGCGCTTACGCGTGGGGCGTGCTCGACCGCTTCCTCGAGGAGGGGCGGATCGCCATCGAAGGAATCTCCGGGACCAGCGCGGGCTCGGTCAATGCCGTGGTGTATGCCTACGGCTTGATGACCGGCGGCCGCGAGGGGGCGCGCGCGGCACTCGCGGAGTTCTGGAAGCGCCTGTCCGCGTCGGGTGCGGGATTCAGCAACCCGCACGCCTTCCAGGCGTTCAAGATGATGACCGGCTCGGTGTCGCCCTACCAATGGAATCCCTTCAACTGGAATCCGTTTCGCGAGGCCCTCGAGAAGACCGTGGATTTCGAGCGGCTGCGTGCGAGCTCGACCACCAAGCTCTTCCTCGCGGCCACCAACGTGGAGACCGGAAAGGCGCGCATCTTCACCACGCCCGAAGTGACCGCGGACGTGGTGATGGCGTCATCGTGCCTGCCGTTCCTCTTCCAGGCGGTCGAGATCGAAGGCCAGCACTACTGGGACGGCGGCTACATGGGCAACCCGGTGCTCTACCCGCTCTTCTACGAGACCACCTGCCGCGACGTGATCATCGTGCACATCAACCCGATCGAGCGGGCCGGCGTTCCGCGCCTGGCGCACGAGATCGAGAACCGTCTGAACGAGATCACCTTCAACGCGTCCCTCATCAAGGAGCTGCGCGCCATCGCCTTCGTGCAGAAGCTGCTCGCCGACGGATGGCTCAACCCCGGCTTCCGCGGCAAGCTGAAGAGCGTCCTGATGCACTCGGTGCGCGCCGACAAGGCCCTGAGCCACCTGTCGGTGCCGAGCAAGTTCCAGCTCGACTGGAGCTTCCTCGAGGA
>JANMYH010000417.1:0-2486 GCA_031381925.1 Burkholderiales bacterium | reverse complement strand
TCGCGATCGACCATCGACTCGGTGGGATTGTCCGGATTGACCCACACCAGGAGGGGCTTCGTCCCGGTACGGGCGTCATACATGTACTCGTTCATGTCGTCGTGCCAGCTGTCGATGTTGTCGGTGCCGCCGATGACGTTGGAGCCCAGCCGGTCGCCGTGGTACTCCCTGTCGCCGAACCGGTAGTTGTAGCTCACATTTCCCTGGCCGAAGCTCACCAGCTCGGCGCGCACCCGCACCCACTCCTTCGCCCGCATGCCGTCGTAGATCGTGGCGCCGATCACCCACCACGCGCCCGCGCCGACCGCGACGAACGTGAAGACGAAGATCATGCAGAAGTAGAAGGTGTTGAACCTGCCGTTCATCGGAATATCAACGCCGCGGAAAATATCAGCGCCAGGACAATCGTGACCACGCCCACGCAGCCGACGGCTACCCGTTTCACCGTGGCGGCCGATACGCCAGGGGCGGCCAGCGCCTTCCGTAAGGCGTCGCGCTCCGAGGGCGTCATCGCGCGCAGCCTGACCCGAGCCAACTGCGTCGATTGCGCCGGGGCGGCGATCCGTTGTTTCGCGGCCATCTGGGCCATGAGGGCGTCCAACTCGGCCTTGAGCCCAGCGGGCTCCTTCGATTCCTCGGCACTCAAGGCTTCCGGCGAGGGGGGCTTCAATACAATATCGAAGCCCGATGAAAAGGCGATCAGCGCGTTCGCCGGCACCATCTCGAGTCGCCAGGAAAACATGTCGCGGCGCCTCGCTTCGTCCGCCTGGCTGGCCGGGGCCGTGATGGGAACCTCGAAGCGGAACGGGACGCTCCAGCCACGGGCATCCTGGACGACCCTCACCTCTTCCCGCTTTTCGAAGATCCTCACTGGGTCTCCGTAGATAGTCGACTCGCTATTGGGCGGATGCCTGCGGTTGCAGATGAGGCTCACGCGAAACATGTCTCCGGCCTTCGCCTCCTTGACGAGTCGCATGGCGCCCTCCAGGACGCTACCGACCCGCGGGGCGACCGTCTTCAGGTCCAGCTCGGACTTGCCGTCGTCGCTCGTACCCAGGGGCTGCCGGCAGGTCCGCGCAACGTTCAGGAGTACGAGTGCGACGACGCAATAGACCCCCGCAAAAAGCGCCATGCGAAAGACCGAATATTCCTGGATCAGGGGGCTGGCGACACTCATCTGCACCGCGTCAAGGAGAATCGGCGAATGCGCGGTCGCCCATTCGGATGCGTCGATATCGAAAAACTTCAGTACGGTGCCACCCGCCAGGACGAGCCCCACGGCGCCGGCCGCAAGGCCGAACACCATCGATACGGCTGCGCCGATCGGGTTGCGAGCATCCACCTCAGTTCCTCGCCTTCGTCATACGGGGGAGCCCGAGGGCACCGTCCTAAGAAGGCCCACGCCGACGAGGCCGGCGACGATGCCCCCGAAAGCGATGGACCCGGTCATGTTGATGACGCGGTTGCCGAAGCTCACCGGATCCTCGCCAAGGTACGACGCCGCCCACATGGCCCAGTCGAAGCCCCGCGCCGTCCAGAATTCTGTCACCGCCGCCCAGGCGAGCCCGGCACTGCCGACCACCAGGAAGGCCATCGCGATCAGGAAGCGCAAGGCCACGCCCACTTCAGTTCCTCAACGGCTTCCCGGTCTTCAGCATCGCCTCGATCCGCTCCTGCGTCTTCGGCGTCTTCGCGAGCTCCACGAAGTGCTTGCGCTCGAGGTCCAGGAGCCACTTCTCGTCGACGAGGCTCCCCGGCTCGACCGGCCCGCCGCAGATCGCATCGGCGATGCGGCCCGAAATCTCGTAGTCGTGCTCGGAGATGAAGCCGCCCTCCTTCATGTTGACGAGCATCATCTTGAGGGTTGCGATTCCGGTATCGCCCAGCACCGGGATCTGCGCAGGGGCAAGCGCGGGGCGCACGCCGGAGGCCGCCATCGCACGCGCCTGCTCCTTTGCGACGAAAAGCAGTTCTGCGGGGTGGAAAATGATGACGTCGCTCGGCTTCAAGAAACCTCTTTCCATTGCCTCGTGCGCGCTCTTGGAGGTCTCGCCCATCGCGATCTGCCTGAACGCCCGGGAAATCGCCGGGAAGGCATCTCCTCCTCCCGCCCACGCCGCGGAACGCTCCGCAAATTCCTTGAGACCGCCGCCCGCGGGCAGCAACCCCACGCCCACTTCCACGAGGCCGATGTAGCTCTCGAGTGCGGCAACGACGCGCTGCGAATGCATCACGAACTCGCAGCCGCCGCCGAGCGCCATGCCCTCGACCGCGGCGACCGTGGGCACGAGCGAGTACTTGAGCCGTTGGGAAGTCTGCTGGAAGAGCGCGACCATCTTCTCGAACTCGTCGTACTTGCCGGCCTTGAGCGATTCGAGCGCGGCCTTCAAGTTGGCGCCGACCGCGAAGGGCGCCTCGTGCCAGATCACCAGCGCGTCGAAGTTGCGCTCAGCCTCGTCGATGGCGCGGTTGAGGCCCAGCAGCAC
>JANMYH010000050.1:0-3785 GCA_031381925.1 Burkholderiales bacterium | reverse complement strand
TGGTCCACCAGGTAGACCACCGATCGGCCGTCGGCCTCGATGCGGTAGCCCAAGGTCATCGCCGGGTGGTTGAGGAACTGGGCGATTACACGCGTACCGCCAATGCTGTGGATGCCCTCGGTCAGGTCATGATAGGTGATCGCCGCCGGCAGCTGGCTCAGCTCCACCGGGAAGTAGGTGAACTCCATCTGCCCGGCCAGCACGTGATGCAGCGAGCCGCCGCTGCCCTTCGGGCCGTAGATGGCCGCGGTGTTTCCCTTGACGAAGGCCGGACTGAAGAAGGGAAAGCCCTGGATGTGGTCCCAGTGCGTGTGCCCGAGGAGGATGTTGGCGGTGATCGGCTTGCGCGACCGTGACATCAGGTCCATCGCGAGCGGGTGCGCCCCGGTGCCGCAATCGAGCACGATCAGGGCGCCGCTGTCCGTCGCCAGCTCGACGCAGGACGTATTGCCGCCGAAGCGGACCGTGCCGGGCCCGGGAGTCGCGATCGAGCCCCGGGTTCCCCAGAAACGCACTCTCATGGTTCGAACGACCTCGCCTGCCCCAATCCTCCATTATGTGCGCCGTGCCGCCTCCCGGGTACAGCTAGACTCCCCCAATGGCTTCACCCCCGATGGCGGCCCGCTCGATGCGCGAGCGGCTCGGCGCCCTGAAAAACCTCCCGCCTTTCATCAAGCTCGTCTGGGAGACGAGCCGGGCCCTCACGATCTCCCAGGGGCTCTTGCGGGTGGTGCGCGCCCTCCTGCCGGTGGCGACCCTCTATGTCGGCAAGCTGATCATCGACGAGGTGATCCGGCTGGTCCAGTCGCCCGACGGTCGTGCGCCGCTCGAAACCCTCATGGGCGGCGGGGCCCTGTCGCACCTGGGCACGCTGATCGCGATCGAGTTCGGGCTCGCGATCGCCGCCGACGTGCTCGCGCGCCTGGTGGGGCTGGTGGACACACTGCTCTCCGAGCGCGTCGGCATCGCGACCAGCCTGCGGCTGATGGAGCACGCCGCCACGCTCGACCTCGAGGATTTCGAGGACAGCGAGCTGCAGGACCAACTCGAGCGCGCGCGCCGCCAGGCTTCGGGGCGCATGACGCTGATGGGCCAGGTGTTCAACCAGGCGCAGGACATCGTGACGATCGCGAGCTTCGCCGCGGGCCTCCTGGTGTACGCGCCGTGGCTGATCGCGCTCCTCGCGATCGCGCTGATTCCCGCCGTGATCGGCGAGGCGCGCTTCAACGCGCAGGCGTACTGGCTCAACTACGCGCGCGCGCCCGAGCGCCGCAGCCTCGACTACGTGCGCCAGACGGCGGCGAGCGTCGAGACCGCGAAGGAGATCAAGATCTTCGGGCTGAATCCGTTCCTGATCGAGCGGTATCGGACGCTCGCCACGAGCTTCTTCGAAGCGAACAAGCGACTCGCGGTGCGGCGAGCGGGATGGGGCGGGCTGCTCGCCTCGGTGGGCACCGTCGCCTATTACGTGGCGTACGCGTACATCGTGTGGCGCACGATCCACGGCGAGTTTTCCATCGGCGACCTCACGTTCCTCGCGGGTTCCTTCCGTCGCCTGCACACGATGATGGAGGGCCTGCTGATGGGATTCACGGCGCTGGCGAGCCAGGCGATGTACCTCGACGACCTGTTCTCGTTCTTCGAGATCAAGGCCGAGATCGCGTCCCCTGCCAACCCGCAGGTGTTCCCGAAGCCGATCCTCGAGGGTTTCGTCTTCCAGGATGTGGGCTTCCGCTATCCGGGGGCCGAGCGCTGGGCGGTGCGCCACCTCTCGTTCACGCTGCCGGCCGGCCAGGTGCTGGCGCTGGTCGGCGAGAACGGCGCGGGCAAGACCACGCTCGTGAAGCTCCTGTCGCGTCTCTACGACCCGGATGAAGGCCGGATCCTCCTCGACGGCCGCGACCTGCGCGAGTACGACCTCTTCGAGCTGCGCTCCAACATCGGCGTGATCTTCCAGGACTTCGTGCGCTTCCACCTCACGGCGGCGGAGAACATCGCGGTGGGGCGGATCGAGGCGCGCGGCGACCTCGATCGCATTCGCAGGGCGGCCGCCCAAAGCGGCGCGGACCAGGTGATCGAGAAGCTTCCGGGGGGCTACGACCAGGTGATCGGCAAGCGCTTCAAATCCGGCATCGACCTGTCGGGCGGCGAGTGGCAGAAGATCGCGATCGCGCGCGCGTACATGCGCGACGCACAGCTCCTGATCCTCGACGAGCCGACTGCCGCGCTCGATGCGAGGAGCGAGTTCGAGGTGTTCCAGCGGTTCAAGGAGCTCTCCCACGGCAAGACCGCGGTGCTGATCTCGCACCGCTTTTCGAGCGTGCGCATGGCCGACCGGATCATGGTGCTGGGCGACGGGATGATCGAGGCGGTGGGCACGCACGAGGAGCTCCTCACCCGTGGCGGGCGGTATGCCGAGCTCTTCGAGCTCCAGGCCGCGGGGTATCGCTGACGCAGTTGTAACAGGACGTAACCCGAGTCCTCCGCGCGCCCCGGTGAAGCGTTAGCCGGGTAGGATTTCCACGACGGCTCAAGGAGCGCGAAATGGCAAGGATTCTCAGGTGGGTAGGGTTCGTGGCGGCGGCAATCCTTGCCTCGGCGGCCCTGGCGCAGTCTCCCGAGTACGAGCAGCGGCGGGCGCGGGTGATCTTCGCGCAGCCCGAGCTCGACCAGATGCTTGCGCCCATCGCGCTTTATCCCGATGCGCTCCTGTCGCAGATCCTCATGGCGTCGACCTATCCCCAGGAGATCGCCGAGGCGGCGAGCTGGTCGCGCGCCAACGCGGGCCTGCGCGGTGACCAGGCGGTGCGCGCGGTCGAGCAGGAGGACTGGGACCCGAGCGTGGTCTCCCTCGTCGCCTTCCCGCAGGTGCTCGCCATGCTTGACGAGCGGCGCGGCTGGACCGAGCGCCTCGGGGCCGCGTTCCTCGACCAGCCCGACGAGGTGATGGACACGGTGCAGCACCTTCGCCGCCGCGCGGATGCCGCCGGCAGCCTGCGCTCGGGCGAGCAGCTCGTGATCCAGCGCCAGGGCAACGACTACGTGATCGATCCGCCGAGCCCCGAGGTGGTCTTCGTGCCGTACTACGACCCGCGAGTCGTCTACGGCAACTGGTGGTGGCCCGACTACCAGCCGGTCTTCTGGAGCCCGTGGCCCGGCTACGGCTATCGCGCCGGCTACCGCGGCTTCGGCTGGGGGTACGGCATATCGCTCGGCAGCGGATTCTTCTTCGGCTCGTTCGACTGGCCGCGGCGCTACCTGCGCTACTCGAGCCATCGTCCCTGGTACCACCACGGGCGCGATTACCGCAGCGGCACGCGCTGGACCCACGGGCGCGATTACCCCCACGACCGCGACGGGCGCGGCACCTCGGTGCGCACCGACCGCGACAACCGCTGGCGCGATCGCGATGGGCGCGACTCCCGCCGCGACGTGCGCGCTCCGGATCGCCGCGATGGACGCACCGGCGATCGGCGCGCCGCCGCCCCGGCGCCGGCCACGGCCCAGCAGGGATTCTTCCCGCCGCGCACCGAGGCCGCGGCCCCGCAACGCGCCGGGACCCCCACGCAACAACCAGGGTCGAATCCGGCCGTGCGCACTGCCTCGCCGCGCTATCGCAACGAGGGCGCGCGCCCCGAGGGCCGGGTCCAGGCGCCGGCGGTGCAGCAGCAGGCGCAACCGCAGGTGTACGTGCCCGTGCCGCAGCAGCGTTCGCCGGCTCCGCAACAGCGCCAGGCGCCGGTGCAGATCGGACGGCCGGCGGTGCAGGCCGCGCCGGTGGAGCG
>JANMYH010000361.1:0-2616 GCA_031381925.1 Burkholderiales bacterium | reverse complement strand
CGGTCGCGGTGCTCGTGCTCGGGATCAATCCGCGCCGCGCGCTGGATGAGCTGCACCGCTTTTTCTGCGAGCGCATCGGCGCGCAGATCGCGGCGACGCTCGCGGACGCGACGGCCTTTGAGGAAGCCCGCCGGCACGCGGAAGCGCTGGCCGAGCTCGACCGCGTGAAGACGGATTTTTTCAGCAATGTGAGCCACGAGTTCCGCACGCCGCTCACGCTCTTGCTCGGTCCGCTCGAGGAAATCGTCGCCCAGCCGGAAGGCGAAGTTTTTCCCGAAAGCCGCGCGCTCGCGGAGGTGGCGCATCGCCATGGGCTGCGGCTGCTCAAGCTGGTGAATACGCTGCTCGATTTCTCGCGGATCGAGGCCGGGCGCGTGCGGGCGCGCTTCGAGCCGGTGGACCTCGCGGCCTACACCGCGGAGCTGGCGAGTTCCTTTCGCTCGGCGATGGAACGGGCGGGGCTGCAATTCGCGATCGAGTGCCCGCCGCTGCCGGAGCCCGTGCATGTGGATCGCGAGATGTGGGAAAAGATCGTGCTCAACCTGCTCTCGAACGCCTTCAAGTTCACGCTGGAGGGAGGAGTGCGGGTGAGCGTGCGCGCGGTCGAGCGCGGCGTGGAACTGGCGGTGCGCGACACCGGCGCCGGCATCCCGGCGGAGGCGCTGCCGCATCTCTTCGAGCGCTTCTACCGGGTGCAGGGCGCGCCAGGCCGCACGCACGAAGGCAGCGGCATCGGCCTCGCGCTGGTGCATGATCTCGTAAAGCTCCACGGCGGCACGGTGCGCGTGGAGAGCGCGGTCGGCAGTGGCAGCGCCTTCCGCGTGACGCTGCCGCTCGGCGCGACGCATCTCCCGCACGAGCAGTGTGCCCCGGCGTCGGCGGAGGCGCGCACGGCTCCCGGCGCCACGGCGCATCTCGCCGAGGCGCTGCGCTGGCTGGCGGAGGATGAAAGTGGAAAGTCGGAAGGCGGCCATCGAAAGGCCGGCCCGCCATCGCGTGCCGATGCGGAGCAGGATGCGCTGCCGCCTTCCCACTCCCCGCTTCCGCGATCGAAAATCCTCCTCGCCGACGACAATGCCGACATGCGCGCCTACGTCTCGCGCCTGCTCGCTCCGGCCTTCGCGGTCACGGCGGTCGCCGATGGCCAGGCCGCGCTCGACGCCGCGCGCGACGAGCGCCCGGACCTCGTGCTCAGCGATGTGATGATGCCCGGCCTCGACGGCTTCGGCCTGCTCCGCGCACTGCGCGCCGACCCCGCGCTGCGTGCCGTGCCGATGATCCTCCTCTCCGCGCGCGCCGGGGAGGAAGCGCGCATCGAAGGACTCGAAGCCGGTGCCGACGACTATCTGACCAAGCCCTTCCACGCGCGCGAACTGCTGGCCCGCGTGCAGGGCACTCTCACCCTCGCCCGCGTGCGCGCCGAGGCCCTCGCGCGCGAAGCGGAACTGCGCGCCGAGCGCACGGAAATCCTCGAAACCATGAGCCTCCCGTTCATGGCCCTCGACGAAGATTTTCGCATCGCCTACTTCAACGCCGAGGCCGGCCGCCTCCACGGACTGACGCGCGAGGAATACGTGGGCCGTTCCCTGTGGGAAGCTTTCCCCGCCGTGCTCGGCGGCGAACTCGAAACGCACTACCGGCGCGCCATGGCCGAGCGCGTGCCCGTGCGCTTCGATTATTTTTACCCACCGTGGGAGATCTGGTTTGAGATCAGCGCCAAGCCGCTGAGCAGCGGCGGGCTCGGCGTTTTCGTCCGCGATGTGACCGAACGCAGGCACAGTGAGGAAGCCATGCGGAGCGTGGCCCGCCAGCTCCGGCTCATCGCGGACACCGCGCCCGTGCTCCTCGCGCATTGCGACCGCGAGCATCGCTACAAATTTGTGAACGCGCCGTATGCCGCGCGCTTCGGGATCCGACCCGAGGACGCCGTGGGCCGGCGCATTCCCGAGGTCGTGGGTGCGGTGGCTTACGAGACCTTTCGCCGACAAGTCGAGCGCGTGCTCGCCGGCGAGACGGTCGAGTTTGAAGTGGCGATCCCCTATGAAACCATCGGCCTCCGCTACATGCGCTGCGCTTACGCGCCCGAGCGCGATGCGGAGGGCGAAGTCGTGGGCCTCGTCGCCGCCATCCTCGACATCACCGACCGCAAGCGCGCGGAGGACGCGTTGGTCGAGGCGAAGCAAATGGCGGAAGCCGCGAATGCGAGCAAGGATCGCTTCCTCGCCGTGCTCAGCCACGAGCTGCGCACGCCGCTCACGCCCGTGCTCATGGCCGCGGCTGCGCTGGAGCGCGATCCGGCCTTGCCGCCCGAGGTGCGCGAAGACCTCGCGATGATGCGCCGCAATATCGAACTCGAAACCAAGCTCATCGACGACCTGCTCGACCTCAATCGCATCGCCACGGGCAAGCTCGAACTCGCGTTGGAAGTTGTGGAACTGAACGAGATCGTGCGGCGCGTCTGCGACATCTGCCAGCCGCAAGTGGGCGAGCAGGGCGTGCGCTTCGAGTGCGCATTCGCGGAGGCCGCGGGCTTCGTCGCCGCCGATCCCGCGCGCTTCCAGCAGGTGGTGTGGAATGTGTTGCGCAACGCGATCAAGTTCACGCCGGAGGGCGGGC
>JANMYH010000339.1:0-5449 GCA_031381925.1 Burkholderiales bacterium | reverse complement strand
TAATGGCGTTCCAGAAGAAATGCCGCTAGTTGTCACGGTTACCGTAATTCGATTGTTGGTCATCGTGACTCCGGCTAGGCCCCAATCGCCCCCGATTTGACTTGCTGGGACTTGGGCTCGCACCGTCTCGAACGACGTTGGAGCTGGCGGGACAATTGTCACCTGAGCGAGAGCAGGCGCGCTGCTAGCTGCGATCAAAACAAGAAAGATCAGAGATGAACGCATGTGGCGCCCTTCAAGTCAGGGGTAGGCATTTTGAACTCGCATTCTTCTGTAATTGGTGTTGCCACTCAGGGTAACCGCCTGCCACACGCACATCTCTCTTCTTTATGTCCACGAGGCCGCCGGATCACCAAATCGAAGCAGTCGCTCAAGTGTTTGACCCTCGCCCCCCTGTCCCTCAGAAAAGAGGAGAGGTCCGGGCCCGCCCTGCTAGCATCACCGGTGAAATGACGAACTTCGGCGAGTACGACTACATCATCGTCGGCGCGGGCAGCGCCGGCTGCGTGCTCGCCAACCGCCTCACCAAGGACGCCAGGAACAAGGTCCTGCTGGTGGAAGCCGGCGGCAAGGACGACTGGTTCTGGATCGACATTCCGGTCGGCTACCTCTACACGATCGGCAATCCGCGCACCGACTGGTGTTTCCGCACGGAATCCGAGTCCGGCTTGAACGGTCGCAGCCTGGGGTACGCGCGCGGCAAGGTGCTGGGCGGGTGCTCCTCGATCAACGCCATGGTTTACATGCGCGGCCAGAAGGTCGACTACGACTACTGGGCCGCGCTCGGCAACCGCAACTGGAGCTGGGACGAGGTGCTGCCCTACTTCAAGCGCGCCGAGCGGCATTTCGGCGGGGCCAGCGAGCACCACGGCTGCGACGGCGAGCTCTGCGTCGAGGAGCCGCGCGTGAAGTGGGAGATCCTCGATGCGTGGCGCGACGCCGCCGAGGAATGCGGCATCCCCAAGGTCGACGAATTCAACCGGGGCGACAATTTCGGCAACGCCTACTTCCACATGAACCAGAAGAAGGGCGTGCGCTGGAGTGCGACCAAGGCGTGGCTGCGGGAAGCGTTGAAGCGTCCCAACCTGACGCTGATGACGAAGGCCCATACGCGGGGCCTGCGCATCGGCGAGGTCGATGGCCGCAAGCGCGCGATCGGCATCGAGCTCACGGTCGAGGGGCAGGGCGAGGGCGTGGTCCGCGCGCGCAAGGAAGTGATCCTCGCCGCGGGCGCGATCGGCTCGCCGCAGATCCTGCAGCTCTCGGGCATCGGTCCCGCGAGCCTCCTGCAGCAATTCGGGATCCCGTTGGTGCACGAGCTGTCCGGGGTGGGCGAGAACCTCCACGACCACCTGCAGATCCGCATGGTGTGGAAGGTCGACGGCCCCACGCTCAACGAGCGCGCCAACAGCCTCGTCGGCAAGGCACTGATGGCCGCCGAGTACCTCCTCTTCAAGACGGGGCCGCTCACCATGCCGCCGTCGCAGCTCGGCGCGTTCGCCATGAGCGATCCGGCCGAGGCCACGCCGGACATCGAGTGGCACGTCCAGCCGCTTTCCCTCGAAAAATTCGGCGAGGGGCTGCACCCATTCCCGGCGATCACGCCCTCGGTGTGCAACCTTCGTCCGACGTCGCGTGGCCACGTGCGAATCAAGGGCCCGGATCCGTTCGCCGCTCCCGAGATCCGCCTCAACTACCTGGCGACGACCCACGACCAACAGGTCGCAGCGCGCTCGATGCGGATCACGCGCCACATCATGGCGGCAAGGGCGCTCGCGAAATACCGCCCCCAGGAATGGCGCCCCGGGCCGGCCACCGAGGACGACGACGCCCTGGTGAAGGCGGCCGGAGACCTCGGAACCACCATCTTCCACCCCGTCGGAACGTGCCGGATGGGGCGGGGCGCCGACGCTGTGGTCGACGATCGGCTGCGTGTCCACGGAATCGACGGCTTGCGCGTTATCGATGCGTCGGTGATGCCGCGAATCACCTCCGGGAATACCAACGCACCAACCTATATGATCGCTGAACGCGGCGCGGAATTCGTGCTCTCGGACCATCGATGAAGACTCGCATTGCTTTCGTGGCGGTAGGGGCGGTGGCGCTGGTGGCCGGGGCGTGGTTCGCGCTGCGCCCGCCGGAGCTGCCCGACCTCCCGACCGCCGTGCCGGCCGCGTCCGCCGCCGTGTCCGCCTCGAGCGCGCCTGCCGACAAGCTATCGGCATCCGCGGTGCTCGCGATCGACCCCCGCCCGAATCCACTCCGCCCGGCCCGGCCGCTGCCCGTCAAGGCGACGCTCTTCAATGAGTACCTCGAAGCCAAGCAGTACCGCGCGCTCTACGATCGGTTGCGGTCCTCCGCCGAGGGCCAGACCGCCGAGGGGCGCCTGGTCCTGTATGAGCTGATGCGCGCCTGCGCCACCGTGACCGAGGGCAAGCGCTACCAGTGGAAGCCGGCGGTCCCCAAGCGCGAGGAGTTCGTCTCGGGTATCGCGGTGACCGACCCCTTGCGGGAGCGGCGCATCGCCGCCTTTGACGAGTTCACCGCGAACCGCTGCGTGGGATTCGATGGCGTGACCATCACCCAGGCCGACCTGGACCGGATGCTCACCGATGCGGCCGCCGGAGGCGATCCGCGCGCGCGCGCCATGGCGATCGAGCAGGAGCAGATGATCGCGCGCCGTACCCAGGGCCGCGACAACGCCACGATCTCCGATGCCCAGATTGAAAACCTGAAGAACGTGCTCGCCAGCAAGGATCCCGAGGCGATCCGGGTGGCGGGGCGCGTGCTTTCCAACTCGTGGGCCGACTACGCGCTGCGCCTCGGGCCCGACCAGCAGCCGATCGAGCCGCGTGCCTTCATGAACGCGTGGCTGGTGCTCGCCTGCGAGTACGGCCAGCCGTGCGGCGCCGACACCCCGCGGCTGCAGCAGGCCTGCGCGCTCCAGGGCCACTGCGATGCGCAGAATTTCCCCGACTACCTCTACTACTACAGCAGCAGCCCCCACGATTCGCAGCTGCTGGTGCAGTATCGCGCCACCTTGCGCCAGGCCCTAGAGACCGGGGACTGGTCGCAGCTCGTGGTGATGCGCGGCCTGCCGCCCGTCGCCAACCGGATGAACTTCCTTCCCGGGCCGCGCTGAGCCGGCGTCAGCCTCCCGAACGCTCGACCTCGGCCGCCCGCGCCGGGCTGAAGCGCCACTCCTCGCTCCTCTTCTGCCCGCGCAGCGTCCCCTCGATGCGCGCCACGAGCATCGCACCCTCCCGCCAGTACGTGATGCGCTGCGGGTAATCGTGGGCGAGGTTCTCGAAGACCACCCGCTTGTCGCCCGCCTGCAGGAAACGGAATTCCACCGGCGGGCGCCCGCCGGGACTGGCGAAGTACGACATCCCCTGGGGAGAATCGACGATGCGCAGGAACTCGTAGGTGCGGCGGCCGTTGGGGAAGGTCGTCAGGTTCGCCGCGACCATCATTCCATTGCCCGGCCCGACCCACGACTCCATGACCTTCTCGCTGCCGTCGTCCCTGACCCACGCGCCGGCCATCCAGTCGAGCGAGGCGACGCGGTTTTCCTGGGCGATCGCGAGGCTCGCGGCGCAAGCGAGGGCGAGGGCGAAGAGGTAACGAAGCATGGGAATCTCCCTAAAGGGCACCAGGGGGACGATACACCGCGCGCCTGCCGCGCCCCTGCGGTAAGCTTGCGCTTCTGATGAAAGCCCTGCGCCGCCTCGGTTTCGCCCTCTGGCTCGCCTTCGCACTGGTGGCGGGCCAGCACGCCGCGGCGTTGCACGACCTCTCCCATGTCATCGGGAAGGTCTCCGACAAGCAGGACTCGAAGACGTCGCCGGCCAAGTGCGGCGAGTGCTTCGCGTGCGCGCAGCTCGCGGGCGGCGCGGCCCCGGTGGTGGCGACGCTGCCGCCGCGTTCGTGCGATGCGCCGATCTTTGCGATTCCAGGACACGGTAACGCCGCCCCGGTCACCCTCGCGTACCGCTCGCGGGCCCCTCCCACGCTCCTCTGAACGGAAACGGTGCCGCAGCGTCCGCGCGGCGGCTTGCTTCCACGCTTTCGAGGAGTCCCTTTCGTGTCTAGAGAACCTTGCCTGGCCGGCGCGGCTGCGCTGGCACTTCTGTTGGCGTTCCCGGCGTTCGGCGCCACCGACGCCGAGCTTGCCGAAATCCGCAATGAGATTCGCGCCCTCCGCGCGACCTACGAATCTCGCATCCAGGCCCTCGAGCAGCGCCTGAAGGAGGCCGAGGCACGCCCCGCGGCCGTCGCTGCGGCGCTGCCGGAACCGGCCGCAGCGCGCGGCAGTTCCGCGAGCGCTTTCAACCCGGCGATGTCGGCGATCCTCACCGGCACTTACGCGCACCTGTCGCGCGACCCGTCAACCTTCGCGATCCCGGGTTTCACGCCCAGCGGGGAGATCGGCCCCGGCCGCCGCAGTTTCGGGCTGGGGGAGTCGGAGCTGGTCCTCACGGCCAATGTGGATCCCCATTTCTCGGGAACCCTGATTCTCGCGGTGACTCCCGAGGACACCATCGCGGTGGAGGAGGCCTATGGCCGTTACCTGGGAGCGCCCTTCGGCCTTGCGCCCAAGTTCGGGCGGTTCCTGTCCGGGATCGGTTACCTGAACGAGCAACATCCCCACGCATGGGATTTCGTCGATGCGCCGCTGCCGTACCAGGCGTTCCTCGGCGGGCGCTATTCGACCGACGGTGTCCAGGTGAAATGGGTCGCTCCCGTCGACCAGTTCGTCGAGCTGGGCGGCGAGGCGGGCAACGGCGATGCGTATCCGGGATCGGAGCGCAACCGCAACGGCGCGGGCGCAACCTCTGTCTTCGCGCACACGGGCGGCGATATCGGCGCGAGCCACAGCTGGCGCGCCGGCGCGTCGTATCTCAAAGCGCGCTCCGCAGCGGAGGGGATCGAAGCCACGAGCCGGCTGGGAATCGCCGATTTCGTCTGGAAGTACGCGCCCAACGGTAACGCGCGCGAGAACAGTTTCAAGGTGCAGGGAGAGTATTTCTACGGCCGGATTCGCGAGGCGTCGCGCCAGGCCGGTTGGTACCTGCAAGGGGTCTACCAGTTCCTGCCCGAGTGGCGCGTGGGCGTGCGCCACGATCGCCTCGATCCGCGGGGCGTGGACGACGTGACTTACGCGCCGCGCAGGACGAGCGTGATGTTCGACTACAACCCGTCGGAGTTCAGCCGGATCCGGTTGCAGTTCGCCCGCAGCCAGCTGCTGCCCGATGTGGCGGACAACCAGTGGTTCCTGCAATACATCCTGAGCCTGGGCGCCCACGGCGCGCACGGCTACTGAGGCGGCCATGAAAAATTTCCTTTCCAGGGCGCTCGTCGCGCTCGCCGCGTGGGGCGTGATCGCCGCCCGTGCCGAGTTGAATGTCTTTGCCACCGTGCCCGAGTGGGGCGCGCTCGCCGAGGAGCT
>JANMYH010000038.1:0-31134 GCA_031381925.1 Burkholderiales bacterium | reverse complement strand
CTACCGCAGGAGGCGCTATTGGTTTCTGGCAGCTTGGCCTCGCGGCAGATAAACGCTATTCGTTACGCAGGGTGAGCACCTCGCGAATAGGACTCGTGCCCTTGGAGCCAGACGGCGAGCGGCTCGTCGCGTATCTCGAACGGACGACACCATGGGACTCTTGACCTTCAGTATCAACGTCACCCTGGACGGCTGCGTCGACCACCAGGAAGGAATCGCCGACGACGAGACACACGCCTTCTTCACCCGCCTCATGGACGAGGGCGGGGCGATGCTGTGGGGCCGCGTTACCTACGAGATGATGGAGAGCTACTGGCCAGCGGTCGCCCGCGGCGACGCGGAGGCACCGCCGGCGATGCGCGAGTGGGCGGTCAAGCTGGAGGCCAAGCCGAAGTACGTGGTGTCCTCGACGCGAAAGGGCTTCCCGTGGACCAACAGCCACCACATCGCCGGCGACCTGCGCACGGGCGTACAGAAGCTCAAGGACGTGACCCCGGACGGCGTGCTCCTCGGTAGCGGCAAGCTCGCGACCGAGCTGGACCGGCTGGATCTGATCGACGAGTACAAGTTACTCGTCCACCCCAGGATCGCCGGCCACGGCCCGACCCTGTACGAGAGCGGGCTACCCAGCACGCGACGGCTCGAGTTGATCTCGGCGAAGCCGCTCCGCAGCGGCGCGGTCGCCATGCACTACCGGCGCGCGCGCTGACTCGGAGGTGGGTCATGTCGCCTAACAACGCGCTGCACTCGGACGGGCCTCGCGTTGCTCGGCCCGCCGGTGAGCGCGGGCGTTAGGCATCTCGTTAACAGCGGCGTAAAATAGGCATTGCCATGAACTTTGAGATCGAGTGCGAGCGCGAGGATGACGGCCGGTGGCTGGCGGAAGTACCGCAGCTGCCCGGCGTTCTTGCGTACGGCGACTCGGCAAACAACGCCATGGCCAAAGCGCAGATCCTTGCCCTTCGAGTCTTGGCTGAGCGTCTCGAGAACAACGAGACCGGACCCCAGGCGATTACCTTCAGTATTGCTGCGTGACCTCTTGGCCATCGACGAAGGCGCGTCGCGTTTACGCGGCGTTGCTCAACGTCGGGTGGCAACTCAAGCGTCAATCCGGGTCACATCGCACGCTTGGTCGTGCCGGATACGCAGATTTCGTCTTCGCATTTCACGACGGAGAAGAAATTGGCCCCATGATGCTCGCGCGAATCGCGAAGCACACAGGCCTTACCCCGAATGACCTCTAGCGAGGAGATGCCTAACCAAGCGTTGGAGCGGACCGGCGGCCATCGTGGCCGCACCGTGCTCGCAATGGATTGCGTGCTCGCCGGTGCGCAATGGGCGCGGTGCCAAGCCGCTCAACCAGATCGTTAGAGCGCAATGGAATCGAACAACAGCTCCGACACGGACAAAGTCTTCACTGGCTCAATTCCGAGGCTTTATGAAACGCATCTAGTTCCGCTGATATTCGAGCCCTACGCTGCGGACTTGGTAACTCGGCTAGTTTCGCGATCTCTTACTCGCGTACTCGAGATCGCAGCCGGCACGGGTGTCGTAACTCGCAAGTTGGCATCCGCGTTGCCGAAAAGCGTTTCCATTGTTGCCACTGACCTTAATCAGCCGATGCTGGACTTGGCTATCGCGGTCGGGACCAAGCGCCCTGTGGAGTGGCGTCAGGCCGATGCGATGCAACTTCCTTTCCAAGACGGTACGTTTGACGCAGTGGTATGCCAGTTCGGAGTCATGTTCTTCCCCGAGAAGGCGAAGGCGTTTTCGGAGGCGCGTCGCGTACTCAGTTCGGGAGGCGTTTTCATGTTCAACGTGTGGGATCGAATCGAGGAAAACGAATTCGCTGACACCGTAACGAAAGCGCTCGAATCTCTCTTCCCCGAGAACCCTCCGCGTTTCATGGCTCGCATTCCCCACGGCTATTACGACCATTCTACAATTGAGCGTGATCTTGAAAGCGGCGGGTTTACTGCATCACCCAGAATCAGTACGGTTTCGGCACGCAGTCGGGCAACATCTCCCCGAATTCCAGCGATCGCGTACTGTCAAGGGACACCCCTACGGAACGAGATCGAGGCTCGCGACACCTCGCGGCTCGGCGAAGCAACCGACATCGCGGCGAAATCTATCGCCCAGCGGTTCGGGTCGGGGGCTGTGGACGGGAAGATACAGGCGCACATTGTCACTATCGAAAGCTGACAGTCGCGCATTGCGCTCTAACAACGCGTTCGAGCGGACCGGGGAACATCGTAGGCCGCGTCTGGCCGCGGCACGGTTATCGTGGCCGGCCGCTCAACGAGATCGTTAGCGGGCATCAATGAGCCGACAGTGCTAAAGTTGTCGCATGGGTGAAATGTCCCTTTCCGAGCTGCTGAGGCTGCCCGTGGCTGAGCGAATCAAGCTCGTCGAGGCCATTTGGGACAGCATCGCCGCGGCGCCGGAGGCGCTGGAGCTGACGGAGGCCGAGCGCGAGGAACTTGACAGCCGCTGGACCGCCTACGAGCGCGATCCATCGGTGGGTTCTCCCTGGGCAGAGGTTCGTGCCCGCATCCAGCGGAATGGATGAGCCTCGAGCTCGTCATCCGGCCCGAAGCTGAGGCCGACGCCCTAGAGGCATATCGGTGGTACAACGAGCAGCTTCCTGGTTTGGGCGACGAGTTCCTCGTCGAAATCGATCGCGCCCTTGAGAACATCCGCGCCAACTCCGAAGCGCAGCGGAGACTGCATCGCGAGTTCCGACGCGTCCTTACGCGGCGTTTCCCGTAACGCCGTCTTCTACGCGGTTCGGGACGACCGAATCATCGTATTCGCCATTCTTCACACGGCGCGCGACCCTCGGCTGTGGAGGAAACGTGGCAGCAATGCCCGCTAACAACAAGTTGGAGCGGGCCGGGAATCATCGTGGGCGCATCGTCCTCGCAATGGATATCGCACTCGGCGATGCGCAATGGCGGTTGTGGTGGGCCGCTCAACGAGATCGTTAGAGGCCCTATGAATCCAATGAACGTGCAGAGCGAGAAAAGCCTCCCAGAGGGCATGACGATCGAGCGCAAGTCAGGAGAGATCGCAATGGAAATATACGATATTCCATTGCGAACCCCTCGATTGATGATTCTGTGGGGCACTCCCTTGATCATGCTCGTCATCGCTCCCGGGATACTCGGCTATCTCTTCATGTCCGGGCAGCTTCGTCAACTGGAAAGATTCGCGAAGGATTTACCCTTTGTGATCGGGATTTTCCTGATCGTAGCTCCTATCCTGCTGTATTTCACTTCAAGCAGAGGCAGGAACAGGACAAGGATCACCAAGCGCTCTGGAATGGTCGAAGTGCTTTACGGACCCATTCCGGTACCGTGGCGTCCGCGCGTGCGATCTTTCCGTGTTGACGAGATTGCGCAAATCGATCATGTGGATGAGGCGGAGAAGTCTGTCGTCCTGCGGAAAATCTCCCTGGTCCTGCGGGATTCGAGCAGGTTTCATGTAGGCCGCTGGCCGATTCCTGTTGCAGATGCCGTAATGCAACAGCTGCGGTCTATGATTGGCTAGTCCATTTCGTCATGTATCGCTTCCGGATTGATGAATCTGCAACCGCGATGGTCCCTCTAACTTCTTGCTGCTGCGGACGGGCCGTCAGCGTCGTGCCGCTTCGATCGTCAGTGTCGGCCCGCCGCAGAGCAAAACGTTAGGCATCAACTAAGTGAAAGTCAGGCGATTCGACGGGAACGCCCCGCTTCTACTATTTGACGGCGAGAAGGTGGCGGCATGTGATAGCTGTGACTTCGTTTTCCGCCGGAACCACCTATGGAGCGAAAAGCCTTTTCGAACGTGCCCCGCGTGTGGGGCAGCCGGGCCTTTCCGACAGCCAACGGACGCCGACTTCGCCGCGTACGTTGAGAGAACACGTGCCAGGCCGTCGGACTATTTGAAGGCCCTCGCCCTGATGATTCTCATCGGTGGAATCGTCGCAATCATCACGAAATGGGTGGTTGATGCTTAACAAATCATTGGAACGGACCGTGGCAAACATAGGCCGCACCGCGCGCGCCGTGGCATTGTGTGCGCGGGCCGGTGAGGAATGGCGGCCGTGGCCGGCCGCTCAACTGAATCGTTAGGCAGCATCCTTTAGCGATCACGGCAAGCGCAAGTAAACTCGAGGGAGGGTCGATGAAGAAGAGCCACGAAGGATTAAGGCGCCGCAAGTTTCTGAAGGTCCTCGCTGGAAGCCCACTATTGCAATACGCGGCGGTCCCGGGAATATTGCTCGGCGAGGCCTCGGTCGCATCCGGGGCGGAGAGTCCGGCCCCAGCTTTCGAGGTCACGACGCCTGCGCAGGCGCTGAACGTCTTCGATCTGGAGGAGGTCGCGCGCAAGAACCTGCCCCCGGCTCACTTCGCCTATCTCGCAACCGGGGTCGAGGCCGACGGTACGGTGCGTGCGAACCGCGAAGGATTCGCGAAGTTCCAGACTCGCGCGCGCCGGCTGGTAGATACTTCGCGAGTCGACTCCTCTGTGACGTTACTCGGCACCACCTGGCCCACGCCCATCGTGTTGTCTCCGGTGAGCAGCTTGCGGGCGTTCCACCCAGAGGGCGATATCGCTGTCGCGCGGGCGGCCCGAGCCCGCAATCACCTGCAGATCCTGTCGACGCTGGCTACCTCCTCGGTGGAGGACGTCATTGCGGCGCGGGGAGTGCCCGTCTGGTTCCAGCTCTACCCCACCGTTGACTGGAATATCACGCAGGCGTTGGTCAAGCGCGCGCAAGCTGCGGGATGTCCGGTCGTCGCGGTGACAGTTGACAATCAAACGGCGATCGGCCGCGAAACGCTCGCGCGCGGCCGCAGGCTCGATTCTCGCGCCTGCTCCACCTGTCACTCGACGGAACCCGGTGCTGCATACCTGCGCAAACCGAACTTCGACGGCATCGATACCACGAAACTCCTGACGTCCCTCGCAGCCCACCTGACGTGGGACTTCGTGGGCCGCTTGCGCGAGATCACTTCGATGAAGATCATCCTGAAAGGCATCGTGACCCAAGAGGACGCCGCTCTCGCCATTAAGTACGGGGTGGACGGCCTGATCGTCTCGAACCATGGTGGCAGGGGCGAAGAGAGCTTCCGCTCGACGATCGAAGCCCTTCCCGAGGTGGTCGAGGCGATTGGGGGGAAGATGCCGGTCTTGGTGGACAGCGGGTTCCGGCGCGGCACTGACATTTTCAAGGCTCTCGCTCTGGGGGCAAACGCCGTTTGCGTCGGCCGGCCTTACGCGTGGGGACTCGCGGCGTTCGGACAAGCGGGCGTGGAACGCAGCCTCGAGATTTTGAAGAGTGAACTCGACACTACGATGCGCACCATGGGAACGCCTAACATTCGGAGCATCACGCGCGCGTTCGTGCAGCGCGCATAAAATCTGCAACGGGCGTAGCGCAGGAGCGCAGCCTGTGAGAGGAAGGCGCGTAAGGGAAGAGGCTGCCTAACAAGTTGTTCGAGCGGACCGTGAATCATCGCGGGCCGCGTCTGGCCGCGGCACAGGCATTGTGGCCGTCCGCTCAACAGGATCGTTAGCCATCATCTTCCTCCGTGACGCGCTCCGTCCTTCTTGGGGCCGCACCCCTGGTTGCCAACCGGTGGTTGGCTGGCTCTGCCTGCGGCCAGCGGCGTCGTGCCATCCGCAAGTCGCTGGATCTTCCGGAATGGTACAAACTGGAGCGCTCGTATGTCATCGGAAGAAGCATCAATCGCGCGTACCTGGAGGTCGAGGCGGATCGCTTCGACGAATGACGACACGAGAAATTTCCGACATCACAAGGAGACTCCATGAACCGAAGCATCCTGTCATCGTCGGGCGCCGCCTTGCTGGCGTTGGGGCTATCGGCCGCCACGGCTGCCGAGTACCCCGCGAAGCCGGTCACGATGATCGTTCCCCAGAACGTCGGCGGCACCAACGACATCGTCGCGCGTGTCGTCGGGCATAAGCTGGGCGAGGTTCTCGGCATTGCCGTGGTCATCGACAACAAGCCTGGCGCCGGCGGCAACATCGGCACTGCGCTCGCGGCGAAATCGCCCAGGGACGGCTACACGGTGCTGATGACCATCAGCAGCTCGCAGGCCATCAATCCGGCGCTCTACAAGTCCCCCGGTTTCGATCCGATCAATGACTTCACGCCGATCGCATTGGTCGGTTCCGTCCCCAACGTGCTCGTAGTCCACCCCGGCTTTCCCGCCAAATCCCTCGACGAGTTCATCAAGACCGTCAAGGCCCGGCCCGGCCATTACCAGTACGCATCGGCAGGCAACGGCACGCTGAACCACCTGCTCGGCGAGATGCTCAACAGCACGGCCGGCCTTGACTTGCAGCACATTCCCTACAAGGGAGTAGCACCCGCCGTGAACGACGTGCTCGGCGGCCAGGTGCCGATGGCTTTCGCCAGCCTGCCGTCGGTGCTGGGCCACCTGAAGGCCGGGAAGCTCATCGCCCTCGGCGTCAGCTCGCCGCAGCGCTCTCCGGCGCTTCCGGACATACCGGCCATTGCCGAACGCGTGCCCGGCTACAGGGGCACGCTTTGGGTCGGGCTGTTCGCGCCGCGGGGCGTGCCTGCGGACGTGGAAGCACGCCTGCAGCAGGCCATGGCGAAGGTGCTCGCGGCTCCCGACACGAAGGCGACCCTCACGACCCAAGGCGTCGAGCTGGCCAGCGCCACGCCCGCGCAATTTGCCGAGCTATTGCAGGAGGACATCGTGCGATGGGGCAGGATCGTCAAGGCCTCCGGTGCCAAGGTCGATTGAAGTGCCGCATTCAGTTCGCTTCGCCGCGCGCTTGTGCGCCAGGAGCGCCATCAGCCGCCAGTCGCGCCCGCCTGGAGCCGAGCCAGTTCACCCGCGGGCAGCACCTGATGGATTGCGTGCTCGCCAAGGCGCAACGGCAGCGGCGGCCGGCCGCTAAACTCGGTCGTTAGAGCGCACCAGAAGATGCGGGGCCTAATGACAGCCGTGGCAATTGCGTTCGTTGCATGTTTGGGTGTGGCCGCCGTGCTCCTCTTAGTCACTGGCAGGAGCTACGTCTATGCACCAGGAGTCGGTGCCAACATGCGCCTCGGTTTCCTTTTGCCGTGGAGCGTGGTCATATTTGGCGTCGGCGCTGGCATCGGCGCGCTCCTTCACTGGTCAGCCGGCGCCTTTCCCCAGCGGTACTACCAATTTGTGTGGTGGCGAGATGCGGCGTGGTTGGTTTGTCTGGTCGCAGCGCTCGGAGCAACACTAATCTACATGGGGGCTCTTGTTACGTATGGTGCGCCCTAACAACGCGTTGGATTCGGACCGGGGGTTCTTGTGGCCGCACCGTGCTCGCAATGGATTGCGTGCTCGCCGGTGCGGAATGGCACCGTGGCCGGCCGCTTGACTCGTTAGGCGCCAGTTTGCCGTGATCGTGTCTTTCGCCAGAGTCGACTGCGAGCGGGGGAAAGTGCTAAACGCCGTAAAGCCTAGAGCCGAAAAGGCTGGCGCATCTTTCATGGACGCCCGACGGGGTTCGTTGTAGACATTCCGGCCGCTTGATTCTAGAGGAGACGCAGCATGGACCGATTCACGGGCGGTTGCCTTTGCGGCAACGTCCGAATTGTGGCGTCGGGACTCCCATACCGGGTCGGCCTTTGTCACTGTCTCGACTGCCGCAAGCATCATGGGGCCCTTTTTCACGCTTCCGCGGTGTTCCCTCAGGATGCGGTGACGATCGATGGCGAAACACGCGACTACGCCGGGCGGTTTTTCTGTCCCCGCTGCGGCTCGTCGATTTTCGCACGCACCGCAGACGAAATCGAAGTGAACCTGGGATCCCTGGATGCCCCTGACCAACTGATGCCAACCTACGAAAGCTGGATCGTCCGCCGCGAGTCCTGGTTGCCGCCGTTTCCGCTCACCAGACGATACGAGCGCGATCGTGACGCCACGGGTCGTTTTTGAGCGCGAAGAGCGGGAGCTTGTCGTTGCAGGGCCCGAGCAGTAGCCCATGAAGGCTCACCACCAGGCCGCGTGCCAGGCGTCTAGCAAGCAGTTGCAGCGGACCGTGATAGGGTATTTACTGGCGGTGGCGTCACAGCGCGCATCGACTTTGCACTCACGGTGCTGGCTGAGGTCGCTGGCGACGAGTTCGCTCAGTCGGTGCAGCGCGGCATCGAGTACGCGCCCGCCCCACCGTTCAACTCGGGGAGACCCGAACTCGCGCCCGCGCACATTCTTGCTAATACGCAACAACGCTATGAGCGCGTGCGCAGCGCTCGCGACGCAGCCGTCCAGCGGGCCGCGGCGCGCCTTTCCTGAGACAAGCGCATCAACGCCGTAGCGTCATAGAACGGAGATCCGAGGATGAAGCCATTCACCGTGATTTCGATAGTTGTCTTTTCGTTGGTTTCGATTCTCCAGTTGACCCGCCTCGTCCTGGGATGGGATGTTTCGGTCAATGGAGTAGCGATTCCGGGGTGGGTGAGCGGGGTTGCATTTATTGTCTCGGGAGGACTGGCCGTCATGCTTTGGCGTGAAAGCCGTACTTCACAGCCGGGCTGACGAAGTGAGAGGCCTAACAAGGCGTGGGAGCGGGCCGTGAACTATCGTGGCGCGCAGTCCCGGTGCGAACCGGCATGGCAGCCGGCCGCGCAACAGGATCGTTAGGCCGCATTTGGAGCCACCGGTGAGCGAAGAGCCAACAAACGATCAGCGAGAACACGAGTTGACGTTGCACGTGTTTTCGATCTCTGCCGCGCTAATCGGTGTCTGTCTAACGGCAATCGGAATACTCCGACTAGTGTCCGTCGAGTCCAAGGTAGAAACGCTTGGTGACGAACTGCTCGCGGCAGACGCCGTACTCTTCGTTACTTGCTGCATTCTCTCTTTCTGGTCGTTTAAGACCAAGCAGGCGAAGCTGCGTCAACGCCTGCGATTGTTCGTTGATGCGCTTTTCATGGTCGCGCTTATCGGAATGGTCGGCATATGCGCCATCATTGCTTATGCGCTTGTCTGAAGTGAATGTGAATGCGGTCTAACAGCGCGTTCGAGCGGACCGTGATGCATCGTGGCCGCACCGTGCTCGCAATGGACTGCGTGCTCGCCGGTGCGGAAACGCATCCCGGCCGGCGGCTCAACAGGAGCGTTAGGCCTCGCGAAGTTCCCACGCTTCAGGAGAACTCATGTTTGACCACGTTAAATTCGGAGTCAGCGACTATGCAACGAGCAAAGCGTTCTTCCTCAAGGCGCTCGAACCGCTCGGCGTAGCTGTTGTCTCGGAGTGGCCGCCGAACGGTGTCGAGCTCAGCTCAAGGGGCAAGGCTTCATTGTGCCTGTATCAAACCGAGGAAAAGCCGGCGCATCTGCACTTGGCGTTCGTGGCCGAGAGTCGCCAGCAAGTCGAAGCTTTCCATCGCGCGGCCCTGGAGGCGGGTGGCAAAGACAATGGTGCGCCGGGTCTGCGCCCGCACTACCACGCGAACTACTATGCAGCTTTCGTCATTGGTCCGGACGGGCACAACATCGAAGTGGTTTGCCACGAATCCAAGGCCTGATCCTTCCATCGAGGGGACGTCCACAGCCATGTGCCGCAACATAAAGACGCTTTTCAACTTCGAGCCGCCCGCCACCAAGGCGGAAATTCGTGACGCGTCGCTGCAATTCGTGCGAAAACTGAGCGGCTTCACGCAGCCGTCCAAGGCGAACGAAGCGGCGTTCGAGCGCGCTGTCGAGGACATCGCGGCGTCTGCCGAGGCCTTGATCGGCTCACTCGTCACGAACGCGCAGTCGCGCACCCGTGAGCAATACTCTCGGCGAGATACAGGAATTCAACGCCAGGCATTTCGTGCCGGGACATGGCGACCTCATGACGCTCCGTGACGTCGCTGCCTTCCGCGACGCGGTGCGCAATTTCTACTTGGGCGTCAAAGCGGGCGTCCGAAAAGGCCAGAGTGAAGGCGAGATCCGCAAGTCACTCGATCTTTCCGCCTGGGACAGGCTCGAGCGTTCATACGTCATAGGTCGAAACATCAACCGCGCGTACCTGGAGATCGAAGCGGATAGTTTCAATGAATGACCCGGGGGCAAAGCTCAAATGAAAGAGTCACAAGCATGAGTAACTTGCCCGAATCGTGGGAAGTGCGTCTCGCTGCACTCTGGGCGTCCTTGTCCGAGCAGGCGCCGACGCGCTTCCTCGGGAACATGCAGGAACTGGTCAAGGAGCTTCCGGAAGGCGATGCCATCGGCCTCTTCGAGCTTGCCTGTTCGCAAGATTCGACCGGCCGCTCCCATCTCGCGGTGCCCCTGTATCGCTCTGCACTTGCCAAAGGCCTTTTCGGCCTGCGCCGTCGCAGGGCCACCATCCAGTTGGCCAGTTCACTACGCAACGTCGGCAAAGCCGAGGAGGCGGTGGCGCTCCTGGAAGCTGAATCCCTGCAGCCTGAGGATGAACTCAGCACCGCGGTCAGCGCTTTCCGTGCGCTCGCCCTGAGCGACGTCGGGCGCGAGCGGGAGGGGATGGGGCATGCCCTGTCGGCCCTGTCAAAGTACTTGCCTCGTTACAATGCGTCGTTGTCTCGCTATGCCGCCGAGATCCTGCGATCCAAGCCCGAGAAGCCAGCCGCTTGAGATGGAGAAATCATGAGCAACGGCACGCTGTCCGGCAGCTGTCTATGTGGGGCCGTCACCTACCGAGTGCGAGCGCCGTACCTTCGTTTCGCGCATTGTCATTGCGGGCGTTGCCGGAAGGCTACCGGTACGGGCCACGCATCGAACATCTACGTGGATCCGGCGAACTTCGAGTGGACCTCCGGTCGCGACCTGACCAAGCGCTACGATCTTCCCTCAGCTCAAAGTTTCTCCACGACGTTTTGCACCGCGTGCGGCGCTCCTTTGCCCCATCACACCAGGAGTGGGCGCGAGATGGTCATCCCAGCAGGCTCGCTGGATGGCGTCCCGGAAGCAATGCCCCAAATCCGAATATTCTGGGACTCAAGAGCTCCGTGGTCGGGTTCGGCCGATGGCGTGCCCACGGCGCGCGAATTGCCTGAGGGGTGGCGATAAGGCCATGGGCAAGCTCACCTGCTGCATCGTCTCAAAGGTACTTCCGGCGTGGGCGCCCGATCGGGACCTGGAACACGCAGGCGGTTTCGAATTCGTCCTGGGGAAATGCCGCTGGTGCAGGGCGCCCTGGATGAGCGTCTTCTGTACCGCGTCGGGAATTGGCGGGTACGAGCGCGTGACCCCCGGGGATGTCGAAGCAATTCACTCCATACAGGACGGTCGGGAGCTGAAGGAATTCATGCGACGGTGGGGAGACAAGAACCTTTGAGACCTGATCGCCCGGGTTTACCAAACCACGAGAGGGAACCATGCGTGCAACTCACAGGCTGATCTCTTCGATAGCTGCATTGATCCTCGTCGGCTGTGCCGGCCTCGATACGGCGCCCACCCAAGAGGCGCGCCAAGCCTTGGCCCCTACGGGCAAGCTACGCGTCGCGTTGCAGCTCGGCAGTCCGCACAACGTCGTTCGTGATTCCAGGTCGGGCGAGATGAAGGGAGTGGGATTCGACCTGGGGAACGAGTTGGCCCGGCGCCTTGGGGTTGCGTTCGAGCCCATCACGTTCCCCTCGGTCGGCGCGTTGCTCGATGCCGGAAAATCGGGCGCCTGGGACGTCGCGTTCGTGGGATACAGTTCCGCGCGGGAGAAGGAGTGGGACTTCACCGCCCTGCATATGCAAGTCGAATTCGGCTATTTGGTTCCTGCGGGCTCTCGCATCGCGACAATGGCGGATGTGGATCGGCCGGGGATTCGAGTGGCAGTCCAGGAGAAGTCGCAACCGGACGTCTTTCTTTCTCGAACGCTCAAGAATGCCGTGATCGTTCGGGGACCAAGCCTCGGCGGCACTTTGGAGATGCTCAAGTCCGGCAGCGCAGACGCGATTTTTAGCATCAAGCCGAGCCTTTTCGAGGCGTCGGGCAACCTGCCGGGTTCCCGCGTCCTCGAGGGTCGGCCGGGGATCGATCCGCACGCCATGGTGATGCCCAAGGGACGAGATCCCGGCCTGGCCTACGCCCGCCGATTCATCGAGCACGCGAAGTCGAATGGCCTCGTCCAGGCGGCAATCGAGCGGGTCGGAATGCGCGGCACCATTGTGGCTCCGCCGGAGTGACGGCCTAACTGCACGCGCGATAGAACCCCAATAGCTGGTTCTTTGGGCGCATGCATTCACGTAGCGCGGAAGTTGGAGGTATCGTCATGACGCCTGGCTTCGAAGTGCGTCGCGGCATTGTGGCCAGTGTCTTTCTATGCGCTCGTTGTTTCGTGCGTTTTGGTGCCCCTGCGGTGGACGCGTACCTCGGCGCCGGTGTCTTCTCGTCGCGAAAAGTGTGCTTGGACATCCCACAGGGAAAGGGGGCGATCCGATGACGCCTCCTGTCCCATCATGAGCGGCGACAACGCGGGAATCTACTTCTTCGGACCGCCTCCGTCGGCAACGCAACTTTCTAGGGTTCGAGCGGAGAGCGCATCGCCGGCATTGACGGAGACCCAGGCACGCTCGGGGGAGCAAAATGACCCTTGACCGTCCGCTCAACTCGGTCGTTAGGCACTTTGTGGAAGGTGAAATGAAGGACCATCCAATAGCGCTGCTCATCGCAAAGGCAGACAAGGCGATCAATCAGGAGGACTTCGACACCGTGGTCGATCTCTACGCCGAGGACGCTGGTGTCTGCAAAGAACGTCCCGGTGCTGGAACGCAAGGCTATCGCATCCGGGGAGGGCTGATGCAGCCTAGCAACACGTTCGAGCGGGCCCTGATCCACGGTGGCCCGCGTCCGTCCGTGGCACGGCCAGCCGCCCAACCAGGTCGTTAGCGGGGCGCCATGGCAAGCATTCGCTCGCATTTCGCCGAGGCAAATGGCATCCGCTTGCACTATCTGCGCGGCGGCTCCGGTAGAACCCTGGTGCTCCTTCATGGCTGGCCGGAGTGGTCGCACGTCTGGCAGCCCGTCATGTCGCGCCTGGTGGACGAGTTTGACTTGATCGCTCCGGATTTCCGGGGCTTTGGGGATTCACAGAAGACTTCCTTCACCCCGGCCCGGGACGCGACGCCGGACGCATTGGCAACCGATATTCTCGCCCTCGCCGACGTGCTTGGGCTGGAGCGCATCGGATTGGTGGCTCACGATGTCGGTGGCTTCGTCGCACAGTTGATCGCCAGGCGCTCACCCGAGCGGATTGCAGGACTCTTCTTCTTCAACTGCGCGTACCCGGGCATCGGTGCTCGCTGGGTGGAGCCTGGGCACCTGCTCGAGACTTGGTATCAGTTCTTCCACCAAATGCCCTGGGTCACCGACCTGGTCGGTTCGTCGCGCAACGCTTGCCGCATCTACATTCACAATTTCTTGCGCCATTGGTCCTACCGCAAGGAGGCGTTTGACGACGAGCTTGAGGTCTGGATCGACAACTTCATGAAGCCCGGAAATCTCCAGGGCGGATTCAATTGGTATCTCAGCAACCATGCGAGTCGAATGGCCGTCATTCAGGGCGTAGCGCCACTTCCACCGCCGATCGGCCACCCGACGCGGGTCTTTTGGGGCGAGCACGATCCCCTGTTCAAGCAATCATGGACCGACCGGCTCCCCGAATTTTTTACCGACCTCGAGCTCAGCTTCGCCCCGGGCGCCGGACACTTCGTTCACTACGAGACACCTGAGCGGGCATCCGATGAGATCCGTCGATTCTTCCACCGTATTCCCACTGAGGGCTTCGTCCATGGGTATCCTCGCGGCTAACCGACGATGTGCACAAGGATGACCGGGAACCACATCCCCTATCCGAGGATCGGCTGCGTGGAATTCGACCGCCGAGCCGAGGCGGGCTACGACGGCAACCCTCACGGGAAGGGTCAGGCAAACCTCCGTGGCTAGCCGCTCAAGGAGATCGCCAGGCGTCATGAACAAGTGCGCGACCGCCACGGAGGCGCTGGCCTTTGTCCGAGAGCAGGGCGTTGTCCTCGCCTCAGCCAAGGGAGCCGCGGCTCGCCTCACCGAGGCCATCCTCGGGGAACCGATCCAGGGCAACTGGTGGACGCACCCGAAGAGCCGCGAGATCTACGGGGTCCTAAACGCCGTCAGCGAGTCCGAGGACGTCCTTGTCTGTCGGCTGGTTGGCGGGAAGATCACGCTGGTCCATCGGCGGCTTTGGCCCGTGCTGGTTCGGCTCGCCGGGCATTTCGAACCCGGGCAGATCGCACAAGTTCAGGAGGAGCACACGCCACTGGGTCGCCACGCGAGTCGCGAGGTTCCGTTCCCTCGGTGGGTACCTCCTGATGTTGCCGAGCAAGCCCAGGCAATCGGCGAACACGAAGCCCTTGTTGCCTTCAGTGCGTGGATGCCGCAAACCCTGAGGGGCAGCAAGCCATGAATTGCGAGGGAAACAGATGATGCGAATCCTGGCTAGTCTGCTGTTCACGGGGATCACGGGACTTGCGCTGGCGCAAGGAACGGCGCCTGTTCCGATCCTCCCGGCCAATGTGAAGTGGCAGGCAGCGGCAAATACGGGCAACGAGATTGCGTGGCTGGTGGGTGCACCCGACAAGCAGGGCGTTTACGCGCAGCGTGTGAAGATTCCTTCCGGGGCCAGGATCGCTCCCCACACTCACCCGGATGACCGTTTCAGCGTGGTACTCGAAGGCACCCTCTACGTGGGCTTCGGGGAGATGTTCGACGAGGCGCAGGTCGTCGCCATTCCAACCGGCGGCATGTATGTCGCTCCAGCGGGCGTTGCGCACTATGTCTGGGCAAGGGACGGAGCCGCCATCTATCAGGAGTCCGGATCCGGCCCGACGGCTACGAATTTCATCAAGCGCTAGCCGTGGGAGGCACTGTGGAAAAGACGGGTGCAGGGGAACCGAAAAAGCCGGACAAGGTGGGTTGCCTCCCCTTTCTCCTGGGGGCCGTGCTGGGGTTCGTCTTGGCGCTTCTCTGGAGCCGTTCGCAAGTTCACACCATGGGCGCGGACTACGTGATTCGGGGAGAACCGCGAATCATGTTGGTCTTTACGCACGCAATGCTTGGCGCAGTTTTTGGCGGTTTTGTTGTCACCCTCATAGCAAAGCTCCGCCGCAAGCTGAAGAAAGCCGACCCACCGCGACAAGACAAGAACGATGAGTCCCAATGAGGACCAGCCGCTGACAGGCAGTCGAGAAAGCCGGGCTGCGTGGAGCGGTGGCCGCCCGCGCGGTGAGCCTTAGCGCGCCACCGGCCGCCCGGTGAGCGGATAGCTCGGATCGTTGTAGCCCGGCGTCGAGGGATGGCCCGGGCTGACCAGGGAATCCACCAGCGCCTCGTCGTCGGCGTCGAACTTCCGGCCCATGGCGCCGAGATACCCCGTCCACTGCTCGAGCGTCCGAGGCCCGGCGATCACGCTGGTGACGATCGGGTTGCGCAGCACCCAATTGACCGCGAAGTCGCCCGCGGTCATGCCCTTCTTCTCGGCGTGCGCCTTGAGCGTCTGCGCGATCGCGAGCGACTCGTCGCGGAACTCGGTTTCTAGGATGCGCTTGTCCTTGCGCCCCACACGGGATTCGGCGGGCGGCGCCTCGCCCGGCTTGTACTTGCCCACCAGCACGCCGCGCGCGAGCGGGCTGTAGGGCACCACCCCGATTCCGTAATGGGCGCACGCGGGCAGGATGTCGTTCTCAGGCTGGCGGTTCATCGCGTTGTAGTAGGGCTGGCAGACGATCGGGCGGGCCACGCCGAGCGCATCGCACACGCGCACCGCCTCGGCGATGCGCCATCCCCGCAGGTTCGAGACCCCCCAATGCAGCACCTTGCCGGCGCCGATGAGGTCGCCCATCGCAGCAACCGTCTCCTCCATTGGCACGTCGCCCGGGTCGCGATGGATGTAGTAGATGTCGACGTAGTCGGTCGCGAGGCGCTCGAGGCTCTCGTCGATGGCGCGCATCACCCACTTGCGCCCGGTGCCGCGGCGGTTGGGATCGTCGCCCCCCGGGTTGGAGATTCCCGGGGCAGGCATCGGATTCGCGACCTTGGTCGCGAGCACCCAGCGGCCTCGATCGGCGGCGATCAGTTTGCCGGTGACGCGCTCCGACTCGCCCTTCGCGTACACGTCCGCGGTATCGATGAAGTTCACGCCCGCATCACGCGCGGAGCCCACGATGCGCCCCGCCTCCGCCGCATCCGTGCGGTCGCCGAACATCATCGTGCCGAGGCAGACCGGCGATACCTTGAGCCCGCTCTTGCCGAGATTGCGATACTCCATTGCGCGTCCTCCTGGAAAACGGGTGTCAGAGACCTATTTCGGGCCAGGCCCTATTCTTTCGCGAAGGCTTCCAGCAGGTGCAGGCCGGAGCGCACCCCGGCCAGGTACAGCGACACCTTGGTCGACTCGTTGGGCGCGTGGTTGTTCTCGTCGTAGGGCGCGAGCGGCACGACGATCGAGGGCAGGCCCAGGAGGCGCGTGAAGACGAAGTCGGGCGTGGTGCCCCCGAGCGACGGAACCACCAGCACCTTCCTGCCGAAGCCCTTCTCGACCGCGGCTTTCACTTTCGACACCATCGGATGGTCCAGCGGCGTGCGTGAGGCCGGCGTTCCCTTCAGGTTCCTGATCTCGATGCCGTGATAGCCGCGATCGCGCGCGAACTTCTGGATGGCTGCAAACACCTTGTCCGGATCCTGCCCGCCCACCAGGCGCACGTCGGCCTTGGCAAGCGCTTCCTTGTAGATGATCGTCTTCTGGCCCGCGCCGGTGTAGCCCGAGGAAAATCCCGAGACGTTGAACGCGGGCCGCAGCATGAGGCGCTCGTGGAAGAGGGCGTCGTCGCTCCCCGTCGTCGGCTCCACGCCGACGCTCTCCTTGAACTCCGCGTGGTCCACCTTCAGGTCGCGCACCGCCGCCAGGTCCGCCGGCGCGACGGTCACTTCGGCATAGGCGGCGCCGGGTACCAGCAGCTTGCCATCGCGATCGACCATCTCCGCGAGGAAGTGGATGAGATCCAGCGTCGGATTGGGCGACACGCCGCCCAGGTTGCCCGAGTGCAGGTTGCGTTTGGCGCCCTTGGCCACGAACTCCAGCCCGAGGTTGCCGCGCACACCCATCAGCAGCACCGGCTGGTCGTTGGGGAACATCGGGCCGTCGGAGTAGCAGCACAGGTCGGCCTTCAACCGCGCGCGATTCTCCTCGATGAATTTCGGCAACGGGATGCTGCCGGTCTCCTCGTCGCCTTCGAGGATCACCTTGATGCGAATCGGCAGCTCGCCATGCAGCTCGCGCCACACCGCGATCGCACCGAGCATCGCGAGATGCTGCCCCTTGTTGTCGCCGGTGCCGCGGCCCCAGATACGGTCGCCCTCGATCACGGGCTCGAAGGGCTGGGTCCGCCACCCTTCCTGCTTCTCGTCGGCGGGATAGACATCGTAGTGGCCGTAGAGAAGCCAGGTGAACTTCGCGTCCTTCGGGCCCGCCTCCGCGTAGATGATCGGGTGGCTCGTGGTGTCGTGCACCTCGGCCTTGAAGCCCCAACCCTCGAGGCGCTTGGTGAGGAATCCCACCTGGTCGGCAATACCCTCGCCGGTCAGGCTCACGGAAGCGATGCGGACGGATTCCAGGAGCGTCCTTACGAGCGCCTCGGAGCGCTCGCGGACCGCGGATTCGATCATGGGGAAGGACCTCGGCGTAACGAACGCCCACATTCTAGCCCGCCCCAATCGGTGGTCGAATCCCGTGTAGATTGCGGGCTATGCCGCGCACCCGTTCCGAGTCCCCCGTCGCTTTCGTCACCGGCGCTGCCCGAGGCATCGGCCTCGCGATCGCCGAGTGGTTCCTGGCCCATGGCTACCGGGTCGCGTTGGTGGATATCGACCGCTCGGAGCTCGCGCGCACGGCGAAGCGCCTCGATGACCCGGCGCGAGTCTTTGCCGCTCACTGCGATGTCTCGAAAGCCGGCCAGGTGAAAAGCGCCGTGGCCGGAACGGTGAAGGCATTCGGCCGCATCGACGCCCTGGTGAACAACGCGGGCGTTGCGGTCTTCAAGCCGCTGCTCGAGACTTCGCTGGCCGAATGGGAGCACGTGCTCGCCACCAACCTCACGGGCGCCTTCATCTGCTCGCAGGCCTGCGCGCCGGTCATGCTCAAGACGGGCGGCGGCTCCATCGTCAGCATCGCCTCGATTTCCGGGCTGCGCGCGAGCACGCTTCGCGTGGCCTACGGCACCAGCAAGGCCGGCATCATCCAGCTCACCAAGCAGCTCGCGGCGGAGCTCGGAACCCAGGGCATCCGCGCCAATTGCGTGGCACCCGGCCCCGTCGATACCGACATGGCCAAGCTCGTGCACTCGGTGGCGATCCGCCAGGATTATCACGACATCATCCCGTTGAACCGCTACGGAACTACCGGGGAGATTGCCGCCGCCGTGGGCTTTCTGTGCTCGCCGGCGGCGAGCTACGTGAACGGCCAGGTGCTGGCGGTGGATGGCGGCTTCGAATCCATGGGAGTGGGCTTGCCGACGCTGCGCACGCAGCTTGGGAAGGTCAGGCGAACTCGTCCTTGAGCGCCTGGTAGCGCTGCAGCAGCTCCGGCGGCACGCGGCCGGCCATCTTCTCTTCCAGCATCTCGGCGTGCAGCTTCATCTCGGCTTGCCACTCGGCCTTCGAGACCGCGTTCGCCTGCGCGAACTTCTCGGGCGTGAAGCCCCCGAGGCCCTCCATGTCGAGCGACTCGGGAACGTGGCCGAGCGGCGTGGATTTCGCCACCGCCTTGCCCTCGATGCGCTCGATGATCCACTTGAGCACGCGCATGTTCTCGCCGTAGCCCGGCCAGATGAACTTGCCGTTGGCGTCCTTGCGGAACCAGTTGACCAGGTAGATGCGCGGCGCGGACTTGATTGTCTTGCCGAGGTCGAGCCAGTGGGCGAAGTAGTCGAGGATGTTGTAGCCGCAGAAGGCGAGCATCGCGAACGGGTCGCGGCGCACCACGCCCACCTGGCCCACGATCGCCGCCGTGGTTTCGGAGCCGAGGGTCGCGGCCATGTACACGCCGTCGCTCCAGCTGCGCGCCTCGGTGACGAGCGGTACGGTGGTCGAGCGTCGACCGCCGAAGATGAACGCGTCCACGGGCACGCCCTTGGGGTCGTCCCACGCCGGGTCGATCGACGGGCACTGCGCCGCGGAGACCGTGAAGCGCGCGTTGGCATGCGCGGCGGGGCGGCCCGCGTCCGGCGTCCATGCCTTGCCGGTCCAGTCGGTGAGCTTCGCGGGCGGCTGCTTCGTCATGCCTTCCCACCACACGTCGCCTTCGGGCGTGAGCGCCACGTTGGTGAAGATGGTGTTGTCCTTGATCGTCTCCATGCAGTTGGGATTGGTGTCCCAACCGGTGCCCGGCGCCACGCCGAAGAATCCCGCCTCGGGGTTGATCGCGCGCAGCTTGCCATCCTTGCCCGGCTTGATCCACGCGATGTCGTCGCCGACCGTCGTCACCTTCCAGCCGTCGAGGGTGGGCGGCGGGATCAGCATCGCGAAGTTGGTCTTGCCGCAGGCGCTCGGGAAGGCCGCGGTCACGTAGTGCTTGTTACCCTCGGGCGACTCGACGCCGAGGATCAGCATGTGCTCGGCGAGCCAGCCCTGCTCGCGGCCCATCACGGAAGCGATGCGCAGCGCGAGGCACTTCTTGCCCAGGAGCGCGTTGCCGCCGTATCCCGAGCCGTAGGAGATGATCTCCTTCGCCTCGGGGAAGTGGACGATGTACTTGTGATCCTTGTTGCACGGCCAGGTGACGTCTTCCTGACCGGCCGCAAGCGGCGCGCCCACGGAATGCAGGCACTTCACGAAGTCGCCATCGCCCAGGACGTCGAGGACCTTGCGACCCATGCGGGTCATGAGCTTCATGTTCACCGCGACATAGGCCGAGTCGGAGATCTCGACGCCGATGTGGGCGATCGGCGAGCCGAGCGGGCCCATGCTGAACGGCACGACGTACATCGTGCGCCCGCGCATCGAGCCCTTGAAAAGGCCCTCGAGGGTCGCGCGCATCTGCGCGGGATCGACCCAGTTGTTCGTGGGGCCGGCCTCGTCCTTCGTCTTCGAGCAGATGAACGTGCGGTCCTCGACCCGGGCCACGTCGGAGGGGTCGGACCACGCCAGGTAGGAATTGGGGCGCAGCTTCTCCTCCAGCTTGCGGAAGGTGCCCGCGGTGACCAGGTCAGCGCACAGGCGGTCGTACTCGGCATCGGAACCGTCGCACCAATGGACGCGGTCGGGTTGGGTCAGCTTGGCAACTTCGTCCACCCACTGCAGCAACTTGCGGTTGCGCGTGGGCGTGCCCCCGGGAACCGGGGCGGCTTGAGCGTGCATGCAACTCCTCCGAGAAGCGCCGGGTTCCTCGATGCGGAACCGGCTTTGGGAACGTCAATTATCTCAAAAACGGGTGCTTAGCGTCCGTAGCCCTTGAACTTCCCGACGACGTTGTTCATTTCGACTTCCCCCAAGGGGACGGGTTCACCGATTTGCAGGACTTGCCAGTAAAGGCGGGCCAGGGCCTCCACCTTCTCGACGAGCCCCAGGGCCTCCTCGACGGTCTCGCCAAAGGCCACGGTAGTGGAACGCGGGGATGCTCCGGCCGAGGCAGGCCAGGGTGGTGGCGTAGGGCGAATGGGTATGGACGATGGGCGTCACCAGGAAGCCGCCGTCGACACGCGCGCTCAGGTTTCCGGAGCGCCCCGGGTTGAGGCCCATGGCGGACAGGCGCCGCGCGGCGAGGACTACCTGGAGCCTCAGGCCGCGTTCGCTCGTCACGTGAGGTACGCGCCGCTGCGCTCTTCGCGCGGCCAGAACGCCAGCAGCTCGCGCTCGGACGCACGCGCGATGCCCTTCTCGGTGATGATGCCGGTGACCAGGTCGTGGGGCGTCACGTCGAAGGCGGGGTTGGCCACGGGAGTCGAGGAGGGCGTGATGGTCACCGACGAATATTTCCCGTTCGCGTCGATTCCGCGCACGGTGCGCACCTCGTCCTCGCTGCGCTCCTCGATCGGGATCTCCTCGATGCCGTCCTCGATCGTCCAGTCGATCGTGGGCGAGGGCACGCAGGCGTAGAACGGGATGCCGTTGTCGCGCGCGGCAAGCGCCTTGAGGTAGGTGCCGATCTTGTTGCAGACGTCGCCGCGGCGCGTGACGCGGTCCGCTCCCACCAGCACCAGGTCCACCTGCTTGTGCTGCATGAGGTGCCCGCCCGCATTGTCGGTGATGAGGGTGTGCGGCACGCCGTGACCCGCAAGCTCCCAGGCCGTGAGCAGGCCCTGGTTGCGGGGGCGTGTCTCGTCGATCCAGACGTGAAGCGGGATCCCCATCTCATGCGCCATGTAGATCGGCGCGGTGACGGTGCCCCAGTCGACGGTGGCGATCCAGCCGGCGTTGCAGTGCGTGAGGATGTTGAGCGGGCGCTTGCAATGGGCGTACTCGCGCTCGAGGAGGGTCAGGCCATGGCGTCCGATCGCCTGGTTGAGCGCGACGTCCTCGTCGGCGATGGCCTGCGCTTCCTTCCACGCGGCTTCGGCGCGCTGCGCGGGCTTGAGCTCCTTCAGGCGCTCGCCCATGCGCCCGAGCGCCCAGGCGAGATTCACCGCGGTCGGGCGGGTGGCGCGCAGCTTCTCCGCGGCCTCGGCGATCGCCGCGTCGCCGGGGTTGCGGCCGACCGCGAGCGCCAGCCCGAACGCCGCGGCCACGCCGATCAGCGGCGCGCCGCGCACGCGCATCGACTTGATCGCCTCGGCCATGGCCTCGGGCGAGTCGATCTCGCGCGTCTCGAAGACGTGCGGCAGCCGCGACTGGTCGATGATATGGACCGGAGCGCGGCCCTTCTCGATCCAGATGCTGCGGTAATGACGGTCGCCGACCTTCATGCGTTGCGATCCATGGGATTAACCGCCATTATCTCCTGTATGTCCCGTTGGATTCCGCTGCTGCTCGCGGCCGGTTGCGCGACCGTTGGTGCACCCCCCACGAAGCTGCCCGAGGTGCGGCCGGGTTACCTCGCCGGCTACCTCCAGCCCGAGCAGCTGCCCGACAGCGTGAAGCTGCTGGGGCCGCCGCCGGCCGCGGGGAGCGCCCAATTCTCCGCCGACGAGGCGTTCCATAAGGCAACCCGCAAGTGGCGCGACACGCCGCGCTGGTCGCTCGCGGCCCGGGACGCGGAGCTGCGCTTTCCCCAGGCCACGGCGCACTTTTCCTGCACGCTCGGCATCCCGATCTCGGAGGAGTCGACTCCGCACCTCAACATGCTGCTCCGACGCGTGCGCATGGACGCGAGCCGGGCAAACGACAAGGCGAAGGACCACTACAAGCGGCCGCGTCCGTTCATGGTGACCGGCGAGACCACCTGCACGCCCGACGAAGCGCCGCGCTCCATGCCCGACTCGTATCCGTCGGGCCATTCGTCCATCGGCTGGGCATGGGCGCTGGCCCTCGCCGAGCTCGCGCCCGACCGCGCCGACGCCCTCCTCGAGCGCGGTCTGGAGTTCGGCGTGAGTCGCGTGGTCTGCGGCGTTCACTGGATGAGCGACGTGGAGGCGGGGCGCATCGTAGGAGCCTCGACCGTGAGCCGGCTGCACGCGGATCCGGTCTTCACCGCACAGATGGCGGCCGCACGCCGTGAGATCGAGGGTGCCCGGGAGGCGGGTGCGAAATCCGCGAACGATTGCGCGGCGGAGGCGAAAGCGCTGGTAAAATAGGAATTTCCAGCACGGGGTCTGTCATGACCAAGTACGTCTTCGTGACCGGTGGCGTGGTTTCCTCCCTCGGGAAGGGCATCGCCGCCGCCTCCCTCGCCGCGATCCTCGAGTCGCGCAAGATCAAAGTCTCCCTCGTCAAGCTCGATCCGTACATCAACGTGGATCCCGGGACGATGTCGCCGTTCCAGCACGGCGAGGTTTTCGTGACCGAGGACGGCGCCGAGACCGACCTGGACCTCGGCCACTACGAGCGCTTCATCACCGCCAAGATGACCAAGCGCAACAACTTCACCACCGGCCAGATCTACGAGCGCGTCATCAACAAGGAGCGCCGCGGGGATTACCTCGGCGGCACCGTCCAGGTCATCCCGCACATCACCGACGAGATCAAGTTGAGCGTGAAGGCGGCCTGCAAGGACGCCGAGGTCGGCATCATCGAGATCGGCGGCACCGTGGGCGACATCGAGTCGCTGCCGTTCCTCGAGGCGATTCGCCAGATGGGGATCGAGGAGGGCCGCACCAACACCTGCTACATCCACTTGACACTCGTGCCGAGGCTCGCGAGCGTGGGCGAGATCAAGACCAAGCCCACCCAGCACTCGGTGAAGGAATTGCGCGGCATCGGCATCCAGCCCGACGTGGTGATGTGCCGCTCGGAGGAGCCGATTCCCGAGGACGACCGCCGCAAGATTGCTCTCTTCACCAACGTGGACGTGCGCTCGGTGATCTCCTGCTACGACTCGGACTCGATCTACAAGATCCCGGTGATGCTGCACAAGCAGGGCCTGGACGAGATCGTCTGCCGCAAGCTCGACCTCGCCGCCTACCCGGCCGACCTCACCATGTGGGAGAACATCGTCGATGCGCTCGAGAATCCCGAGCACGCGGTCGATATCGCCATGGTCGGCAAGTACGTGGACCTCCAGGATTCGTACAAGTCGCTCTCGGAAGCGCTGGTGCACGCCGGCATCCACACGCGCACCAAGGTGAACATCCACTACGTCGACTCCGAGGCGATCGAGGCCAAGGGCGTGGAAACGCTGAAGGACATGGACGCGGTGCTGGTCCCCGGCGGCTTCGGCAAGCGCGGCGTCGAGGGCAAGATCGCCGCGGTCCGGTACGCGCGCGAGAACCGGGTGCCCTACCTCGGCATCTGCCTCGGCATGCAGATCGCGGCCATCGAGATCGCGCGCAACAAGTGCGGGCTGGAGGGCGCCAATTCCACCGAGTTCGATCCGGAGACGCCGCACCCGGTGGTCGCGCTCATCACCGAGTGGCAGAACCACGACGGCAAGGTGGAGAAGCGCGACGAGAAATCGAACCTCGGCGGCACCATGCGCCTCGGGGCGCAACCCGCGTCGGTCAAGAAGGGCACGCTCGCCCACAAGGTCTACGGCAAGGACACGGTCGCCGAGCGCCACCGCCATCGCTACGAGGTGAACAACCACTACGTGCCGCGGCTCGAGGCGGCCGGCCTCGACGTGAGCGCCAAGACCAAGACCGAGGACCTGACCGAGATCGCGGAGCTCGCCGACCATCCGTGGTTCATCGGCGTTCAGTTCCACCCGGAATTCACCTCGACGCCGCGCGACGGGCCCCCGCTCTTCAAGTCGTTCATCAAGGCGGCGCTGGAGCAACACAAGCTGCGGGTGCCGGAGCCGGCGCTCAAGGTCATCGGCGGCAGCGAAGCCTGAACGTCATTCCCGCATCTCAATGTCGTCCCCGCGTAGGCGGGGACCCAATTAGGCACCCGCCTACGCGGGTGCGACACAGCACATGAAACTCTGTGGATTCGAAGCCGGACTCGACAAGCCCTTCTTCCTCATTGCGGGCCCTTGCGTCGTCGAAAGCGAGCAGCTGCAGATGGACGTCGCCGGCCAGCTCAAGGAGATGACGGCCGCGCTCGGCATCCCGTTCATCTTCAAGAGCTCCTACGACAAGGCCAACCGCAGCTCGGGCAAGAGCTTCCGCGGTCCCGGCATGGAGAAGGGGCTCGAGATCCTCGCGAAGGTGCGCAAGACGCTCAACGTGCCGGTGCTCACCGACGTGCACACCTCCGAGGAAGTGCCGACGGTCATCCAATACGTCGACGTGTTGCAAACGCCGGCGTTCCTCTGCCGCCAGACGGACTTCATCCACGCGGTGGCGCGCGCCGGCAAGCCGGTCAACATCAAGAAGGGCCAGTTCCTGGCGCCCTCGGACATGAAGAACGTGGTCGACAAGGCGCGCGAGGCGAGCGGTGCCGACAACATCATGGTGTGCGAGCGCGGCGCCTCCTTCGGCTACAACAACCTGGTCTCCGACATGCGCTCGCTCGCGATCATGCGCGACACGAATTGCCCGGTCGTCTTCGATGCGACGCACTCGGTGCAGCTTCCCGGCGGCCAGGGCACCACGTCGGGCGGCCAGCGCGAGTTCGTGCCGGTGCTTGCGCGAGCGGCGGTTGCTTCGGGTGTGTCGGGTGTCTTCATGGAGACCCACCCCGATCCCGCCAAGGCCCTCTCCGACGGCCCCAACGCGTGGCCCCTGGGGAAAATGCGCGAGCTCCTCGAGACCCTCAAGGCGATCGACGCGCTGGTGAAGAAGCGCGGCTTCGCCGAAGCCTCGCTCTGACCTCCCTCCCCGCGCCGTTGACCACCGATACGAATGGCCTCACCCGCGAATCGAGACCTCAGCGAGGCCGCCGCAGCGGCCCGCGAGTCATCTCCGGCAGCCCCGTGAGCCGCGCCGGCACGGTCGACACGCTCGGCGTGGCCATCACGGCCGGCGCGACGGTCCCTGGCGCATTGCCGAAATAGGACGAGCCGCTGTAGTCGTAGCCCAGCGTGCCCGAGGTGCGGTTGGTGAGATACCAGTAGAGATTCAGGTTCCCGCCCCGCTGGTCGGGCGCGACGTACGACAGGATCCCTTCGAAGCGACCCACGGGCGGGGCGGTGCCGCAGCCCGTGCACGTCACGTTCAGGGTCGAGGGGCGGGTGCCGGCCCCGGTTTGCGCGACGAAGGCGATGCCCACGATCGGCAGGTTGGCACCCGAAGCGGTGACGCTCTGTGCCTGGAACCCGGCGGCGACATCGGCGGGCGTGAGGAGGCGATCGAGCGTCATGGTGAAATCGGCGCGGCGAGTGCCGAAATTCACCTGGGCGCTGGCGCTGGTGGAGAACGCAGGGAATCCCGGGGCGGCAGCCGTGTAATTGTCGACCAGCACCATCGTCCAGATGCCGGTCGCGGGCAGCTGGAAGCGCGGCTGCGGGACGGTGATCGCGCTAAATGCGATCGCGCCATTCACCAGGTCGCTCGCATCGGCGGGGAACAGGTGGTACGCGAGCCACGCCGTCGTGGCGTCGCCCGCGAACGCTCCGTTGACGGCTCCGTAGTACGCCGGGGCGCAGCCACCGCCGGTGCAGCTCACGTTGAGCCCGCTATTGGCAGCACCGCTTTGGTAATAGGCCGAGAATCGCGCGCGGTCGAAGTACACGCCGCTCGCGCTCGCGGTATACACCAGATTGTTCACCGACAGGCTGAAGGCGAAGTCGAGCTGCTGCGTCGTGAAGTTGGCGTTCAGCGTGGCGCTGTTCACCGTGCCCACGTTGCCGCGGGCGTCCACCGGGCGCGTCGCGCCGTCCAGCCGGTACGGCGTGGTGCCCGTGTACGAATGGATCACGCCGAGCGGGGACTCGTTGTACACCACGAAGGCGAGCCCGCCGGGGGCGGTCGCGTCGGTGCGCGTGACGGCGGTGGCGCCGCAGTCGCATTCGACCCCGGTCACGTTGATCGAGGCGTTCTGCACGCGGCCGAGGATGATGTTCTGCTCCACGTTGCGGAAGTAGTCCGACGCGGTGCCTCCGCTCACCTGCAGCGCGGCCAGGGTGAGGTCACTGTCGGAATGCGGCGCGCCGGGCACGGAGCGGTAGTTGAGCGCGTTGGCTGCCGAGAGGAACCCGGCGGCATCGAGGGTCACGTTCGAATACCCCGGATCGATGTCGGTGGCGAACATCCCGGCGCGGCCGCCGGCGGGATTGACCACGTTGGCCGCGACTCCCACCGAGTAGCCGCCGGCGAACCCCGGTCCGCCCACCGCGCCTCCGGTGCGCACGTTCGCCGGCGCGATCGCCGCCTGCACGTTGGAGGAGGGCGACGACGATCCGCCGGTCGCGGTGGTTGTGCCCCCGGTCGTCGAGCGGTCGGTGCCACTGGCGGTGCTGGAGGAGCGTTCGGTGGCGGTGGTGCCGGTTGACGAGCGATCGCCGCCCGCGTCCCCGCCGCCCGCCGATCTTTCAGTGCCGGTGCCTGCGGCTGCCGCACCCGAGGCGTCGCTTCCAGTCGTCGTCGAGCTGCTGGTCGCAGCGACTTGCGCGGGCGGGGCACTCGAGGCCGCGGCGAAGATGAAGCTCGGCGTGGCGATGAAGCGGGGCGGCGCGCCGGGGCGAACCTGCACCGTCTGGCCGGGGCGCGTGATGACGGTGACCGGGCGCCCGAGCTCGTCGAACGCGGTGATGCTGTGCGCCCCGGTGATCGTGTGGTTCACCGTGCCTTCCTCGCCAAGGTGGGCAAGGATGTTGCCGGAGCCGCGGATGCCGACGGTCGCGAGCGGCGTCTTCATGACGAAGCGCTCGCGGCTGCGCTCGGCGATGGCGCCGGTGAAGGCGCGCATGATGCCGTGCGCGAGCGAGACGAGGACGCCGTCTTCCTCCTGCGGGCGGTTGAAACGGTACTTGTCGAGCGTGAGGCGGGTATTGGGCCGCAGCGCGAGGAACGCGTCGTCCGACATGCGGATCTGCACCTGCGTGTCCGGGCCGGTCACGACGACGTCGCCCTCGAGCATCACGGTCCCGCGAACGCCGGCGAGCAACTGGGTGCCGCGTTCGATGCGAACGACACCCGAGGCGAAGTCGATGCGCCCGACCGACTGCGACCACGCGGTCATCGACAGCAGCGTGAGCAGGAACGCGAGGGCGGTATTGCGCAGGGCGGCTTGCATGGCGCCTCCTAGGGGAACTCGTAGCGGACGAAGAGGCTGCCCTCGGTCCGGCGGAAGGAGTAGAGCTCGATGTTCGAATCGTTGCGCAGGTAGGTCACGCCCGGGCGCAGCGACCAGCGGCCCCATGGGCACACCGCGCCGACCGTGAGCTCCATCAAGCGGTCGCGGCCGACCTCGACCTGGGTTGCGCGGGCAAACGCCCCATCGTCCACGCGGCGGCTCCACGAGGCGAGCGCGTAGCCGTAGACGCCGCGCCGGAAGTCGCGCTGCAGGTAGCCGCGCACGCCGAACGTGCGGCGGCCCACGTCGATCGCGGGCGCGTCAGCGTAGACGTCCGAAGCGCCATACTTCGCGCGATCCCTGCTGTAGAAAACGTTCGCGAGCCACATTCCCGGCCAGGAACCGCGCGTGGCGCGCAGCGTGCCCAGCGAGACGTAGGCCTGGTCGGTGTCCTGCGTCGCGTTGCTCGGATAGCGAAGCTGCATCAGCTGTGCGATCGCGAAGGCCTCCCAGCCGTTGCCGAGCGCGTGGCGCGCTTCGAGGTTTCCGCCGGTCGCGTTGCGGTCGCTAAGCGGATGCGAGCCGTCGAGGGCCACGGGCGCGGCGCCGTCCTGGCGGAACGCCTGGCCCAACAGGGTCGCCTGGACCGAGGTGCCGTCACGGCCCCATGCGATGCCCAGTTGCGCGTCGGCCAGCCGGTAATCGAACTCGCCGTAGCGGCGGTAATTGCGCCCCTTGAAGTCGAGCGAGCCGATCGCCTCGAAGCCCGATGCGAAGGGAATTGCCCCGCTCACCCCGCCGCCGAGCGCCCAGAAGGGTGACGAGCGCAGGATCGAGTTGCCGGTGGGGACGACGCCGGGAATCCCGAACGCCGAGCCGATCGCGGTGGTGAAGTCCGGCGTGGTGCTCGACAGGTTGCTGTCGTGACCACCGCCCGCCTCGACATACGCCTTGAAGCGCGGGCCGGGACCCTTGCGGCGTTGCTCGATGGCCGCGAGATGGTCGCGGATCGCCTTCTCGCCCTCGGGTGTGGGGTTGGCTGCGAGGAGCCGGTTGAATTCCTGCTGCGCGAGGTCGTCGGCGCCGAGCGCGTAGTAGGCGCGCGCGAGATCGAACCGCGCACTGAAAAAGCCCGGGGATGCGATGAGCGCGCGCTCGAAGGCCACGATCGCGCGGTCGTGCCGGCCGGAGTCGAAGGCGGCCACGCCGAGGAGGTAATCGAAATCGACGTCCCCGGCGCGCGTGCGCTCGAGGGGCTCGAGCAGCGCATAGGCTTGGGCGGACTGGCCGCGCCGCAACAGCTCCCGGGCGTCGGTGAGCTCGTCCGCGCAGGCAACCGCGCACGCCAGGGCCATGATGGCCGTGGCGGCCCCCCGCAACATGGTGGCGCGCATGATGGCTCCCTTTTCTTTGTTCTTCCTTTTCAAGCGAGGCTAAGCCCGCGCGGGTTGGGTGTAAAGCAATTATTCACGCCCCGACAGATACAATTCGAATCCTTCCCCCATGGGGCGTGAATGAAGATCCTGGTCCTTGGAGCCGGCGGCATCGGCGGCTATTTTGGCGGGCGGCTGGCCGAAGCGGGTGCCGACGTCACATTCCTGGTGCGCCCGAAGCGGCGCGAGCAACTGGCTCGCGACGGGCTGGTGGTGCAGAGCCCGAAGGGCGATTTCAAACTGCCGGTGAAGACCGCGCTCGCCGAGGAGCTGAAGCCCGGCTACGACCTCGTGCTCTTCACCTGCAAGGCCTATGACCTCGACTCGGCGATGGAGGCGGTCGCGCCGGCGATGTCGAAGGCGGTGCTGGTGCCGATGCTCAACGGAATCGCGCACCTCGAGCGGCTCGACGCGCGCTTCGGCCAGGCGAACGTCCTCGGCGGCACCTGCCAGATCAACGTGATGCTGCGTCCCGACGGCACCGTGTTCCACGCCGATCCGCTGCAGCGCCTCATCTTCGGCGAGCGCGACAAGACGAAGTCGGCGCGCGCGCAGGCGTTCGCGGCGGAGCTCGGGAAATCGAAGATCGACTGGACGCTGTCCGAGGACATCGAGCTCGAGATGTGGGAGAAGATCGTGTTCCTCTGCGCCCTCGCATCGACCACGTGCCTGTTCCGCGCCAACGTGCGCGAGATCGTGGCGGCCGCGGGCGGGCGCGAGGCGATGCAGCGCGCTCTTGCCGCCAATGCCGAGATCGCCAAGCGCGAGGGGCACCCGCCGCGCGCGATCGCAATCGAGCGTGCCGGGCAGCGGCTCATGGATCCCGAGGGGTTGTGGAGCGCCTCGATGCTGCGCGACCTCGAGGGCAGCGGCTCGGTCGAGGCGGACCACATCGTCGGCTGGATGCTCGAGCGCGCGCGCAAGCACAGCGTGGACGACACGATCCTCTGCCTTGCGTACACCCACCTCAAGGCATACGAGAACCGTCGCGCTGCACAGCGCTTGCCGGATCACGTTCCATGAAGCGGCCGAAGTGAGCTGGTTCCTCTACGTCATCGAATGCTCGGACGGCAGCCTATACACCGGCATCGCCACCGATCCCCAGGCGCGTTACGCGGCCCACGCCGCCGGCAAGGGGGCGCGCTACACCCGCTCCCACCCGCCGCTGAAACTGGTGATGACCGAGCCTCATCCCGATCGCTCGAGCGCCTCCAAGGCGGAGTACGCTTTCAAGCGGCTTTCCGCCGCGGAGAAGCGCCGGCTTGTTGGCATCTGATCTCCTCGACGACATCTACGAGGCAGATCGGCGCGCGGTGGGTACATCCATCGTCCGCGGGAATTCAGAATGACTGCCGCTGAATCTCCTTTTGAGACATCACACCGTCTACGGAGTAGGTAAATCTCGCTTGATCGTAGGCGAGGAACAGCAAGGTGCCGGAACCGGCCAGCGTCGGCACGACAGCACTAGCGTTGAACGGTCCTGCGAAGTAAGGACCCGTCGTTCGATAGATAGGGCCGCTGTAGGTTTGGGGCGTCGTCCATTCCCCCTCCGGCATGACGTACCACAGCGGCTTTCCATCAACCCCATAAACGAACCACGTAGCAAATATCGTGTCGCTTATATGCTGGTGTATCCCGATCCCCCATCCCGATTCCGACGGATTCCACCAGAGATCCGAATAATTTGCCACTGGGAATGGTTGCGAGCCGCGAACGGGCTCCCTCACTGAGAACGCGGCATTTCCAATCACTCCGAGGGACCCTCCACTGGAGGATTGCTTGACCACCGACACCTCGTACGCACCAACGGGAAATTGACCCAAGACGAAGTCGCCGCTTGGTAATGGCGTTCCAGAAGAAATGCCGCTAGTTGTCACGGTTACCGTAATTCGATTGTTGGTCATCGTGACTCCGGCTAGGCCCCAATCGCCCCCGATTTGACTTGCTGGGACTTGGGCTCGCACCGTCTCGAACGACGTTGG
>JANMYH010000037.1:0-12542 GCA_031381925.1 Burkholderiales bacterium | reverse complement strand
CGCGTCGTTGCCCTGGGTGACTGTCAGCTGGACGATCCTCACGCCCGGGCGGCGCTGCGCGTGCTCGAGCACCGCGAGCACCAGCGCCTTGCCCATGCCCGACTTGCGGAATTCGGACGGCACGTACATGCCGAAAAGCTGGGCCTTGTGGCGCGCCTTCTCGCGCGTATCGAAGGAAAGGCCCACGACCCCCGCCAGGCGCGGGCCGCGGAACGCGCCCAGCACCATGTCGGAAGGCTGGGCCTCGGCCTTCAGGCGCGTCTCCCACCACGAGAGCGGAAGCGAGCCGCGCTCCGAGATGGAGGAAGTGAACGCGTCCGGGTGGAGCTCGTAGGCTTCGAGCATCAGCGTTCGGTACTGCGAGGCGTCGTCGGGGATCAGGCGTCGAACTGGGGTGGTGCCCACGCGGTTTGATCTTCTTGTTATCGGTTGGCCGGGGGCCAACGCACGTCGCCATGATATCAGCGGTCGCTGCGCGCCTTCCTGAAGCGCTGCTGGTCGCGCAGGAGCCAATGCACCAGGGGATACGCGATGCCGAGCGTCACCAGCACGACGACCAGGGCCTGCAGGTAGGCGCCGCGCTCCTTGGCCCAGTAGAAACCACCGAAGACGACAACCACCGTGAGGATGCGCACGGCGATCTCCGCCGCGTGGAACTGGAACTCGATCGCCTTTCCGCAAATGGGGCAGGCGCGAAAATGATCCATCTTCGCGAACTTGCGCCAGTGCAGGAACTTGCCGTCCATCGACTGGCGGCAATTGGGGCAATCCTTCCTCATCGCCTTGCTTATACGATTTCACGTCGAAGCGCGCAAGGCCTCGATCATCTCCGCGCACCGATCGCGCCGCTCGCCGGGATCGCTCCAGCCGCGGAATTCCAGGAGCTCGGGCGTGGACTGGCGCTGGAGCGACCGGATCGCAGCCGCCGCCATCTCCGCGGACGCGTTGCCGAGGAACACCAGCTCGGCGAACGCGAGGGCGACCACCGCGTCGTCATAGGCGAGGACGTGGAAATGCTCGCGTTCCAGCCGGTAGGCGAGCTCCTCGTCGGGAATGCCTTGGGCGAAAGCCCGATCGACGTCCCATCGCTCGAGGAGCTCGTCGAGGAGCTCGGCCCCGTCCGGTTCCGCATCCGCGTGGACCGCAGCCCGGTATTCCTCCAGCACCTCGGCACCGCGATCGTTCCCGAAAGGCGAGTTCTCGTTTCCCAGGTCCCAATAGAACGCTTCCGAAAGCAGCCGGGCCGCGTTCGGGTGCGCGTTGTCCGGCGCGAGCTCCCAGTCTTCATCGTAATGACCGGGAGGCATCGCGCTCAACCTTCGCCGTCCTTCTGCGTCCTCAAGAGCCATACGGACAGCAATCCGAACGCCGTGGCAACGGACCCGAGAAACGCCCAGAACCAGGCGAAGCCCCTCGCGTCGGCGGCCTGCTTCGCGTCGGTGATGTCTCCCATGGAGGTGAAGCCCGTGAGCGCCACGGCGAAGCAGACGATCGCGAGCGTGGCCGCGATGATGATCGTCATCTGGAGGGAGACCTTCAAGTTTTCACCTCTTGCGTTGAATCCTGGCGACCGAGCGGAACACGCCTGGATCGAACTCGGAAATCACGACGGGGGGCCGCTAGTGCGTGGAGCGTTGCTTCAACTCGCGGTCGATCAGCTGAAGCAGCGCCTCGAAATCGGCGGGCTTCGTGAAGTGGTGGTCGAAGCCCGCCTCGCGCGCCCTGCGGCGGTCGTCTTCCTGCCCCCACCCGGTGATCGCCACGAGCAGCACGCCCTCGCCGCGCTTCTCGCGCACGTGCCGCGCGATGTCGTAGCCGGAGAGCTTGGGAAGCCCGATGTCGAGCAAGGCCACGGCGGGCTGGAACTCGTCGGCAGCCTCGATCGCCTCGGGGCCGTCGTATGCGATGCGGACCTCGTAGCCCATGACGCCGAGGAGCGTCGCGAGGCTGTCGGCGGCGTCCTGGTTGTCGTCGACCACGAGGACTCTGGCGGTGGCGGGGGTCATGGCCAGCGACTGTACTCCCTCGCGCCCCGGGACGAAACGAAGAAGCGTCACCCGATCTCGGCGAGCAGTCTCTCGATCGACTGCTCGGCCTGCCGGACATGGCCCCCCGCGAACAGGTTCGCATGGTTGAGCACGTGGTACAGGTTGTAGAAATCGCGCCGCACGCGATAGCCGTCATCGAGCGCCCAGGCGGCGCGATACGCGGCGAGGAAATCCGCGGGGAATCCGCCGAAGAGCTCGGTCATCGCGACATCGGCCTCGCGGTCCCCCACATACACCGCGGGATCGAATACCACCGGGATGTTTCCGTCGGTCGCCGCCGCATTGCCGTTCCAGAGGTCGCCATGGAGGAGGGACTTGTCCGGCTTGTGCGTGGTGAAGAACGCATCGCAATCCGTTGCGAGGCGCTCGCCGCGGTCGATCATGCGCGAGGGCAGCCGGTTGCGCGCGGCCAGGCGCAACTGCGGCACGAGGCGCTGGCCCCGCCAGAACGCGACCCAGTCATCCGACCAGCCGTTGGCCTGCGGTGTGGCGCCGATGAAGTTGTCATGCGCCCATCCGAAGCGCTCGTGGGGCCGGCGGTGCTGCACGGCCAGCGCCACGCCGAGGTTGGCCGCGCTCTTCTCGTCGAGGGGGACCAGGTCCAGCCACTGGAGCACCAGCCATGCATGGTCGGGATCGGCGCCGTGAGTGATCGCGTGCGGCACCGCGACGGATTGCGCAGCGCGCAGCGCCTCGAGTCCTTCGGCCTCGGCCGCGAACATCGCCTTGCGGTCGGCGTCATTGAACTTCGCGAAATAGACGTGCTCCTCGCGCGCCATCGAGCCGGTGATCTTCACCGCGGTGTGGATGCAGCCGCCGCTCACGGCCTCGATCGAGACGGCTTCGAAGAGCGCCTCCACGCCCTCCGAGATTGCCTGCGACAGTTTCTGCTCGAGCGCCTCGAAGGGCTTCACGCGCCCTTCATCCGCTCGAAGCCGCGCACCAGGTCGGCGAAGAGATCCGCGGGATCCTCCAGGCCGATCTGCAGGCGGATCAGAGCGCCTCCCGTCCAGGGACGCACCGCACGCCCATAGCGGCCGAGGTTGCCGGGCACGATGAGGCTCTCGTAGCCACCCCAGCTGTAGCCGAGCGCGAAGAGCTCGAGCCCGTCGATCAGTCGCGCGAGCTGCTCGCGCGACGCATCCGCCAGCTCCACTCCGAAGAGCCCGGTCGAGCCCAGGAAATCCCGCTTCCAGAGCGCGTGCCCGGGATCCTCGGGCAACGCGGGGTGGAGGACGCGCTTGACCGCAGGATGGGTCTTCAGCCACTCGGCCACCTGCAGCGCGCTCTTCTGGTGCTGCTGCAGGCGCGGGGCGAGGGTGCGGATGCCGCGAAGCGCGAGGAAGAGGTCGTCGGGGCTCGCCGTCTGTCCGAGGTCGCGCGAGGTGTCACGCAGCCGCGGCCACCAGGCCTCGTTCGCCACCACTGCGCCGATCAGCAGGTCGGAGTGCCCCGCCGGATACTTGGTCGCCGCCTGGATGACGAGGTCGGCCCCGTGGTCGAACGAGCGGAAGAAGACGCCCGTCGCCCAGGTGTTGTCGTGGATGACCGCGGCGCCGCGCTCGCGCGCCGCGCTCGCGATCGCCGGGAAGTCCTGCACCTCGAACGTGATCGAGCCGGGGTTCTCCAGGTACACCGCCCGCGTGTTGGGCTTCATCAGGTCGGCGATCCCCGCGCCAAGGGTCGGATCGTAGTAGGTGGTCTCGACCCCGTAGCGCGCAAGCGTGCGGTCGCAGAAGCGCCGCGTCGGGCCGTAGCAGCTGTCGGTGACGAGTATGTGGTCGCCCGCCTTCACCGCGGCCATGATCGCGCAAGTCACCGCGGCGAGCCCGGTGGGAAGGGTGGCCGCGCGGTGGCCGCCCTCGATCTCGACCATCAGCTCCTCGAAGGCCACGCGCAGCGGCATGTTCACGATGGCGTAGGTGGGCACGACCTCGCCGGCGTCGAAGCGTCCCTGCACCGCGTCCATCTCGGCGAGCGTGGCGAAGGTGACGGTGGAGGCCCGCGCGACCGGGAGGTTGACCGTGCCGGGACGCGACCTGGGGCCGCGGCCAAGCTGCGCGAGCCGCGTGGCGAGCTTCACCGGCTGCCGAGAGCGCGGACCTGCGCCTTGACCTCGACCTGGGTGCGCTTGCCGTCCTTGCCCTCGATCGTGAAGAAGATCGGAACCGACTCGCCGGGCAGGACCTGCGTCGTGAGCTCCATCAGCATCACGTGGCTGCCGCCGGGCTTGAGCTCCACCGGCTTCCCGGCAGGGAGCGCGATCGCATCGACGGCGTGCATGTGGTTGACCCCGCCCATCATCATCGAGGCGTGGATCTCCGCCTTCTTCGCCACCGGCGAACGCGCGGCCACGATCCTCGCGTCCTCGGTGCTGGTGAGCGTCATGAAGGCGCCGGTGATCTTCTGCGCCGGCACCGTGCCCCTCACCCACGCATCCTTCGCCGTCACCTCTGCGCGCACCGCGACTGACGATGCAACAACGGCCGTGGATACAACAAGCATTGCAAACGCAGATGAACGCAGATGCAGCGCAGATGGACGTAAGCCTTGGGTAGGAAATTTCGTGCGCATAGGTGCAGCTTCCGATTGAAATCCAGAAATGGGTACGTTCATCTGCGCTGCATCTGCGTTCATCTGCGTTTGCACAGCTCCTTACCCCGCATCACTCCGCGCCACCGAACGTTCGCTCCATCTCGCGCCGGATCGTCACCGCCTCGGAAGTCGCGTCATACTCCACGTCGTCCCAGGAGACCGTGTTCCCTTCGGCGATGTCGCGCTTCAACTTCATCTTGTGCGCAAGGCCGATGGGCAGGGCGCGCCTGGCGGCGGAGTCCGTGGCCGGCATGAGCTTGCCCCACACGGTGTAGCCGCCCTCGCCGTCGAGGATCTCGCCCGCCGTCAATGCGCGCTTGGCGGTGGCCACGCAGTCGCCGCGCCAGCCGGTGGCCGCACCGGTGGCCTCGTTGCGCAGCGCCACGCTCGCCACACTGATCCCGAGCTCGAGGCCGATCAGGTGGCTCGGCTTGTACATCGCCGCGTACTCGCCGCTGGGATCGGTGACGATGCCGTATTCCTGGAAGCAGCGGCGCACGTATTCGTGCTCGGCGGCGAAGGTCACGTAGACGCCCCAGCGCAGGTCGCGGAACACCGGGCGGCCGTCGCGCTCCACGCTCGAGATCACTTCGACCTGCCCGGAGTGGTGCAGGCTCCCGCCCTCGGCGCGCGGCCTGAGGATCCGCGGCAGATCGTCCACGCCGCACGGCGGAAACGCGAGCCCCTCGGGAGCGGGCGTGAGCCCGGTCGCGTTCGCCACCGCCGCCATCTCGAGGCCCGACTTGGTGCCGTCGAGGAAGGAATTGAACATCTGCGCGTTGAAGTCGCCCTTGGAAACCGTTTCGTCGCTGAAGCCGTAGTGGCCCCAGACGGTCTTCGGAGTGGAGGCGTGATAGCTCGGCAGGTACTTGGTCCCCTTGCCCGCCGCGACGACGGTGAAGCCGGCCGCGCGCGCCCAGTCGACCTGCTCGCAGATGAGCGCGGGCTGGTCTCCATAGGCGAGCGAGTAGACCACGCCCGCCTCCTTCGCGCGGCGCGCGAGCAGCGGGCCGGCGAGCGCGTCGGCCTCCACGTTCACCATCACGATGTGCTTGCCGTGCCGGCAGCACGCCAGCACGTGCGCAATGCCCGCAGCCGGGTGGCCCGTGGAGTCGATCACCACGTCGGTCGCCGCATGGGCGATCGCGGCCATCGCGTCGTCGGTCACGAAAGTCGTGCCCGCCTTCGCCGCTTCATCGAGGGATTTCGCCCCGAAGCGGCGCGCTTCCCACCCCACCCGGGCGAGCGAGGCGCGCGCGCGGTCCGGGGCGAGGTCGGCCACGGCGAGGATCTGCAGGCCCGGCGTGCGCCGCGCCTGGGACAAGTACATCGAGCCGAACTTGCCCGCTCCGATCATCACGACGCGAACGGGACGGCCTTCGGCGGCACGGCTTTGCAGCAGGCGGTAGAGGTTCATTGGGGGGATTGGGGTGAAGCTACGGCCGGGTGGGCGAGAATAGGCGACGAACGGCCTAGCAGTTTACCGCCTCGGGGGCGGAAAATGCATCCATGAACGACCAGCGTACAGTCGAGCGCCCGGCCCTCGAGGCGCGCCTCGCGGTCCTGCGGCCCGGGCTCGAGCTCGTCGGCTTGCCGGTTTGCGTGCTCGACCCGCAGCTGCGCTACCGCTACCTGAACCGGGCGTACGCGGTGCATTCCGGCCGCGAGCAATCGGAGTTCATCGGGCGCACGCCCGACGAGGTGTTCGCGCTCCACCCGGGCGACGCGCGCCGCGCGCAGCTGCTGCGCGCCCTCCAGGGCGACACCGTCGTCTTCAATCGCCAGACCCTCGAGGGCCCGCGGGCGGGCGTCTGGATGCGCGCGCACTACATGCCGCTGCGCGAGGACGGCCAGGTGCTCGGCGTGCTGGTGGTGCTGGTCGACGTGCAGGAGCTGAAGGACGCCGAGGGCGAGCTCGCCCGGCAGCGCAAGCAGATGCAGCTGGTGGTGGACAACATCGGCGTGCCGCTCAGCTACATCGACCGCGAGTGGCGCTTCCGCTTCGCCAACCAGCCCGGCGCCGGCTGGCTGATCGCCGACACCGCGGATGCCATCGGCAGGCGCGTCGACGAGATGTTCGATGCCGAAACCATGGCGGTGATCGCTCCCGAGATCGAGGCCGCCTTCGGCGGATCCAAGCGCACCTACGAGCGCCTTGCGCACATGCAGGACGGCGTCAAGCGCTGGGTGCGGGTGCACCTGGTGCCCGATGTCGCCCCCGACGGCTCGGTGCAGGGGCTGTACTCTCTCATGGTCGACGTGGACGACGACCGCCGCAGGCGCGCCGCGCTCGAGCGGCAGGAGGCGCAGCTGCGCTTCTTCACCGAGAACATTCCCGGCCCGATCGCGGTCGTGGACGCGGATTTCCGCTACGTCTTCGTGAACAAGTATTTCGAGCGCATTCGCGGCATGGGCGGCGACGAGCTGGTCGGCCACGACGTGCGCGAGACCCTCGGCCCCGAGGCGGCGGCGCTGTACATCGATCCCTATGTCGAGCGCCTGAAGCGCGGCGAGACGTGCACCTACGAGCGCCTCGTGGGTCCCCAGGGCGGGGAAGCGCGCTGGCACCTCGTGCGCCTCGCACCCATCCTCGACGCCGAGGCCCGCTTCAACGGCTACTACATCGTCGGCAGCGACATCCACGACATCAAGCTCGCCCAGCAGCGCCTCGCCTCGCAGGAGGCGCAGCTGCGGCTCTATACCGACAACATTCCCGATGCGGTCGCGTACCTGAACCGCGAGCGGCGCATCCTCTTCGCCAACCGGCACTTCGCGATGCAGCGAGGCACCACGCCCGCCGCGATCATCGGGCTCACCACGACCGAGCTGATGGGCGCGGAGATGGCGTCCTGGATCGCGGAGCGCACGCAGAAGGTCCTCGACCGCGGGGAAACCGCCACCTACGAGCGCGTGGGCACGACGCCCGAGGGCCTCGAGCGCCACTACCACGTGGAAGCGGTGCCCGACTTCGACGAAGCGGGGGTGGTACGCGGCATGTACGTGGTCGCCCACGACATCAGCGATATCAAGCAGGCGCAGCAGCAGCTGGCCGCACGCGAGCAGGACCTGCGCTTCTTCGCCGAGAACATCCCCGAGGCGATGGTCTACGTCGACCTCGCCCTCGGCTGCACGTTCGTGAACAACATCTTCCTCGCCACGCGCGGATTCACGCGCGAGTTCGCCCTCGGAAAATTCCCTCCCGAGGTCTACCCCGCGCACGTCATGGACGAGCTGCAGCCGCATATCGACCGCGCGGTGAAGGGGCAGGAGTCCTCCTACGAGCGCTTGCTGCGCCTGCCCTCCGGGGCGGAGCGCTGGGTGCGCGTGCGCATCACGCCGCGGCGCGGCGCGCAGGGCAACGTCGTCGGCTACTACGTGGTGTCGACGGACATCCACGAGATCCGCTCGGCGCAGGCGGCGATCGAGGACAAGGAGCGCCAGCTGCGCCAGGTGATCGACTCGATCCCGACGCCCATGTGCTATGTCGACGCCGGCACCCACTACCGCTACGTAAACGACGCCTTCCTCGACTACATCGGCAAGCCCGCGGAGGCGATCGTCGGCACCTCGGTACGCCAGGTGCTGGGCGAGGAGCGCTGGCATCTGCTGGCGCCGACCATCGAGCGCGTGAGCAACGGCGAGTCGATCGCCGTGGAGCGCCTGGTGCGCTATGCCGACGGGCGTGAGCGCTGGATGAACGTGCGCCTGAGCCCGCGCATCGTCGACGGCACCTACCTCGGCTATTACGCGACCACCAGCGACATCCACGACCAGAAGACCGTCGAGCAGGAGCTGCGGCGCGCCAACGCGATCCTGTCGGCGCACTTCGACAACACCCCGCTCGCGGTGATCGAGTGGGACACGGGACTGCGCGTGGTGCGCTGGTCCGGCCAGGCCGAGTCCATCTTCGGCTGGCAGGGCGCCGAGACCCTGGGGCGCACGCTCGAGGGATGGCGCCTGGTCTACGAGGAGGACCAGGGCGCCTTCGCCGACATGGTCGCGGGCCTGGTCGAAGGCCGCCAGCCGCATGCGACGCTCATGCACCGCAACTATCGCAAGGACGGCTCGGTGATCTGGGTCGAGTGGCACAACTCGGCGCTGCGCGACGAGTCGGGCCGCGTGATCTCGATCCTGTCGCTCGCGCAGGACGTCTCCTCGCGCATCCAGGCCGAGGAGCGCCTGCAGTTCATGGCCACGCACGACGGGCTCACGGCCCTGCCCAACAGCGTGCTGCTGAATGACCGGCTCGACGCGGCGCTCGCGCGCGCCCTGCGTGCCCGCCGGCGCGTGGGCGTGATGTTCATCGACCTCGACCATTTCAAGGACGTAAACGACACCCTCGGCCATCGCATCGGCGACCTGTTGCTGAAGGAGGTTGCGCGCCGCATCCGCGCGGCGCTGCGCCAGAGCGACGTGCTGGCGCGCATCTCCGGCGACGAGTTCGTGGTGGTCATCGAGGACCTGGACGACCAGTTCTCCCCCGACCATGTGGCGCGCAAGCTCCTGGACGAGCTGCGCCGCCCCTTCCACATCGAGGGCCACGAGATCCAGGTGAGCGGCAGCCTCGGGCTCGCGCTCTACCCGGACGACGGCGAGAACGCCGAGACGCTGCTGAAGAACGCCGATGCGGCGATGTACCACGCGAAGGAGCTCGGCCGGAACGCCTTCCGCATGTTCTCCACCGAGCTCGGGCAGCGGCGCGCGCACCGCATGCAGGTCGAGACGGCGCTGCGCCGCGCGCTACGCGACGACGAGCTGCGGCTGCATTACCAGCCGATCATGGAGGTGGCGACCGGGCGGGTCACGCGCGCCGAGGCGCTATTGCGCTGGCACGATCCCGAAAAGGGGATGGTCCTGCCCGCGGGGTTCATCCCGCTCGCCGAGGAAACCGGCCTGGGGCACGCGGTCGGCCACTGGGTCCTGGACCGTGCGAGCCGCCAGGCGCGCGAGTGGCGTGATCGCGGCCTCGGAAACCTCGTGGTGTGCGTGAACCTCTCAGCGAGCCAGTTGCGGGACACCTCCATGGTCGCGGACCTGAAGAAAGTCCTCGCCAGGAACGGCTGCGAGCCGGGCTGGCTGCAGTTCGAAATCACCGAGACCAGCATGGTGCGCGACGTGGAAGGCGCGAGCCTGGTGCTCGCCAAGCTGCGTGCGCTCGGGGTGCGCATCGCGATCGATGACTTCGGCACGGGTTTCTCGAGCCTGTCGCACCTGCGCCACCTTCCCGTCGACATCCTCAAGGTCGACAAGGCGTTCGTCGCCGACATCGAGTCGGCCAAGCGCAACGAGTCCGGCGGGGGGGCCGCGATCGTCTCGGCGGTGATCGGCCTTGCCCGTGGCCTGGGCCTCGATGTCGTCGCCGAGGGCGTCGAGAAACAGGCCCAGCTCGACTTCCTCGAGCGCGAGGGGTGCGGTGCCTGCCAGGGCTACCTCATCTGCCCGCCGCTCCCCGCCGACGAGTTCGAGAAATGGCTCAAGCAGCGCGCCCGGAAGAAAAAACCCGCGGCCGCCAAGAAGGCCGCGCCTACGAAGAAAAGACCGGTAGCGGCCACGCGAGCCAAAAAGCGTTGAACGCAGATGGCCGCAGGTAGAAGCGCAGATAAACGCAGAACAGCGAATCGTAACTTCGGGCTACGTTCAGCGTAGGCACGAACGCTCTGCAGGGTTTTATCTGCGGGTATCGGCGCCTTTATCTGCGGCCATCTGCGTTCCAAGGGTTTGCGCCCGCCGCGGCCCCGGTGCCTCTCACCAGCTGATCGAAACGCGCGCGCCGCCGAGCGGTGAGTCGGAGATGCGCGCTTCGCCCCCGTGCCATTCGGCCACGCTCTTCACGATGGCGAGCCCGAGGCCGACGCCGCCGCTGTCGCGGCCCCGGCTGCCTTCCAGGCGCGTGAACGGCTCGAAGAGCCGGTCGCGCTCGAGCGGCGGCACGCCGGGCCCGTCGTCGTCGACGCTGATGGTGGTGCGGGCGCCCGCGCGCTCGATCGTGAGCGCCACCCTCGACCTGGCGTAGCGCACGGCGTTGCGCAGCACGTTGGCCAGCGCCCGCGAGAGGTACTTCGAATCGCACGACAGGCTCTCCGGGAGGTGGCGTGGCGCCTCGATCGCGATGGCGCGCCCGGTGGTGCGCATCTCGTCGTGGGCGCGGCGCAGCACCTCGTCGACCAGCTCGCTCGCCCGCACGTCCTTCGGCGCGTAGGGCGGCGCTTCCCGCAGGCTCGCGAGCACCAGCAGCTCGCTCACCAGGTCCTCCAGGTCCACCACGTCGCGCTCCATCGCGACGAAGCGCTCCTCGCGCTCGCTTCCATCGGAGGCGGTGCGTGCGAGCTCGAGGTCGAACTTGAGCTGCGCGAGCGGCGTGCGCAGCTCGTGGGCCACGCCCTGCTCGAGGTCCCGGTGCGACTGCAGCAGCAGCTGCACGCGCCGCGCCATCGCGTTGAATCCGGAGGCGATGGGCTCGAGCATCGAGCTCCTCGGAATATCGGTGTGCACGCCGAAGTCGCCGGCGCCCACGCGCGCGGTTGCCGCCTTGAGCGCCTGGAGGTCGCGCCACAACGGGCGCGTCCAGAACCACAGGATCGCCGCGACCGCCGTGGTCACCAGCGCCACGATGATCGTGTAATAGAGGGCGAGGTACTCGTAGGCACCGACCCATTCGATGCGCAGCGCCCGGTCGGACTCCTTGATGCGCCTCAGGTACACGGTGCCGCCGCCGGGGCGGTCGCGGAACGCGATCTCGCCGGCGCGCAGCCGCTCCTTCTCCGAGCCCGACATGAAGAAGTCTCCGAGGGCCTTGTCGATGGGCACGACCTCGTGGGCCACGCGGAATGTCGCCTCGATCTCCTTCAGACGCCCCTGCCAGTCGGGCACCCGCTGGTCGGTGACGATGCGCTCGGCGCGATCGAACGCCACGCCCGCGCGCGCGCGTTGCTGCTCGGCGTGCATCTGCGCCATGACCTGGTCGGTCACGTACATGAAGAACACGAACGCCGCCGTGGCCGGCAGCATGAGCAGGAGGTAGAGCCGCAGGAAAAGGCGGAGCATGGCTCTACGGACTCGCCGGCCTCGCCGGCAGTCTCAACCCTCGCCGGCGAAGAGATACCCGCGCAGGCGCACGGTCTTGATCATCGATTCCGCGCCGCCCGCTTCGAGCAGCTTCCTGCGCAGGCGGCAGATGCGCGCGTCGATGGAGCGGTCGAGCCCGTCGTAGTCGATCCCGCGAACCACGCGCAGGATCTCGTCGCGAGTGACCACGCTGCCCTGCCGCGAGGCCAGCAGCCAGAGGATGTCGAAGTCCCCCGTGGTGAGCTCCACGGCTCGCGCGTCGATGGCCGCGGAGCGCCGGGCGCCGTCGATGGTGAGGCGTCCCGCCGTGAGGCGGGCCTCGCGCGCCTCCGGCGGCGCGGAGCGGGCGCGGCGCAGCAGGGCTTCGACCCGTGCGAGGAGCACACGAGGTTCCACCGGTTTCACCACGTAGTCGTCGGCACCCATCTCGAGCCCGAGCACCTGGTCGATGTTCTCGCCCTTGGCGGTGAGGATCAGGATCGGAATGCGGTCGTGCCGGCGCAACTCGCGGCAGATCGTCAGGCCGTCCTTGCCAGGCAACATGAGGTCCAGGATCACCAGGTCGGGCTTGAGCCGGTCGAAGCGCTCCGCAACGGCGTTGCCGTCACCTTCGATGAAGACCTCGTAGTTCTGGCGCTCGAGGTAGTCGCGGATCGACGCGGCAAGCCGCGCGCTATCCTCGACCAGGAGCACCCTCAGCCGCTGGGCGGCCGACGGGGCGGGGTTGCGGGCGAGGGAGCTTTCGGCATGCATGCCGGAAGGATACTACGCACCCCTTTCCGGGGCCGCAGTGACATTTCCTTCCGAACCTTGCCGCAATGTTACCGAGCTAGG
>JANMYH010000269.1:0-3271 GCA_031381925.1 Burkholderiales bacterium | reverse complement strand
CGTGCACACGTCGCTCACCATGCTGGTCGCCGAGGAGCTGGGCGTCGACCCGCGCAAGGTGAAGGTGGAGCAGGCGGGCGTCAACCCCATCTACATCAACAAGCTGCTGGGCGGCCAGATCACCGGCGGCAGCACCAGCGTCCGGGACGCGTGGGAGCCGCTGCGCCAGGCGGGTGCTACGGCGCGCACGATGCTCGTTTCCGCGGCGGCCGAGCAGTGGAAGGTGCCCGCATCCGAATGCACGGTGGCCGATGGCTGGGTCATGCACGGAGCCAAGAAGATGGCGTACGGCAAGCTGGCCGCGGCGGCCGCGAAGCAGCCCGTGCCGAAGGACGTGGCCCTTCGCAACGGCGACTTCAAGCTCATCGGCACCAACGTGCCGCGCCTTGATGGCGCGGACAAGGCGCGCGGCAAGACCGTCTTCGGCATCGACGCGGTGCAGCCGAAGATGCTCTATGCGTACCTGGTGGCGTCGCCCGTCATCGGCGGCAAAGTGGCCTCGGTGGATTCGGCGGCCGCGGAGAAGATGAAGGGCGTGCGCAAGGTCGTGAACATCGGCGAGGGTGTGGCGGTGGTCGCGGACCACTTCTGGATCGCGAAGCAGGCGGGCGAAGCGTTGAAGATCCAGTGGGACTCGGGGCCGAACGCCAAGGTGGATTCGGCGTCGATCATGGCCACGCTCGAGAAGGCCCGGGACCGCCCCGGTTTCATGGCGAAGAAGGTCGGCGACGTGGCCGGCGCCAAGGGCACTGCGGTGGCGGCGACGTACACGTGCCAGATGCTCTCGCACGCGACCCTCGAGCCGCAGAACTGCATGTCGATGGTGGGCAAGGACGGCGTGGACGTGTGGGTGAGCACGCAATTCCCGCAGGGCTCGCAGGGCGGCGCCGCGGCGGCCGCGGGCGTGAAGCCCGAGCAGGTTCGCATCCATCCGCAGTTCATCGGCGGCGGCTTCGGGCGGCGCCTCGAGTACGACTTCATCGTCCAGTCGGTGGCGATCGCCAAGGCGATGCCCGGCACGCCGGTCAAGCTCATCTGGATGCGTCCCGACGACATGGCGCACGACTTCTACCGTCCGCCGAGCCTGCACCTGATGACCGGCACCGTGGACGGATCCAAGGCGACATCGTTCACTTCCAAGATGGTCTCGCCATCGGTCACCGCGCGCGCCTTCCCGCCCTTCGTGACCAAGGAGGGCAACGACCCCTTCATGACCGAGGGCCTGGCCAACTTCACCTACGACATCCCCAGCTACGAGCTGCGCACCGTGATCGAGGAGGTGGGCGTGCGCGTGGGCTACTGGAGGAGCGTGAGCAACGCGCTCAACTCCTTCGCGACCGAGAGCTTCATCGACGAGATGGCCCTTGCCGCCAAGCAGGACCCGCTGGCCTTCCGGCTCGCGATGCTGGAGAAGATGCCGCTGCAACGCGCTGTCCTCGAGCGCGCCGGCAAGCTGGCGGGCTATACGGCGACACCTGCGAAGGGGCGCGCCTTCGGCGTGGCTTCGATGGAGTGCTACGACACGCACATCGCCATCGTGTGCGAGGTGTCGGGGTCGGGTGACACGGTGAAGCTCGAGAAAATCACCGCGGTCGCCGATGCCGGCCTCGTCGTCCACCCCGACCAGGGCGTGGCCCAGCTCGAGGGCGGGATCGTCACGGGGCTGATGGGGACGATCCGGAGCAAGATCACCTTCAAGGACGGCCGCGTGGAGCAAACCAATTTCCACGACTTCCAGCTGCCCCGCATGACCGACGTGCCGCCGATCGTGGTCGAGCTCTACGGCAAGCGCGGCAAGCCCGGAGGGCTTGGAGAGGTGGGCGTGCCCCTCGTGGCCCCGGCCGTCGCCAATGCGGTGTTCAACCTGACGGGCAAGCGGATCCGGGCGCTGCCGCTGGAGGATGGGGGAGTGAGATTCGCGTAATTTGCCATGCACGGACGCGGCCAGGACTTGAAGTCGCAACTTGCGGCTTCAAGTCGAGTATCGGTGGGCCGCTTCCTTCAGCCGACTTGCAATCTCCTCCCGCAACTCCTTCGGCCCCACCACCTCCACCGCCGCTCCATGCTTGAGGATGTCCATCGCGAGCTCCTTCTCGGAGGAGTACGGCACCTCGAGTTGGTAACTCCCATCAGCGAGCCACTTCGTCCGCTGCTTCGGATGCCACTCCTCCTGTGAGACGTAGCGGGCGCGTTCGGGGGTGAAGCGGAGCGTCGCCCACTGCACCTTCGCCCCCGAGAAGATCCCGTAGCCGCTCGCCAGCACCGCGTCCAGCTGGGCATCGGGCACGTCCTTCGCCTTCGTCTCGACGACGGCCGCCGCGCGGATCGCATCGACCGAGAAGCTGCGCAGGTCGTTGCGCAGGTGGTCCCACGTATCGAGGTACCAGTTGGCGCGGTAGTAGACGAGGCGCTGCGGCGACACCTCGCGCTCGGTGGTCTCATTGCGGGTACGGTTGAAGTAGCTGATCTTGAGTCGCTGCCGGGTGAGGAGGGCGGAGGCGACGAGCGAGAAATGCCTGGGCTCGTGGCGCCGCGAGCCGAAGGGAATCACCCGGATGCGGCGGCGCACCTCATCCGCGGAATGGTCGCCGGTGGACAGCAGCGCCGTGAGCCGCGTCTTCAGCGGCTCGAGGTGCGGGCCCAGGATCGACGGCTCGAGGCTTTCGATGAGGTGCTCGAGCGTGAGTAGCGCTTGCGCCTCCGAGGGGTTGAACCACAGCCCCGGGAGCTCATAGCGCGCGCCGGCCCCCTTCGCTTGTTCGAACCGGTAGCCGTTCGCATCCCGGTCCCAGACGATCGGCGCGTTCAGCCGGTCACGCATGTACTCGAGGTCGCGCTTGAAGGTGGCGAGCGAGACGCCCAGCTCCTTCAGGAACACGTCGACCGGCACCGGTGTCGCGCCCTGCAGCAGGTGGTCGATCTTGTAGAAGCGTTCGGTGCGGTCCACGGTCAGGTTCATGCGCCCGAGGATGGGCGGCGGCTAGCTCAAGCGGTGAGCTACTGTACCGCGTCCCCGGCGGCGACCACGAAATTGGATGTATTGGGGGGATCTCAAATCGCGGTTTTTGCAAAGGTGATCCATTGGCGCACTTTTCCGAAAATCCCAATTCGAGCCCCCCACAAGTTGTCTTTGGCGGGAACCCAAGAGTAGCTCATTGGATGAGCCTGCCTAATAAGGCACAGTACGCCATGAGACCCGACGGATCTTTCGTCATCCCCGGGTAGGCGGGGATCCCATCGAGGAGAGCGTGTTGAGTGACTTGCGCGAGGC
>JANMYH010000208.1:0-2074 GCA_031381925.1 Burkholderiales bacterium | reverse complement strand
ATGCCGAGGAGCGCGGCCACGGCATCCGGGCGATCGGCATTTTCCCCGGCGACATCGACACGCCCATCCTCGAGAAGCGCCCGACGGTCCCGGATAAGGAAGCGCGTGCGCGGATGCTGCAGCCGGAGGACATCGCGCAATGCGTGCTGCTCGCGATCGAGTTGCCGCATCGGGCGATCATCGAGGAGATGATCGTGCGGCCGCGGTGATGTACCCACGGGCCGCCGGCCCGTGACTCCGACGATCACCGGCCAGCGGCCCGTGGTACGGCGCGCAGCCACTCGCCGCGCGTGAGCTTGCCATCGGCGGTGGCGCCTTTTGCCGGAGCGAAGCCGAGTTCGGTCGCGAGCTTCGTCCAGCGTGAGGCGAGCGCCGCGTCGAGCGGCTGGTCGAGTTCCGCAGCATGATTCGGAAACGCTTCGTAGTATTGGCCCACGAGATTCTTCCCGCGCTGGCCCGGCTTCTCCGGCATCGGTGCGAGGCCGTGCAATCCACCTGCGCTCGCCCACCATTGCACCATCGCAAAGTCCGGATGCGAAGGCGGCACGTCGCTCACATAGATGGTCGCCGCGCCACTCGAACGCAGACGCGCCTGGAGCTTCGGCACGGAGACGCGCGCGAGCGGCACTTTCTCCACATGGGAAAGATACGCGGCGTGGCCCGCGGCCTCGCCGAGCGACATCCAGATGGGCTCGAGCCGCAGCGCGCACAGGCCGACGTGCGTCGCGCTCATCGCGCCGGGGACGAGCAGATTTTCCACGTCCTTCGGGAGCAGCACGCCGTAGGGGATCTGGTAGGGCGATACGCCCTTGTAGAATTCGCCGGTATGTTTGCCGCCGAAGCGCGAGCCTTCGTGCGCGGTGCCGTGGCAATTCGGGCCGTAGTCGCCCATCGCGATCGCGTCGCGATGCAGCACCGAGCGCGCGTCGCCCGGCGCGTGATCCGTGTCCTTTTCCGAAAACACATGCACGCCGACCATGCGGCGCGCTTCGCGGACGTAGAGTTGTTCGGGGAGATGCGCGTTCTCGGGAAATTCATCGCGGCACCAGCCGTACTCGCGCGCCTCTTCGCGGAACTTCGCGGGCACCGCGTCATCGTTCTGTACAAAGTAGAGGAGGCCCGCGTCCCAGCGCAGATGCTCGTCGAAGATGCGCTGCCGCGTCTGCCGCAGGCCAGTGCGGGAGAATGGCGCGGTGCCGCCGGTAATCTCGCGCGCCGCGAGTCCCGAGGCACCGTAGGGCCACGCGTCGTTCTCGCCGGGCAGCGAGAGACGCACGAGGCCGCGCGAGACGTCGTTGATGTCGTGCTTTTGGTTCGGTAGGGGCGGAAGTTGCGCCTTCACGAGGCACTTCGCCGGATAGCCGAAAGCCCGCTCGATACTCCCGTTCTCGAGCAGCGGCACGAGCCCCGCGAACTCCGCGCGATCGTAGCCTCGCGGCATCTTCACCGGCACGCGCAGCGCCGGATCGCGCGTCATCGTGAAGCGGAAATTGTACGCCTGGAGCTGCGCATCCGCATCGTCCGGCGCGAGCGACTCGCCGTATTCCGCCCCCGCCTCGCGCCCCACGCGATACGGCACGCCCGCCGCCGCCATCAGATCGCCCTCATAGGTCGCGTCGATGAAAGTGCGCGCCGTTTCGGAATGATGTTCGCCTTTCGCATCGACGAAGACCGCAATCTCGACGGCGCGCGTCTTTTCATCGGCGCTGCACTTCACCGCATCAAGCGCCCAGCCCGTGCGAATGCTGATGCGCGCTTGTTCCGCGAGCATCTGCTCGAAGATCGCGCGATTCACCTTCGGCTCCGCCTGCGTGCCGCGCAGCGATTCCTTCACCTGCTGCGAATCCGCGCCGAACGCCTCGCGATAGTGCGCCTCGACACGCTGCGCGAATTTTAGGAATGCGCCGGTGAGACCCTCGAAGGTCCGAAAATCCGTGTGCGTGAGGCCATTCGTCACGAGCCCGCCGACCCACGAATACGGCTCGAAGAGCAGCACGCGCTCGCCGTCCGCCGCCGCCGCCAGCGCCGCCGCGATCCCCGCGGGCGTGCCGCCATAGACGAGCACGTCGTGCTG
>JANMYH010000166.1:0-9784 GCA_031381925.1 Burkholderiales bacterium | reverse complement strand
CTGCTGGTCGGCTTCGCCGAGGAAACCGAGCCGGATGGCGCGGGACGCCTCCTCATCTCACCCGAGCTGCGCGACTTCGCGAAGATCACCCGCCAGGTGATGTTCGTGGGCCAGGGCAGCCATTTCGAAATCTGGGACCTCGAGAACTGGAACAGCCAGCTCGAGGCCCTGAGGTCCGGAGGCGGCTCGAGCTTGCCTCCGGGGATGGAGAACTTCTCTCTGTGATGCGGATGACTGCAGAGAGCGCACGCCCTGCGTCACAACCCTTCCCCCGTGAGTGAGGTCTTCCATGTCCCGGTCCTTGTCGAAGAAGCAATGTCTGCCCTTAACGTCCGCGAAAACGCAATCTACGTCGATGGCACCTTTGGTCGCGGCGGGCACAGCGCGGCCATCCTCGCCCGTCTCGGTGTTCGCGGAAGACTTCTCGCTTTTGATCAGGACCCCGCGGCGCATGCGGATCGCGCGCTCGAAGATCCGCGTCTTGAGCTGATCCACGCGAGGTTCTCGACGATGACCCGGCAGCTCGCCGCCCGCGGGATCCAGCAAGTGGCTGGCGTGCTGCTCGACCTCGGGGTGTCGAGCCCGCAACTCGACGAAGCACGGCGCGGCTTCAGCTTCGCCCGCGACGGCCCGCTCGACATGCGCATGGACACCTCCCGCGGCGAGACCGCCGCCGAGTGGCTCAACCGCGCCGACGAAGAAGACATCAGGGAGGTGATCCGCAACCATGGGGAAGAACGGTTTGCTAAGGCAGTTGCAGCAGCGATTGTTGACGCAAGGAGCGTCGAGCCTTTCAGGACCACCGGGCAACTTGCCGCGGTCGTGGGTCGCGCGGTTCGCACGCGCGAGCCGGGGCAGCATCCGGCGACCCGCACCTTTCAGGCTGTTCGGATTCACGTCAATCAAGAGCTTGCGGAGCTGGAAGTAACGCTTCCACAGGCCGCCGACCTGCTCGAGCCGGGCGGACGCCTGGCGGTCATCAGCTTCCATTCGCTCGAGGACCGGCGGGTCAAGAATTTCATCCGCACCCGCTCCACCGGCGACACGCTGCCGAAAGGCGTCCCGGTGCGCGAGCGCGACCTGCCGCCCGCGCAGCTTCGCCCCATCGGCAAGGCGGTGAAGCCGGACGAGGCCGAAGTGCGTCGCAACCCGCGCGCGCGCAGCGCGATCCTGCGGGCCGCGGAGAAAAATGAACCCTCTCCCGCGCCACGTTCCACTCCTCGGGCGCCCGAGGCAGAGGGGGCGCGCTGATGGGCCGCGTCAACCTCCTCCTCCTCGTGGCCGTCGTCGCGTGCGCGCTCGGCGTGATCACCTCGCAGCACCAGGCGAGGAAGCTCTTCGCGGGACTCGAGGCCGAGCAGGGCGCCGCGCGCAAGCTCGGCGAGGAATGGACGCAGCTGCAGCTCGAGCAGAGCACGTGGGCCACCAACAAGCGCGTGGAGAGCGTGGCCGCGAAGCAGCTCGGCATGCGCCTGCCCGACGCGACCACCACGGTGATCGTTACGGTGGAGGCGCCCGCACGATGAGGAAGAAGGACTTCGAGAAGCGCACGCCCGAGCTGCGGCTGAAGCTCGAGGGGTGGCGCTCGCGCCTGGTCCTCGTGGTGGTGATCTCCGGATTTGCCGTGCTCGCGGGGCGCGCTTTCTACCTGCAGGCGCTCAACACCAGCTTTTTGCAGGCCAAGGGCGAGGCGCGCTATGCGCGCGTGATCGAGATGCCGGCCTCGCGGGGCGCGGTCAAGGACCGCAACGGCCAGCTGCTCGCCGTGTCGACCGCGGTCGAATCGATCTGGGCGACGCCCGAGGACCTCGACGAGGTCGAGGCGCCCAAGCTGCGCGCGCTCGCGCACGCGCTCGCGATGGACGTTGCCGAGATTCGCCAGAAAATTGCCCGAAAGGATCGCCAGTTCGTCTTCCTCAAGCGCCAGATCTCGCCCGACCAGGCCGCGAAAGTGATGGCGTTGCGCGTGCCGGGCGTGTTCCAGCAGCGCGAGTACCGCCGCTATTACCCCGCGGGCGAAGTGATGGCGCACGTGGTCGGCTTCACCGGCATCGAGGACAACGGGCAGGAGGGCATCGAGCTCGCCGCCGAGGCTCGCCTGGCCGGCGTGCCGGGAAGCCGCAAGGTGATCAAGGATCGCAAGGGCCGGATCGTGGAGGACATCGAGGGCGTGCGCGTCCCGCGCGACGGCGAGGCGGTGACGCTCGCCATCGACCAGCGGCTGCAGTTCCTGGCGCATCGCGAGCTGAAGAGCGCCGTGGACGCGAACAAGGCGAAGGCGGGCTCGCTGGTGATCCTCGATGCGAAGACGGGAGAGGTGCTGGCGCTCGTGAACCAGCCGGCCTACAACCCCAACAACCGCGCGGCCGTGACCGGACGCCAGACGCGCAACCGCTCGGTGACCGATCTTTTCGAGCCGGGCTCGACCCTGAAGCCGTTCACCGTCGCCGCCGCGCTCGACTCCGGGATCGTCACGCCCGCAACGCAGATCCAGACGGCACCCGGCACCCTCACCATCGGCAAGTCCACGATCAGCGACTCGCACCCGATGGGGTTGCTCACGGTCGCGCAGATCATCCAGAAAAGCTCCAACGTCGGCACCGCGAAGATCCAGCTCTCGATGCCCGCCGAGCGCATGGGCACGCTCTACCGGGAGCTGGGATTCGGCGCCGTGCCGCAGACCGGATTCCCGGGCGAGGCGAAGGGGTTGCTGCGCCCGTGGGCGCAATGGCGGCCGATCGAGCAGGCGACCATGTCCTACGGCCACGGCATCGCGGTGTCGCTGCTGCAGGTGGCGCGGGCCTACACGGTCTTCACCAACGGCGGCGAGCTGCTGCCGCTGTCGCTCACGCGGCGCGATTCGACTCCGATCGGCAAGCGGCTCCTCACCGCCGATGCCGCCCGCGAGGTCACGCGCATGATGGAGATGGCCGCGATGCCCGGCGGCACCGCGCCGCGCGCGCAGGTGCCCGGCTACCGTGTCGCGGGGAAGACCGGCACCGCGCACAAGCCCGAGAACGGCGGCTACGCCGAGCACAAGTACGTCTCGACCTTCGTGGGCTTCGGCCCGGTGAGCGATCCGCGCTTCATCGTGGCGGTGATGCTCGACGAGCCCGCGGGCGCGAAGTACTTCGGCGGTGAGGTGAGCGCGCCGGTGTTCTCCTCGGTGATGGGAAATGCGCTGCGCATGATGAGCGTCGCACCCGACGCGCCCGCCCCCCCCAACTCCGGAACGCTGAACGTCCAGGCCCCGAAGCCGGGAGTCGAGGGATGATCGCCGCGCCCGGGCTCGTTCGCCCCGAGGCCGCAAGGCTGCTCGACCGGCTCGGGCAGCTCGGCGTGCCGCTCGCGGACCTCACCGCCGATTCGCGCGCGGTCAAGATGGGCTCGATCTTCGTGGCCTACCCGGGCACCGTCCTCGACGGGCGCGCCTTCATCGGCGAGGCCATCGTGCGGGGAGCGTCCGCCGTGCTGTGGGAGCGCGGCGATTTCTCGTGGGACGAGAACTGGGAGATCCCCAACCTCGGCGTCGAGCACCTGCGGCTGCGCATCTCGGAGATCGCCGGCTACATCTGCGGCAATCCCTCGGACTCGCTGTGGCTAGCGGGAGTCACCGGCACCAACGGCAAGACGTCGGTCTCCCAATGGATTGCCGCCGCGCTCGACGCGCTGGGGCGGCGCTCGGCCGTGATCGGCACCCTCGGCAATGGCCTCGTGGGGGAGCGGGTCGAGGCGAAGAACACCACCCCGGATCCGATCGTCCTGCAGCGCCTCCTCGCCGAGTACCTGCGGCGCGGCGCACGCACCGTCGCGATGGAGGTCTCGAGCCACGGCCTCGACCAGGAGCGCGTCGCGGGCGTGAGGTTCGCCGTCGCGATCTTCACCAACCTCACGCGCGACCATCTCGACTACCACGGCACCATGGAAGCGTACGCGGAGGCGAAGTTCAGGCTCTTCGCGGCGCGCGGCCTCACCCATGCGGTGATCAATACGGACGATCCGGTTGGCGCGCAGTTCGCCACGCGCCTGGAGGCGGGCGCGCTCGAAATCATCACCTACGGCACGCGCCGCCAGCTGGGCGCCGGCACCAAGGCGGGCCCGCGCCTGCGCGGGAGCGACACCCAGCTGTCGGAGGCGGGAGTGCGCTTCCGCGTCGAGAGCGAATGGGGCTCGGGGGATGTGGCTTGCGGCGTCCTCGGCGCATTCAACGTGTCCAACCTGCTGGCGGTGTTGGGCGCCCTCATCGCGCAGGGCATCGCGTTCGACGACGCGGTGGCGGCCATTCGTCACCTGCAACCGGTGCCCGGGCGTCTCGAGCGCGTGGGCGGCGGTGCCGCGCCGCTCGTCGTGATCGACTACGCGCACACCCCCGATGCGCTCGAAAAGGCGCTCGCGGCGTTGCGCCCGATGGTCGCCGCCGGCCACCGGCTGGTGTGCGTATTCGGCTGCGGGGGCGACCGCGATCCGGGCAAGCGCGTGCTGATGGGAGAAGCTGCCGCGCGCCTGGCCGACGAGATCGTCGTCACCAGCGACAACCCGAGGAGCGAGGATCCGCACCGGATCATCGCTCAGATCCTCCAGGGAATTCCGATAGGCAAGGCCGAGGCGATCGAGGATCGCCAGGTGGCCATCTTTTCCGCCGTGCATCGGGCGACGGCGGGCGACGTGGTGTTGTTGGCCGGCAAGGGGCACGAGACCTACCAGGAAATCGCCGGAATCCGCCACCCGTTCAACGATCGCGAGGTCGCCGGCGCCGCGCTCGCCCAATGGGAGGCAGGCGGCGGATGAATGGATCGGACCCGGTGAACCGCCAGACGATGATGGACCTCGACGAAGCGGCGCGTGCGATGGGAGGCCGCCGGCACGGCGCGCCGGTGCAGTTCTCCGGGGTGACCACCGACAGCCGGAAGGTCTCCGCCGGCGATCTCTTCGTGGCGCTCAAGGGTGAGCGCTTCGACGGCAACGAGTACGTGGCCGAAGCGCTGGGCCGCGGCGCGGTCGCCGCGGTCACTTCCCGCCTCGTCGAAGCCCCGGGGCCGCTGCCCCAGGTCGTGGTCGGCGACACGCGCGCGGCACTCGGCCGGCTCGCGGCCCAGTGGAGAGCGCGCTTCGCCCTCCCGCTGGTGGCGCTCACCGGGAGCAACGGCAAGACCACCGTGAAGGAGATGCTCGCCTCGATCCTCGCGGCGCATTGCGGCGAGCGCTCGATGGTGCTCGCCACCGAAGGCAACCTCAATAACGACATCGGCATGCCGCTCACGCTATTGAGGCTGCGCGAGGTGCACCGCTACGCCGTGATCGAGATGGGAATGAACCACGAGGGCGAGATCGATTACCTCACGCGCCTCGCCCAGCCGTCGGTCGCGCTCGTGAACAACGCGCAGCGCGCCCACGTGGGCATCCTCGGCAGCGTGGAAGCGATCGCGCGCGCCAAGGGCGAGATCTACGCGGGGCTCAAGGCGTCGGGCGTCGCGGTGGTGAATGTCGACGACCCCTTCGCCGGCTACTGGATGGGTCTCAATCCGGGTCGCCGCACGGTGAGCTTCGGGCTGGGCGAAGGCGCGCAGGTGCGCGCGACGCTCGACGGGCCCGAGCTGCGCATCGTCACGCCCGCCGACGCGTTCGCGGTGAGGCTGCAGGTGGCCGGTGAGCACAACGTGCGCAATGCGCTCGCCGCGTGCGCCGCGGCCCATGCGCTCGAGATTCCCCCGCACGACATCCAGGACGGACTCAATCACTTCGGGGGCGTGCCGGGGCGCCTGCAGCGCCGGCGGGGCCGCTCGGGCTCGATGGTGATCGACGACAGCTACAACGCGAACCCCGAGTCGATGAAGGCGGCGGTCGGCGTGCTCGCGCTGGAGCCCGGACGGCGCGTGTTCGTGATGGGCGACATGGGCGAGCTCGGTGCCGGGGCCGCGCAGATGCATGCCGAGGTGGGCGCGTTCGCGAAAACCGCGGGCATCGACGCGCTGCTCGCGTTGGGGGTCGCCAGCCGCGACGCGGCGCAGGCGTTTGGCGCCGGGGCGCGCCACTTCGACGACCCCGCGCGGCTGATCGAGGAGGCGGGCCACGAGGCGGCGCGCGGCGCGACACTGCTGGTGAAGGGATCGCGCTTCATGCAGATGGAGCGCGTCGCCGACGCGCTCGCGCTCCCGGAGGACGTCGATGCTGCTTGAGCTCGCCCAGCACCTCGAGCAGTACGTGCGCGCCTTCAATGTGTTCACCTACATCACGCTGCGGGTCGTCCTGGCCGCGCTCACCGCGCTGGTGATCTCGTTCATCGTGGGGCCGACAATGATCCGCAAGCTCACCGCCTACAAGATCGGCCAGGCGGTGCGCGACGACGGCCCGCAGACCCACCTCATCAAGACCGGGACGCCGACCATGGGCGGCGCGCTGATCCTGGTGTCGGTGGCGATCACCACGCTGCTGTGGGCGGACCTCGGCAACCGCTACGTGTGGATCGTGCTGCTCACGACGCTCGGATTCGGGGCGGTGGGCTGGGTGGACGACTGGCGCAAGGTCGTGCATCGCAACCCGAAGGGGCTCTCGGCGCGCTCCAAGATGTTCTGGCAGTCGCTGATCGCGATCACGGCGGTGTCCTACCTCGCCTACAGCGCGCGCCTGCCGCAGCAGACCGAGCTGATCCTGCCATTCTTCAAGGCGGTCGCGATCCCGCTCGGCACCATCGGCTTCATCGTCCTCGGATATTTCGTGGTGGTGGGCACCTCGAACGCCGTGAACCTGACCGACGGCCTCGACGGCCTCGCCATCATGCCGACGGTGATGATCGCTTCCGCGCTCGCGGTGTTCGCCTACGTCTCGGGCAACGCGGTGTTCGCCAAGTACCTGTCGTTTCCGCTGATCTCCGGGGCGGGCGAGCTCGCGGTGATCTGCGGCGCGATCTCCGGCGCAGGGCTCGCTTTCCTGTGGTTCAACGCCTACCCGGCGGAAGTCTTCATGGGCGACGTCGGCGCGCTCGCCCTCGGGGCCGCCCTCGGAATGATCGCGCTGGTGGTGCGCCAGGAGATCGTGCTGCTGATCATGGGCGGGGTCTTCGTGGTCGAGACGCTCTCCGTAATCATCCAGGTGGCGAGCTTCAAGCTGACCGGCAAGCGCGTCTTCCGCATGGCGCCGCTGCACCACCACTACGAATTGAAGGGCTGGAAAGAGAATCAAGTCGTGGTCCGCTTCTGGATCATCACGATGATGCTGGTCCTCGTCGGCCTGTCCACGCTGAAACTGCGCTGATGAAAACCAAGGCCATCAGCAGGGAGGACACGAAGAAGCACGAAGGACACGAAGAACCGACCTTGTGCCATGTCCGGGGCGTCGATGAGCTGCGGGGTCATATCAGGCGGGTCTCTTCCGTGTCCTTCGTGTTCCTTCGTGGCCTTCGTGTTTCCAGGTTTGGTCGCGTGAAACAAAGTTAGGAGATGAGCGATGAATGGAAAGGCAAAAGCGTTCTCGTTCTCGGCCTGGGTGACACGGGGCTTTCGGTCGTTCGTTGGCTCGCGCGGCGCGGTTCGCGGCTGCGCGCGGCCGACACGCGAGCCGCACCTCCGGCCCTGGGAGCGGTCCGCAAGGATCACCCCGATGTGGGCATCGCGCTCGGACCCTTCGATGAAGCGCTCCTGGAAGGCGTGGACACGGTCGTTGCGAGTCCGGGCCTTGCGCTCGGCGAGCCGGTTCTGCGTGCCGCCGCCGCCCGAGGCATCGAAGTGGTCGGCGACGTCGAAATCTTCGCCCGCGAGGTCGCGCGCCGCGCGACCGGAGCCCGCGTGCTCGCCATAACCGGCACCAACGGCAAGTCGACCGTGACCGCGCTCGCCGGCGCGATGGGCGCGGCCGCGGGTTACCGCACGGTCGTCGCCGGCAACATCGGCCTGCCGGTGCTCGACGCGCTCGACCCGGCGCAGCCGCCGGCGGACCTCTATGTCATCGAGCTGTCGAGCTACCAGCTCGAGACGACGTCCAGCCTCGCGCTCGACGCGGCGGCGATGCTGAACCTGTCGCAGGACCACCTCGACCGCCACGGATCGATGGCGGCGTATGCACGCGCCAAGGAGCGCATCTTCCGCCACGCGAAGACGCGGGTGCTCAACCGCGACGACGAATGGAGCCGCGCCATGGCGGGTGGGGAGCGAACGTTCACCTTTGGAATGGGCGTGCCGAAGGGCGGCGACGAGTGGGGCTTCGACGCCTCGCGCGCGTTCATGCGCCATGGCGACGCGAACCTGATGCCGGTCGACTCGATGGGCATCGCAGGGCTGCACAACGCGGCCAATGGCCTCGCCGCCCACGCGCTCCTCAGCGCGATCGGCGCCCCCCGCGCGCCGCTCCTCCAGGCGATGCGCGATTTCAAGGGACTTCCCCACCGGCTGGAGCTCGTGGCCGAGGCCCGCGGGGTCCGGTTCTTCGACGATTCGAAGGGCACCAACGTGGCCTCGGCCGTCGCGGCCCTCGAGGGCTTCACGACCCCGGTGGTCCTGATCGCCGGGGGTGACGGCAAGGGCCAGGATTTTTCGCCGCTCGTGCCCGCGGTGCGCGCGCGCGCTCGCGCGGTGGTGTTGATCGGCCGGGACGGGCCCCTGCTCGCGGCTGCGCTGAAGGACGCCGGCATTCCGATCGAACGCGCCGCGACGATGCCCGAGGCGGTCGAGGCCGCGTTCAACCGTGCGCAGGCTGGAGGCGCAGTGCTGCTGTCGCCGGCCTGCGCGAGCCTCGACATGTTCCGCAACTACGGCCACCGCGGCGATGTGTTCGCCGAGGCGGCGCGCGCCATTGCCGCGCGCACTTCCTCTCCTCGGGGTGAGGGCCACTAATGCTCTACAACCCCGCCCGCCGCGACTCGAACCTCGACCAGGCCCTCCTCTGGTCGGCGCTCCTGCTCGGCGCCGTCGGGCTGGTGATGGTGTATTCGGCATCGATCGCCATGGCCGAGGCCGAGCGCTTCACCGGCTTCCGCCCCGGCTACTTCCTGGTGCGCCACGGCGCGTACCTCGCGGTCGGCCTGGGAGTCGCGTGCGCGTTCTTCAAGGTGCCGGTGTGGCTGTGGCAGAAGGCGAGCCCGTGGCTCTTCCTGCTCGGCGTGGTGCTGCTCGTCGCGGTGCTGATCCCCGGAATCGGCCGCGAGGTGAACGGCAGCCGCCGCTGGATCGCGATCGGTTTCGGCACGTTCCAGCCCTCGGAGCTCATGAAGCTCTTCGTGGTCCTCTACGCCGCCGATTACACGGTGCGCAAGGCCGCCTTCATGGACGATTTCCGCAAGGGCTTCCTGCCGATGTTCGGCGTGATGACGGTGATCGCCTTCCTGCTGCTGCGCGAGCCCGACTTCGGGGCGCTCGTGGTGGTGACCACGATCGCAATGGCGATCCTCTTCCTCGGCGGCCTCAACTGGCGCCTCTTCGCAAGCCTCGCGGTGCTGCTCGCCGTCGCTTTCGTGGTGCTGATCTTCTCCTCGCCCTACCGGCTGCAGCGCATCCTCGGCTTCATGGACCCGTGGGCCGACGCCTACGGCAAGGGCTACCAGCTGTCGCACTCGCTCATCGCCTTCGGCCGCGGCGAGTGGCTCGGCGTGGGCCTCGGCGCCAGCATCGAGAAGCTCTTCTACCTGCCGGAGGCGCACACCGACTTCCTGCTCGCGGTGATCGCAGAGGAGCTGGGCTTCGCCGGCGTGGCCACCGTGATCACGCTCTTCCTGTTCCTCGTGCACCGGGCGTTTGCGGTCGGCCGACAGGCCGCGAGCCTCGAGCGCTACTTCGCCGCGCTCGTCGCGCAGGGC
>JANMYH010000149.1:0-1776 GCA_031381925.1 Burkholderiales bacterium | reverse complement strand
CGTACACCCACCTCAAGGCATACGAGAACCGTCGCGCTGCACAGCGCTTGCCGGGGAAGTAACCGTCAACGTCGACCGGAGCCAGCGCAACACCCGCCTCGCGCTGTCAGCGATCATCGCGTGCATGATCATCGCCGAGATCTCGCGATAGCCGCCGCCCAGCTGAAGCGCGGGCGCCCTGGACGGGCGCGTTGCCACGATTTCCACTCGAACCTCGGTGAACGCGAACACGAGGGCGAGGCCGGCGCGTTCCAGCAAGAAAGATTCCCCGCCACATAGCACGGTGTCGTCGACTTTTTTTTCCTCCGTGAGCCACGCGGTGCCCTCGGCCACGCACACCATGAACCCGGCGCCATCGCGAACGCGCAGAGTGCGGCCCCTGGGAATGACGACCTGGATCGATTCGAGTTCGTGGCTGCGCATGATGTACTCCTGGGTTTGCCAGCACCCGGAAGGGCGCGTTCGGCAGTTCCCATACTCGGCCCACGCGAGCCCTTCGTCTTGAGGCGGGTGTCCCGGGACCGGCCCTTTCCGGCCCGGGCGGGCGGGACAGGGGTCCCGTCAGGCCGGTTTCGCGGCACCTACGCCCAGGCCAGCCTCGCGGGCGCGGACGATCGCCTGGCTGCGATTCTCGACCTGCATCTTGTCGAAGATTCGCGTGATGTTGTTGCGCACCGTCTTCTCGGAAAGCTCCAGTCGGGCTGCCACCTGCGCATTGTCCAGTCCCCGGGCGATGAGCTCCAGGATTTCGCGCTCGCGTGCAGTGAGTTCGGGGAAGGCGCCATCTGCGGCGCGCGCGGACGCGCCGCCGCAGAATTCCACGATCGCCGAGAGGCACTCCCGCCATGCGGGTTCGTTCTCCAGCAGAAGGTGGTTGTGGCTTTCGAGCGGCATGAACCGCCCGCCGGGGATGAGCGCGGCCAGGCGCCGGCCCTCGTCGAACGGCACCCTCAGGTCGCCTCGCACGTGCAGCACGAGTGAGGGGCAGGCGATGCGCTGCGCCTCGGCCTGGACATCGATCTCGCCGAACGCGCGATAGATCCTTACGGCGTTCTTTGCCGAAGTGCTCAGCGGCATCATGTCGTTGAACGCATGGATCGACTCGACGCTCGCATGCGGCATGAACTGGGTTGTGAAGACTTGCCGGAACGAGGGATCCGCCCCACCCCATCCGAGCTCAACGAGCTTCATCAGCGTCTCGACTTGCTCGAGGCCATCCCGCGGCAGGTTGCGCTTGTTCCATCCGCGCGCGTAGCCGCCGCAAAGCACCAGGTGGCTCACTCGCTCCGGATGCCGGGCCGCATAGGCGGTCGCGATCGCCGCGCCCTGCGAGAGGCCGGCCAGCGCAAAGCGCTCGAGGCCCGCGGCATCCACCACGCGATCGAGGTCCCGCACCCAGGCCTCGAGGGATATGTCGGCGACCTCGCGATCGGAAAGGCCGCAACCTCGCTGGTCGAAGCGCAGTAGCGAGAAATGCCGCGAAAGCCCCGCAACCCACGGGACCATGGCCGGGTTGGTCCAGTCGTACTCGAGGTGCGTGAACCAGTGCGGCGCCCGCACCAGGGGCGGTCCGCGACCGGTCACGTCGTACGCGATCCGCGTGCCGTCGAAGCTGGTGCAAAATCGGATCTGCTGGCTCATCGGCATCGTCCGTTACGATACTCCTGTGGGCGAGGCCTTGAACCGGCTTGTGACGCGCCGCGTGCATCTTTGGATGGTCGTATTCTTCACGGTGCGCGTCATGGTTGATGAGTTGCGCTGGGGCGTGAATCCCTG
>JANMYH010000144.1:0-20299 GCA_031381925.1 Burkholderiales bacterium | reverse complement strand
CGCCACCCCCAGAGCCCGCCGCCCTACTCGCTCGACCGAGACGTCCTCGAGCGCGAGGTCGTGGTCGACGTATTCCGCGCGAGCGGCCCGGGCGGGCAGCACGTGAACAAGACCGAGTCGGCGCTGCGCCTCACCCACCTGCCTTCGGGCGTCGTCGTGACTTCGCAGGACTCGCGCTCCCAGCATCGCAATCGCGAGACCGCATTCGAGCGCCTGGTCGAGCGCCTGAAGCGCCTGAACCACGTTCCGAAGAAGCGCATCGCCACGCGTCCCACCCGGGCGTCACGCGAACGCCGCATCGGCACGAAGAAGCAGGTGGGCGCCAAGAAGCAGACGCGCGGCAAGGTGCGCGGTGACGAGTGAACGCGTGACGCGGCGCCTGGCCATCCGCGGGCGCGTGCAGGGCGTGTTTTTCCGGGAGTCGATGCGCCAGGAAGCCGCGCGGCTGGGGATCACCGGCTGGGTCTGCAATCGCGGCGATGGCTCCGTCGAGGCCGTCGTCCAGGGATCACCGGAGGCGGTGGCGGCGATGACCGAGTGGGCGCGCCGCGGCCCGCCCGATGCCGACGTCGAGGCGGTCGAGGTCGCGGAGGCGAGCGGCGGAGACTACTTCGGTTTCGAAAAGCGGTCCACGCGCTGATTCCCCGCTTAGAATCCAGTCGCAACCCGATTCCAACCCTCCGAGGACTCGCCCATGTATCGCATGGTTCGTCTGTTCCTGTCCGCCGCCGCGATTGTCGCGGCCGCAACCGCCACCGCCAGCCGGTTTTCCCCTCGCGCCCGGTCACGCTCACGGTCGGATTCGCGCCGGGCGGCGGCACGGATACCGCCGCGCGCATCGTCGCGCGGAAGCTCTCGGAGAACATCGGCCAGTCGGTCGTGGTGGAGAACAAGGCTGGCGCCGGCGGCAACATCGCTGCCCAGCACGTCGCCACCGCCGCTCCCGACGGATACACGATTCACCTCACCTCGGTCGGACCGATGTCGGTCGCACCCGCGATGCAGAAGAACCTTCCTTACGATCCGAAGCGCGACATCGCGCCGATCACGATGGGCGTGGTGTTTCCGAACGCGATCGTGGTGCACCCCGACGTGCCGGCGAAAACGCTCGCAGAATACGTGGCGCTCGCCCGGCAGAAGCCGGGCAGCCTCAACTACGCCTCCTCGGGGGTGGGCGGCGCCGGGCACCTCACGGGAGAGCTCTTCAAGCAGCGCGCGGGAATCGACCTCGTCCACATCCCCTACAAGGGAGGCGGACCGGCGATGACCGACCTCCTCGGCGGCCGGGTCACGATGTATCCGGGGGTGCCCTCGACGGTCGCGCCCCACGTCGAGTCGGGCAAGCTGCGCGTCCTCGCGACCACGGGCGCCAGGCGCAGCCGGTTCATGCCGAACGTGCCCACCATCGCGGAGTCCGGCTACCCCGGATTCGAAGCGACCAACTGGTACGCGTTCGTCACCTCCAGCAAGGTGCCCGGCGAGATCATCGACTACTGGAACCGCGAGCTGACCCGGGTCCTGAACGATCCGGGCGTGAGCGCCGAGCTCGCCAAGCACGGGCTCGAACCGATGCCCGGGACGCGCGAGGAGCTGTCGCGCTACATCGACAAGGAAACGGAGACCTGGGGCAAGGTGGTCCGCGAGGCGAAGATCAGCGCGGAATGACCGAGGCCGAGCTCACCAGCCTCGCCGGGCGCGCGCTCGAAGGGCTGGGCCTCACGGCGCGCGATGCGGATCAGGTTGCCCGCATCCTGGTGATGGGCGATCTCTTCGGCCACGCCACTCACGGGGTGCTGCGGCTCGAGTCCTACGGCCAGCGCATCGACGCCGGCGCGATCCGCGCGGATGCGCAGGTCTTGATCGAGGCCGTCGCTCCCGCGATCGCGCGGGTCGACGGCAACGGCGCAATCGGCCCCCTGGTGGGCATGCGCGCGTTGCAAGCCGCAATGGAGCGCGCGCGCGAGTTCGGCGTGGGCTTAGCCCTGGTGAGGAATGGCAACCACTTCGGCGCGATCTCCCCCTACTGCTACCTGGCGGCCGAACAGGGTTTCGCCACGATCATCGGCAGCAATGCGAGTACCACCATCGCGCCCACCGGCGGGCGCGAGGAACGGCTCGGCAACAATCCGCTTGCCATCGGCGTGCCTCGCCCGGGGAGCGATCCGATCATCCTGGACATGGCGATGAGCGTCGTGGCGCGCGGCAAGATCCGCGCGGCCGCCAAGCGCGGCGAGGCGATCCCCGCCGATTGGGCGACCGACCGCGAAGGTCGGCCGACTACCGATCCGAAGGCCGCGCTCGAGGGGTTCCTGCTGCCCTTCGGGGGCTACAAGGGCTATGGGCTCGCGCTGATGGTGGACCTGCTTGCGGGCGTACTCTCGGGCGGCGCGTACCTCACCCACGTGAAGTCGTGGCTGGACCAGCCCACGGAACCCGGCAACCTCGGGCACTTCTACCTCGCGATCGATACGCGCAGACTCGGCTCGCCGGAGTGGCTGGCCGAACGCGTCCGCGATTTTGCCGCCATCGTCCACGAGACGCCGCGCGCCGATCCGGCGCAGCCGGTGCGGCTGCCGGGAGAGATCGAGATGGAGAAGCTCGCGCGCCACCGCCGCGACGGGATCGGGATCGACGACGCGCTGCGCCAGACGCTCGAAGGCTTCGCGTCGCGCCGGGCGCCTGGCGCCTAGTACTGGTAGCGCCTCAGCCCGCCATCGACCGGAAAGACCGCGCCGGTGATGTAACCCGCGCGCGGCGAGGCAAGGAACACCGCAAGATCGGCGAGCTCCTCGGGCTCGCCATAGCGTCCCATGGGAATCTCGTGCTCGGATTGCCATGCGCGATATTCGGGCGTGTAGTTGCGGCGGATCTGGTCGCTCATGATGCGGCCCGGCGGGATGCAGTTCACCGTGATTCCGTGCTTGCCGACTTCCCGCGACAGGCCTTTCGACCACGCGGTCACCGCGGCCTTGGCGCAGAACGCGCCGTTGAGGCCCTCGGGTTCGGACTTTCCCGTGATATTGATGACGCGCCCCCAGCGACCCTTCGTCATCTGCGGAAGGACCCGATGGGTCAGCTGCCGGTGGCGCGTGAAGTTGAGCGTCAGCGCCTCGTCCCACTGCGCTTCGGTGCCCTCCATGCCGAAGGCGCGACTGCCGCCGGCGTTGTTCACCAGGATCTGCACCGCTCCCAGCGCGGCGGTGGCACGCGCGAGCACCGCGTCTACGTAGTCGTCGCGCATCGCATCGTGAACGACGATCGCCGGCCTCTCGCCCCCTGCGGCCGCGATCTCGGCGGCAACGGCCTCGAGGTGCTCGGCACGCCGCCCGGTCACCACCAGGCGCACGCCCTCGCGGCCCAGCTCGAGCGCGATGGCGCGCCCGATCCCGGAGCTCGCCCCGGTGACGACGGCGGTGCGGCCTTTCAATTGAAGGTCCATCAGTACACGACCTCCACGTTCTTTTCGTCGAGCCACTGGGCGAGGGAATCGAGCAGCGGCCCCGAAACCTTCACGCGGCAGCTCTCGGGCAAGCGGATGTCGCACTCGCCCTGGGCATTCCGGTAGCGGATCGCAACGTGGCAATGGCCACCGGCGTACTGCGCGAGAAGGGATTTGAGCCGTGCCGAGTCGGCCTGGCCGTTGATCGACAGGCGGAGCAGCCGCGCATGCGCCGCGCGCACCTCGGCCAGGTCCATGACCTGGTCGGCGGTGATCCTGAGCCCCCCGGAAAACTCGTCGCTGAAGATCCTGCCGCGGACCACCACCACCTGGTCTTCCTGGATCACCGCGCGCTTCTCGTGGAAGAGCTCGCCGAAAACCACCACCTCGATGCGCGCGCTGCCGTCGTCGAGGGTCAGCACCGCCATTCGCCCGCGGCGCGAGTTGCGAACCACCACGCCGTAGATCACCCCGGCGAGCATCACCGCCTCGTGCTGGGGCACCAGGTCCGCGAGCGGGGTTCGCGCGAAGCGGCGCAACTCCTCGCGATAGGCGTTGAAGGGGTGCCCGCTGAGATAGAACCCGAGGCTCTGCTTCTCGTTCTGCAGGCGCTCGCGCTCGCCCCACGGCGGCGCGCGCGTGAGCTCGAACGCGTCCGGCGTGCCTCCCGCGCCGCCGAAGAGGCTGGTCTGGGCGGCGAAATGCTCGCCGCGATCCGCGGCCTCGATCGCGTTGGCGAGGGACGCGACGAGGCTCGCGCGATTGGGCTCGAGCGAATCGAATGCGCCGGCGCGGATCAGCGCTTCCATCGCGCGCCGGTTCACCACGCGCCGGTCGACCCTCCGGCAGAAATCGGCGATGTCTGCGAACGGGCCCGCAGCCTTGCGCGCGGCCACCGCGCTCTCGATCGCCTGCTCGCCCGTTCCCTTGACCGCGCCGAGGCCGTAGGCGATGCGCTTGTCGTCGAGGGGGACGAACCGGTATTCGGAGGCGTTGATGTCGGGGGGAATGATCTCCAGGCCCTGGTCCCTGGCGTCGTCGTGGAGCACCTGCACCTTGTCGGTATCGGCCATCACCGCGGAGAGGTTCGCGGCCATGAACGCGGCGAGGTGGTGTGTCTTCATGTACGCCGTCTGGTAGGCGACCAGCGCATACGCCGCGGCGTGGGACTTGTTGAATCCGTAACCCGCGAACTTCTCCATCAGGTCGAAGATCTCGTCGGCCTTGAGGGCGCTCAAGCCGTTCTTCGCCGCGCCCTCCTTGAAGATGCCGCGCTGCTGGGCCATCTCCTCGGGCTTCTTCTTGCCCATCGCCCGGCGCAGCAGGTCCGCGCCGCCGAGCGTATAGCCGCCCAGCACCTGCGCGATCTGCATCACCTGCTCCTGGTACACCATGATCCCGTAGGTGGGCCCGAGGATCGGCTCGAGGCGCGGATCGGGGTACTGCACCCGCTGGCGCCCGTGCTTGCGCTCGATGAAGTCGGGGATGAGGTCCATCGGGCCGGGGCGGTAGAGCGCCACCAGCGCGATGACTTCCCCGAAATGGTCGGGCTTCAGGCGCTTCAGCAGGTCGCGCATGCCGCGCGATTCCAGCTGGAACACCGCGGTGGAGTTTCCCTTCGCAAGCTGCCGATAGGTCTGGGCGTCGTCGAGGGGGATGTCGTCGAGGCGGAAATCGGGCTGTCCGAGCCGGTGCACGTAGCGCACCGCCCAGTCGAGGATGGTGAGCGTGGTCAAGCCGAGGAAGTCGAACTTGACGAGGCCCGCCTTCTCCACGTCGTCCTTGTCGAACTGGCTCACCATCGAGCCCGCCCCCTCGGCGCTGTAGAGCGGCGTGAAATCGGTGAGCTTGCCCGGCGCGATCAGCACGCCGCCCGCGTGCATGCCGACGTTGCGCGCTAGGCCCTCGAGCGAGAGCGCGAGCGCCATCAGCTCGGAAACCTCTTCCTGCTCCTTCATCAGCGCCTTGAGCTGCGGCTCGACCGTGAGCGCGCGCTCGAGCGTCATGCCGAGCTCGAACGGAATCAGCTTTGCGATCCGGTCGACCTCGCCATAGGGCATCGAGAGCACCCGCCCCACGTCGCGAACCACTGCCTTCGCCGCCATGGTGCCGAAGGTCGCGATCTGCGAGACGCACTGCGCGCCGTACTTCTCCTTCACGTAGTCGATCACGCGATCGCGCCCGTCCTGGCAGAAGTCGATGTCGAAGTCGGGCATCGACACGCGCTCCGGGTTGAGGAAGCGCTCGAACAGCAGGTCGTAGCGCAACGGGTCGAGGTCGGTGATGCCCAGCGAGTAGGCGACGAGCGAGCCGGCGCCCGACCCACGCCCCGGCCCCACGGGCACGCCGTGGGTCTTCGCCCAGTTGATGAAGTCGGCCACGATGAGGAAGTAGCCCGGAAATCCCATCTGGATGATCGTCTTCGCCTCGAACTCGAGGCGGTCGCGATAGGTCGGAGCCGCCTCGGCACGTTTCGCGGCGTCCGGGAACAGCGTTTCCAGCCGGCGCCCGAGGCCGGCACGGGCTGCCGCGCGCAGGTAATCCTCGATCGACTCGCCGCCCGGCGTCGGGAACTCCGGCAGCCAGCTCTTTCCGAGAACGAACTCGAAGGTGCAGCGACGCGCGATTTCCACCGAGTTCTCGAGCGCCTGGGGCAGGTCCGCGAAGAGCTGCGCCATCTCCGCCTGCGTCTTGAAGTACTGGGTGGCGCGAAATTCCCGCGGGCGCCGGTTGTCGCCGAGGACATAGCCCTGCGCGATGCAAACGCGAGCCTCGTGCGCGCGGAAGTCCTCGGGCCGGACGAACTGCACCGGATGGGTCGCCACCACCGGAAGGGCGAGCTCGGATGCGAGGCCCGCCGTCGCGCCCACCAGCGCCTCGCCCCGCTGCGGCTCCACCCGCTGGACCTCGAGGTAGTAGGCGCCGGGAAAATCCCGCTCCCAGCCGAGCGCCAGGTCGCGCGCCTGGTCGCGATGCCCCGAGGCGAGCGCCATCCCCACGTCACCCGCCGCGGCGCCCGAGAGCGCGATGAGGCCGTCGAGCGCACCCAGCCACTCGCGCCGGACCTCGGCGCGGCCGCGCCAATGGTTCTCGGCGTGGGCGCGGGTGAGCAAGTCGCACAGGTGAAGGTAGCCCGCGCGGCTGCGCGCAAGCAGCGTCAGCCGGTACGGTGCATCCCGGTTGCGATCGTTGGTGATCCAGAGGTCGACGCCGATGATCGGCTGCACGCCCACGGCGCGCGCGGCCTCGTAGAACTTGATGGCCCCGAAGAGGTTTCCGGTGTCGGTGATGGCAAGCGCCGGCATCGAGTCGGCGGCCGCTGCGGCGACGGCGTCGTCGACGCGTGCCATGCCGTCCACGATCGAGTACTCGGTGTGAAGGCGGAGGTGGACGAAGCGAGGGGCGGCCATGCAGCCCCGATTATGACCGTCTTTCGGCGAAGAATCGCCGCAGAAAATCGCCGCATTCCTGCGCCAGCACGCCACCTTCGAAGCGGCCGTGAGGGTTGAAATTCGCCACACCCGGGAGGTCCACGAGGCTGCCGCAGGCGCCGGTCTTGGGATCGCGTGCGCCGTATACGATGCGCGCGATGCGCGCATGAACGATGGCGCCGACGCACATCGCGCACGGCTCGAGGGTCACGAACAGCTCGCAGCCCGGGAGGCGGTAGTTGCCCTCAGCAGCCGCGGCCTCGCGCAGTGCGACGATCTCGGCGTGCGCCGTGGGATCGTTGCAGGAAATCGGCCGGTTGAAGCCGCGGCCGAGGATGCGGCCGTCCCTGACCACGACAGCCCCCACCGGGACCTCGCCCGCATCGCGTGCCCGCCCGGCAAGCGCGAGCGCCTCGCGCATGAATTCCTCGTCGCTGGCCATGGCGAATTTTCACACAACGGCCGGCTTTCGACCGTGGTGTAAGGTGGGCGGGAGAAATTTCATGGGACCTCATGCGATGACCGGCAGCATTCGTTGTGCTTTCGCCGTGGCGCTGCTGGCCGCGACTCCCGCGCTGGCGCAGGACTGGCCCGCCAGGACCGTCAGGATGATCGTGCCGTTCCCCCCCGGGGGCGGCACGGACACCGTCGCGCGGCCGCTCGCGGCGAAGCTCTCGCAGGTGCTCGGCCAGCAGTTCGTGATCGAGAATCGCGGCGGCGCGGGCGGCACGATCGGCGCCGCGATGGCGGCGAAGGCGGCTCCCGACGGTTACACGGTGCTGCTTTACTCCGTGCATGGCGCGGTCGCAGCCTCGGCGTACAGGAACCTCACCTACGACCTCGAGCGCGACCTCGTGGCAGTCACCACTGCTGCGATCTTTCCGGACGTCCTCGTCGCGGCGAACCGGGTGCCGGCGCGGACCCTGCCCGAGTTGCTGGCCTATGCCAGGGCCCATCCGGGAAAGGTCAATTGCGGCTCGGCGGGCAACGGCACCTCGCGCCACCTGTCCTGCGAGATGTTCAATATCCAGGGCGGCCTCACCGCGACCCACGTGCCGTACAAGGGGACGGGCCCGGCGACGACCGCGTTGCTCGCCGGGGAGATCGACTACATCTTCGAGGCGCTCGGCAGCGCTTCCTCGCACATCCGCGCGGGGACGGTGCGGCCGATCGCGGTGACGTCGATGAAGCGCTCGCCCTCGTTCCCCGACATCCCGACTGCAGACGAGTCGGGACTGCCGGGCTTCGACGTCACCTCCTGGTACGGCTTGTGGGTGCCCGCAGGCACGCCGCGCCCCATCGTGCAGAAGCTTCAGGCCGCGGTCGCGAAAGCATTCGAGGATCCCGAGATGCGCGAGCTCTGGTTCAAGCTCGGCGCGGAGGCCGGCGGCTCCAGCCCGGAAGAGTTCCGCGAGATGGTGAGCCGCGATGTCGCGAAGTGGGGGAAGGTCGTGCGCGACGCGAAGATCATCGTCGAATAGCGCTCACCCGCCCTATTCCCACTCGATGGTGGCGGGCGGCTTCGACGAGATGTCGTAGGTCACGCGATTGATGCCGCGCACCTCGTTGATGATGCGGCTCGAGACGCGCCCGAGGAGGTCGAAGGGCAGCTCGGCCCAATGGGCCGTCATGAAGTCCGTGGTCTGCACGGCGCGCAGCGCCACCACGAACTCGTAGGTGCGCCCGTCGCCCATCACGCCCACGGAACGCACCGGCAGGAACACCGCGAACGCCTGCGCCGTCTGGTCGTACCAGGTCACGCCGTCGGCGTTGGTCGCGCGGCGCAGCTCCTCGATGAAGATGGCGTCGGCGCGGCGCAACAGCTCCGCGTGCTCCCGCTTGACTTCGCCGAGGATGCGCACGCCCAGGCCCGGGCCCGGGAATGGATGGCGGTAGACCATCTCGCGCGGCAACCCCAGCTCGACGCCCAGAAGGCGAACCTCGTCCTTGAAAAGCTCGCGCAGCGGCTCGAGCAGCTTCAGATGCAGGGACTCCGGCAACCCGCCCACGTTGTGGTGGGACTTGATGGTGACCGCCTTCTTGGTCTTGGCGCCGGCGCTCTCGATCACGTCGGGGTAGATCGTGCCCTGCGCGAGCCACTTCGCCTTCGGCAATCGCTTCGCCTCGCGCTGGAATACCTCGACAAAGAGGCGGCCGATGATCTTGCGCTTCTGCTCGGGATCGGTCACGCCGGCGAGCTCGCGAAAGAACTCGTCGGCAGCGTTCACGCGGTCGACTTTCACGCCGAGGTGCTTCGCGAAGGTTTCCATCACCTGGTCGCCCTCGTCCAGGCGCAGGAGCCCCGTGTCCACGAAGATGCAGGTGAGCTGGTCGCCGATCGCCTTGTGGATCAGCGCCGCGGCGACCGACGAGTCCACGCCGCCCGAAAGGCCCAGGATCACCTCGTCCGTACCCACCTGTTCGCGGATGCGCGCGATCGCCTGGGGCACAAACTGCGGCATGTTCCAGCTGGGCCCGCACCCGCAGATCTCATGAACGAAGCGCGTGTAGATCGCGCGTCCCTGCCGGGTGTGCGTGACCTCCGGGTGGAACTGCACCGCGTAGAAGCCACGCGCCTCGTCGGCCATGCCGGCGATCGGGCAAGCCTCGTTCGAGGCGATCAGCTTGAAGCCTGGGGGCAGCTCGGTCACCTTGTCGCCGTGGCTCATCCAGACCTCGAGGTACGCTTGGCCCTTTTCGTCGACGCGGTCCTGGATCCCCTCGAGCAGCTTCGAGTGGCCGCGCGCGCGCACTTCCGCGTAGCCGAACTCGCGCACGCGGCCCGGCTCGACCGAGCCGCCCAGCTGCGCGGCCATGGTCTGCATGCCGTAGCAAATGCCCAACACCGGCACGCCGTGCTCGAATACCGCCTGCGGCGCGCGCGCCGTTTCCTCCTCGGTGGCCGACGCATGGCTGCCCGACAGGATGATTCCGCGCGGATCGAACTCACGAATGAAGTCGCCACCGACATCATGCGGGTGGAGCTCGCAATAGACCCCGCTCTCGCGCACTCGCCGGGCGATCAGCTGCGTCACCTGGGAGCCGAAGTCGAGGATCAGGATCCGGTCGAGCGCGGGCCGAGAAGGACCGAGCGGCGCCGCAGCGCCGCTCTTGTCGGGGGTCGGCATGGCGGTCTCAGTCGATGTGGTAATTGGGGGCTTCCTTGGTGATCTGGACGTCGTGCACGTGCGACTCGCGCATGCCCGCCGAGGTGATCTCGACGAACTCCGCCTTGGCGCGCATCTCGTCGATCGTGCGGCAGCCGGTGTATCCCATGCTCGCACGCACTCCTCCCATGAGCTGCAGCACGATCGCGGTCGCCGGGCCCTTGTAGGGAATGCGTCCCTCGACCCCCTCGGGAACGAGCTTGTCGGCGTTGTTCTCGGCATCCTGGAAATAGCGATCGCTCGAGCCCTTCTGCATCGCGCCGATCGAACCCATGCCGCGATAGGACTTGTACGAGCGCCCCTGGAAGAGCTCGATCTCGCCCGGCGCCTCCTCGCTGCCGGCGAACAGGCTTCCCAGCATCACGCTGCCCGCGCCCGCGGCGATCGCCTTGGCAATGTCGCCCGAATAGCGAATGCCGCCGTCCGCGATGCACGGGATCTGCGACCCCGCCAGCGCTTCGGCGACGTTCTGGATCGCGGTGACCTGGGGCACGCCCACCCCGGCGACGATGCGCGTGGTGCAGATAGACCCGGGCCCGATGCCCACCTTGACGCCATCGGCTCCGTGATCGACCAGCGCGTGCGCGCCGTCGCGGGTGGCGATGTTCCCCCCGATGACCTGCATCTGCGGAAAGGTCTTCTTTACCCACAGCACGCGATCGAGCACGGCCTGGGCGTGGCCGTGGGCGGTGTCCACCACGATCACGTCGACTCCCGCATCGACCAGGGCGGCGACGCGATCCTCGGTCCCCTCGCCCACGCCGACCGCGGCGCCGACGCGCAGCCGCCCGAACTGGTCCTTGCAGGCATTCGGGTGCTCCGAAGACTTGAGGATGTCCTTCACGGTCATGAGGCCACGCAGCTCCCAGTCGCCGTTGATCACCAGCACACGCTCGAGGCGATGGCGGTGCATGAGCGCCTTCGCTTCCTCGAGACTGGCGCCCTCCTTCACCGTCACCAGCCTGTCGCGCGGGGTCATGATGTTCTTCACCGGCTGGTCGAGGTTGTCCTCGAAACGCAGGTCCCGGTTGGTGACAATGCCGACGACGCGCTTGCCCTCGAGGACCGGCAGGCCCGAATTGCGGTGCCTGCTGGTGATCTCCGCCACCTCGCGCACCGTCATCGACGGCGAGATGGTGATCGGATCCTTCACCACGCCGCTTTCGAAGCGCTTCACCTTCGCGACCTCGGCGGCCTGGACCTTCGGGGGAATGTTCTTGTGGATGATGCCGATCCCGCCCTCCTGCGCCAGGGCGATCGCCAGGCGCGACTCCGTCACCGTGTCCATGGCGGCGGATAGCAGCGGGATGTTCAGCTGGATGGTGCGGGTGAGGCGGGTGGTGAGGCTGACTTCGCGGGGCAGGACGGTGGAGTGGGCGGGAACCAGTAGGACGTCGTCAAATGTGAGCGCTTTTTGTATGACGCGCATTCAGAAACCCTCGCTTCAAAACGAAATTATACCGATGGGCTCCACCCCGGACAACCGCGCCCCCCCTCGGGGCGTTAAGAACGCTCCCGCGTTGACGCTAGAGTCGTTTCTCGATAGGGTTATGTAAATGCTTGAAACTTCACGTGTTTGGCGGGTCCTTTTGGGGGTGCTCGTGAGCGGTTGCGCGGTAACGGCACCCGAACCGGCGCCAGCACCCGTTGCACCCCCTCCGGCGCCTGTCGTTGCGGCTCCTGCGCCTGTCGGGGTGCCGGCGATCGACATCGCGGCGGAGGAGGCGAAGGCATTGCTGGCGCAGGCGGAAACCGACGTGCAGCGCGCTCGCGCCAAGCGCGCTCTGTGGTTGCGGGCGTGGGAAGACCTGGTGGCGGCCCGCCAGGCCGTGGCTGCGAAGGACCATGCGCGCGCGAGCCGGCACGCGCGCCGGGCGAGCGAGCTCGCGCAGCTCGGGCTGGAGCAACTTGCGTATCCGGCGATTCGATGAATTTTTCACGGAGGAAAATGCAAATGAAGCGATTGATCATCCTGGCATTCGCCGCGGCCCTCGCCCCGGCGGCACTTGCCCAGCTCTACAAGTACGTGGACAAGGACGGCAAGACCGTCTATTCCGACACGCCGCCCGCCAACACCGACAGCAAGCAGATCAACGTCCCGGTCAGCCGTCCCACCGACGCGCCACCCGCCGCCGCGAAGTCCGCGGTCGAGCGCGACAAGGACCTCGAGAAAGGCCGCAAGTCGGTGGCCGACAAGCAGAAGAAGTCCGACGAGGAAGCTGCCCGGACGGCCCAGAACGAGCTGCGCTGCACCCAGCTCAAGGGCAACTACGAGATGTACACGCAGGGGGGGAAGATCCAGAAGACCAACGACAAGGGCGAGCGCGAGATCATGAGCGACGCCGAGATCGACTCCGCTCGCGAGCGTACCCGCCGGGAGATGGAGGAGGCGTGCAAGAAGTAGCACACGCCGCACGGCTGGCGCTCGCGCTGGCGCTGGCCGCCGCATCACCCGCCGTTCCCGCCGTGGTTCTCGGCGAGGTCGAGGCCCGCTCCGCCTTGGGCGAGGCGCTCGACGCGCGGATACCCTTCACCATCCCCGCGGGCAGCTCGGTCGATGCGAGCTGCTTCGCGCTGGTTCGCGAGCCGGGCGACGGCCCCCAGGGCTTGGGCGAGGGCGTCCTCACCATCGAGCGGCGCCGCGGCGAGGCGGCGCTGCGCATCCGCACGCTCGCACCGGTGTTCGAGCCCGTCCTCAGCGTGCGGGTGCACGCGTCGTGCCCCGGCAGCGACGACGCGGGCATCCGCCAGTACTCGCTGCTCCTCGACCCGCGGCCCGGCTCGGCGCTCGCCATCGCCCTGCCCCTCGCGGCCGCGCAGCCCACCGCCCCGCTCCTCGCGGCCGCGCAGATCAACGCCCGCGAAGGCGACACGCTCGAGTCGATGGCGTCCAAGATCCACCCGCGCAATGCCGATGCCCGTGCCCGGTATCTCACCGCCCTTCGCGCCCTCAATCCGCACCTCGCCGCGCAGGGCGAAGGCACACCCATCGCCGCCGGCACCGCGATCGCGTTGCCCGATCTGCGCTCGCTGCCGCCCCGCATGTCCGCGACCCGCCTCGCCCGCGCGCCCGCATCGCCTCGCGAACGTACTGCGCCGCGCGAGCCCGCGGTGCCCAGCGCCGCTTCGGAGCTGGCGCAGGTGCCGCCTGCAGAGCGCGTTGCGCCCGCCCCGCCCAAGGCGGTGGCCTCGAAACGCCAGCCTGTCGCACCGAAAGCGCCGAAAGCCCCTGAGCCGCGCGTCGCCGCCGCGCCGGTGCCACCAGCGACTTCGCGTGCCGAGCGCCGGCCGCCATCCGAGCCCCGCAGGGCTGCCTCGCCCGGCTTCGTGCTCAAGTTGTCCTCGGCCGAAGTCGACCTGTCGCGCAGCCGCCGGATCGACGATCGCATGCGCGCGCAGCTGCGCGAACGCCTGCTGGTACTCGACGCCGACGACCAGGTTGCGGCCATGCTGTCGATGCGCAACAGCCTGAAGCAGCTCGAGGCGCGTGTCGCGGAGATGCAGCTCAAGCTCGATGCGATGCCCGCCTCGCTCGCCGCGCGCGGCACTCCGATGCCCCCACCGGCAACGGCGCCGGGTCCCGCAACCCCTGCTGCACCCGTGGCCGCTCCGCCCGCGGCTGCCAAGATCCCGCCCCCCGAAGTGCGCGTCGAGCCGCCGGTTGCGAAGATCGAGCCTGCCCCTCCTGCCATCCAGCCCGCACCGCGCGTCGAGCCGCCGATCGTGAAGGTGGAATCGCCGCCGCCCAAGCCCGAGCCTGTCCCGTCCAAACCAGAACCGGTCGCCACCAGGCCGGCCACCCCTCCTCCGGCTTATCCGCCCGGCACCCAAAAGGTTGTCCGTACTCCGAAGGAGGAGGAAGGCCTGCCCGAATGGTTATGGGCCGTAGCGGCGCTGGCGCTGGTGCTTGCGGCCTTCCTCGGCTGGCGCCTGCTGCGGCGCAGGAAAGCGTGGCCCGCCGACGAGTGGGCCGCGCAGGCGGAAGCCCAGCCGATCGAGCCCACCGTGCAGGGTGCCGCGGTGCCAAGCGCCGTCTTCGCCGAAGAGCCCATCGAAGTGGCCCCGGAGGTGCGCCCCGAGCTTCAATCCGACGCCGCGCTCTCGACGCGCCTGCTGGAAAATTCCAGCGAGTTGCGGCGGCGCTACATCGAGGAGCGCTTCCCCGAGGTCCAGAACCGCACCGTCGCCCTCGAGGATCCGACTTCGGTGATCAAGGCGGCGCGGCTGTTCTACGAGGATGGCGCGGTCGCCCGGTCGGTCGAGCTGCTGCAATTCGCGGTCGACGAGAATCCGGGCGAAGTCCGGACGTGGCTCGCGCTCTTCGAGATCTTCCGGCTGGAGCGCCTGACCGGCGAATTCGCCACCCTCGCGGAACGCTTCCGCGAATACCATGGAAAGAGCGAGAGCTGGCGCAAGGTGCAGTACTTCGGCCGCGAGATCGAAACTGGCAATGCCCTGTATCGCGAGGAAGTGGTCAATACCCTCGAGACCATCGGCCCGCGCGAAGCCAAGCGCCTTGCGGCGGGCCTCGCCTCGGTAGCGGCCTCCTCCAACTTCGATCCGATCGCAGAGAACTGGCTCAACGCGCCGATGGACTTCGAGAACGAGGTTCTCGCCAACGAGCTGCGCAGGAAGCTCATGGCCGAGGCGTCCCTTACCGAGCCGGACCTCGTGCCCAACCCCATGCCGGCGCTGCGCAGCGTCGACATGTTCAACGTCGCCTGACGTGGCCACGGTCCTCGCCTACCCGCCCGACGTCGAGAGGTTGCTCGCGGTCAATACCGTTCGCGACCCGGTCTCGCGCGCGGCATTCCTCGCCGGCGTTCGCGAATACGGCAAGGACGAGGGAGAGTTCAACCTCGAGCGGCTGCAGTACCTCATGGCCATCGAGGAGCATTTCCAGGCGGTGCTGCTCTACGACCAGATCGAGTTCCTGCGCTCGCCTCCCCCGATCTCTGAAGCCGATCGCGACTTCGCTCTCACCGTCCAGCGCATCTGCCTCGAGGCCGCGAACGGTTTCCAGCGGTTCCTGCGCAACCGCAACGCCTGGGCCACGTCGCCCGACACGCTCGACGACATGTTCCGCGTCACCGGCCTCGCGCTGAACGCGATCCATTGCTTCGTGAAATGGGGCTACTTCCTCAACGAGCCGGGGCGCGTCGCGCCGTGGAAGCAGCTGCACGCGCTCTACCTCCTCGCGGATCACGACGCCTATGGACAGGTGCCATTCGTGCTGCACCCGACGCAGCCGAGCTTCAGGCCCTCGGTGCAGTCGCTCTACCTGCGGACTCTGGTCCTCGACATGCTGAACACCGGCAACCTTTCGAAGATCCAGATCGAGATCGCCGACGGCTGGTTCTCCTCGTGGTGCAACGACTACGCCCTCGACACCGAGTACTCGTCGCGCCAGCACCTCTTCTACGTCGACGTGTCCTCGGATTCCGGGATGCACCTCATGCGCAAAGACAGCCACGGCGATTCGGTGCGCTACATGCGCGCCGACAGCCTCAAGGCGCAGATCGAGGAGGTCCAGGCAGGCCTGCGCCATGGGCGGCTCTACGCGGGCTACGGGGCGGGCGCCGTCTTTCCCGTGGAACAGCACGTGGCGCTGCTGGCGATCATCGAGAGGCTCTACCAGTCGATCCTCGCAGGCAGCGAGAACCGCATCGAGGAGCGAACCCATTTCGAGGACCGCGAGGTCGACGTGACGGTGGGCGTGGAGCGCGTCATGCGCAAGGCTCGCGAGCGCCGCGCCAAGCACGAGCCCACGGGCCTGTCGAGCGTCTCGGGAGCGACGCAGACCTTCGAGATCACGCCGGCGGGCCTCTCGGAAGTCCCCGATGCGCCCGCGGCGGCGCAACCGCTGGCGCCGGAAGGCGATCCCGAGGTCGAGCGCTGGCGCGTGCAGGACCTCAGCTCCAAGGGCTATGGCCTCATCGTGGACCGCGCGCTGTCGGACGCGGTGCTGCTCAATGGCTTGCTCGCGCTCCAGAACCACGAGACCGGCGGCTGGATCGTCGGCAGCGTGGTGCGCAAGCTCGCCAACCGGGTGCGTGGCGAGATGCTGGTGGGCGTTGAAGTGCTCTCCTACCGGCCGATTCCGGTGGACCTCACGCCGGCCACGGGCGGGGCCCCGATGCAGGCGCTGTACCTTCCGGGCACCGATACCAACGGCAAGCTCGACTCGGTCCTGGTGCGCGCCGGGGAATTCGTCGCCTCGAACAGCTATGTGATCCGCGTCGGCGGCGCCGAGTACCGCATCCGCCTGAACCGGATCATCAAGAAAGGCGCTGACTGGATCAAGGCCCGCTTCGAGATCGAGGCGAAGCAGGCCTGAGGCCCGCACGCGAGCGGCGCTGCGCCTTCGGGTCTGCCCTGAGCTCGCGGTAGACCTCGACGCGGTCGCCCTCGCGCAGGGCTGTGGACGCATCGCAGGGCTTGCCCCAGATCCCGGTTCGTTGCGGCCCACGGCCAAGTGCCGGCGCACGCTCGGCGAGCCGTGCGGCGGCAAGCGCGTCTTCGACGCTGCTGCCCTCGGGCAACTCGAGTTGCACGACCTCCTGGCGCTCGCGCAGCGCGATTGCGACCGTGATTTTCATCCGAGCGCCTCGGCGCGCGCGACGAATCGGTCGACCAACGTCTCGGTGATGTGCCCGAAAACGGGTCCGAGCGTGATCTCGAGGACGCGGCTCGAGAAGGTGTAGTCGAGAGCGAGCTCGACGCGGCAACCCTCCTCGCCCAGGGCGGTGAAGCTCCAGAGGCCGGCGAACTCCTGGAACGGGCCGTCGGCGAACTCGAGCGCCATCGATTCCGGCGCGCGCTTGCGATTCACGGTCTCGATGTGGCTCCTCAGGCCGTGGTAGTCGACCTCGAGGCGCGCGCGCGTCACCGCCGCGGTGCGCTCCAGGACCCGGGTTGCCGGGCACCACGGAAGGAATTCCGGATAGCGCTCCACATCGTCCACCAACGCGAACATGGAAAGGCACGGGTGCGGCACGATCACGGACTTTCGGACGGTTGGCATGGAGACCTGGCAGCGTGGCAAAGCGCCATTCTGTATTGGTGCCGTGGGGATGGCAAAATGACGGGCCGCGAGCTGCGCGGCCCATCCCGCGTACCCCCCAATGAGCGTCGTAGAAAATCGCAAGGCCTTCCACGACTACTTCATCGAGGAGCGCTACGAGGCCGGCCTGGTGCTCGAGGGCTGGGAAGTGAAGGCGATTCGCGCCGGCCGGGTGCAGATCAAGGAAGCGTACGTGATCCTGAAGGGCGCGGAGCCGTTCGTGATCGGCATGCACGTGAGCGCACTGCCCACGGCCTCCACCCACGTGAATCCCGATCCCACGCGCTCGCGCAAGCTCCTGCTGAACGCCGAGGAGATCCGCAAGCTGATCGGCAAGGTGGAACAGCGCGGCTACACGATGGTGCCGCTCGACCTGCATTACGCGAAGGGCAGGGTCAAGCTCTCGATCGGCCTGGCCAAGGGAAAGAAGCAGCACGACAAGCGCGACGCCGAGAAGGACCGCGAGTGGCAGCGCGAGCAGGCGCGCCTCATGCGGCGCAAGGCCTAGGCGCGGCCGCAGCGCCCCCAGAAAAAAAAGACAAGCCCGCGCGCGCGCGCGGGCCTCTCTCACTGCATGGGGTGGCTGATGGGACTCGAACCCACGACGACTGGAATCACAATCCAGGACTCTACCGCTGAGCTACAGCCACCATAACTGGCACGCCCGACAGGATTCGAACCTGTTACCCCCGGCTTAGAAGGCCGGTGCTCTATCCGGATGAGCTACGGGCGCATTCCGAATCCTGCAAGGCAGTGGGTCGGGGTGGAGGGATTCGAACCCCCGACATCTTGCTCCCAAAGCAAGTGCGCTACCAGACTGCGCTACACCCCGATGCTTGCCGGGCGGCAGCACTGTCCGCCCCGACAAGCATCGAATTATACGCGGCCCCTACTGGGACGCCGATTCCGCAGGTGCGGCGGGCGGCGGTGCCTCTTCGCGGCGAGGCGGCGGGTCGAGCAGCGCCTTGCGCGAGAGCCTCACGCGACCCTTGTCGTCGGCTTCCATCACCTTGACCTTCACGATCTGGCCTTCCTTGAGGTAGTCGGACACCGCGTTCACGCGCTCGTGCGCGATCTGCGAGATGTGCAGCAGGCCATCCTTGCCCGGGAGCAGCTGGACGATCGCGCCGAAGTCGAGGAGCCTCAAGACCGGGCCCTCGTATACCTTGCCGACTTCCACTTCCGCCGTGATCGCCCGGATGCGGTTCATCGCATCCTCGCCGGCTTCCGCTGAAAGGCACGCGATCGAGATGGTGCCATCGTCCTCGATGTCGATCGTGGTGCCGGTCTCGCGGGTGAGCGCCTGGATCACGCTGCCGCCCTTGCCGATCACTTCACGGATCTTGTCCGGGTTGATCTTCATCTTGATGATGCGCGGGGCGTAGTTCGACATCTCCATGCGCGGTCCCGGCACTGCCTGTTTCATGATGCCGAGGATATGCATGCGGCCTTCCTTGGCCTGGTCGAGGGCAACCTTCATGATCTCCCGCGTGATGCCGGTGATCTTGATGTCCATCTGCAGCGCGGTGATGCCCTTGTCCGTGCCCGCAACCTTGAAGTCCATGTCGCCGAGGTGGTCCTCGTCGCCGAGGATGTCGGTGAGGACCGCGAAACGCCCGCCGTCCTTGATGAGGCCCATTGCGATGCCGGCAACGTGGCCCTTGAGGGGCACGCCCGCATCCATCAGCGCGAGGCAGCCGCCGCACACGCTCGCCATCGACGAGGAGCCGTTGGATTCGGTGATTTCCGAGACCACCCGAAGCGTATAGCCGAAGTCCTCCTTGGAAGGCAGCACCGCCAGCAGCGCGCGCTTGGCCAGCCGCCCGTGGCCGATCTCGCGGCGCTTGGGGGAACCCACGCGCCCGGTCTCGCCGGTGGAGAATGGCGGAAAGTTGTAATGCATCATGAAGCGCTCGGTGTACTCGCCCTGGAGCGCATCGATCCGCTGCTCGTCCTGCCCGGTGCCCAACGTCGTGGTGACGATCGCCTGGGTCTCGCCCCGGGTAAAGAGCACCGAGCCGTGCACGCGCGGCAGCAACGTGGGCCGGATGGAGATCGGGCGAACGGTACGCGTGTTGCGCCCGTCGATGCGCGGCTCGCCGTTCAGGATCTGCCCGCGGACGATCTTCGATTCCATGTCCTTCAGGATGCCGCGGGCGACGTTCGCGTCGGCCGGGTTGTCCTCGACCAGCACGCAGGTGTCCCACACCTTCTTCTTGATCTCATCCAGGCGGGTCGAGCGCAGGGACTTCGATTTCATGCGATAGGCGTCATTCAGGTCCGACTCGACGAGGGCGCGCATCTTCTCCACGAGCACCGAATCCTTCTCGGCGGCCTCCCAGTCCCAATCGTCCTTTCCGCCCTCGTCGGCGAGCTCGATGATCGCCTGGATCGCGGCCTGCATCTGCTCGTGGCCGTACATCACGGCGCCGAGCATCACTTCCTCGCTCAGCTCGTTCGCCTCGGATTCCACCATCAGCACCGCCTGCTCGGTCCCGGCGACGACCAGGTTCAGCTTCGACGAGCCGCTCTCGAGCTCGGTCTTGGTCGGGTTCAAGACGTATTCGCCGTCTATGTAGCCGACGCGCGCGGCGCCGATCGGGCCCTCGAACGGGATGCCGGACAGGGTCACCGCGGCGGACGCCCCGATCATCGCGGGGATGTCGGAATCGACCTCGGGGTTGATCGACAGCACCGTGGCGATCACCTGCACTTCATTGTAGAAGCCGCTCGGGAAGAGCGGGCGCAACGGCCGGTCGATGAGGCGCGAGGTGAGGATCTCCTTCTCGGAAGGACGGCCCTCGCGCTTGAAGAACCCGCCCGGGATCTTGCCCGCGGCAGAGGTTTTCTCCTGGTAGTCGACGGACCGGGGAAAGAAATCCTGGCCAGGCTTGGCCTCGCGGCGGCCCACGCAGGTCACCAACACGACGGTATCGTCCATGGTCACGAGCACGGCGCCGTCGGCCTGCCGGGCGATCTCGCCCGTCTCGAGCGTCACCTGGTGACGGCCGAAGTTGAATGTCTTCTTGATGGATTTCACGGTGTCTTCCTATGTGTGGGGTATGGGCCGCGACGATGGAGCGAAAATCGCCGCGGCAACAACGGTGGAAGGGGCCGCCGAAAAGCAAAAAACCCCGCGAACGCTCGTGCGAGCTCTCGCGGGGTCGGGCGGCCGGGTGGCGATCCCTACTTGCGCAGG
>JANMYH010000136.1:0-3889 GCA_031381925.1 Burkholderiales bacterium | reverse complement strand
CACGAGGGCGACAAGCCGTTCCTCGCCTTCGTGAAGGAGCTGCGCGGCAAGACCGCGGTGCTGCAGACGCTCAAGGACTATTCCCACCAGAAGAACAACGTCTGGGGGATCATCGCGCGCAACCGCGAGCAGAACTTCGCGCTGAACCTGTTGATGGACCCGGAGATCGATTTCGTGACGCTCCTCGGCCAGGCGGGCACCGGCAAGACGCTCCTGACCCTGGCCGCGGGCCTCATGCAGACGCTCGACTACAAGGTCTACAGCGAGATCATCATGACCCGCGTGACGGTCCCGGTGGGCGAGGACATCGGCTTCCTGCCCGGCACCGAGGAGGAGAAGATGACGCCGTGGATGGGGGCGCTGGAGGACAACCTCGATGTGCTGATGCGCACCGACGACGAGGCGGGCGACTGGGGGCGGGCCGCGACCGCGGACCTGATCCGCAACCGCATCAAGGTGAAGAGCCTCAACTTCATGCGCGGGCGCACGTTCATCAACAAGTACCTGATCATCGACGAGGCGCAGAACCTCACGCCCAAGCAGATGAAGACGCTGATCACGCGCGCAGGGCCGGGCACCAAGGTCGTCTGCCTCGGCAACATCGCGCAGATCGACACGCCCTACCTCACCGAGGGCTCGTCGGGCCTCACCTACGTGGTCGACCGCTTCAAGGGATGGGGCCATTCAGGCCACGTGACCCTCATGCGGGGCGAGCGCGCGCGCCTCGCCGACCACGCGGCCGAGATCTTGTGATGACTGTGGCCCCCCGCGAGCGGGGCCCGGAGATGAACCCCGTCAGGGGCGTTGCGCCGGCGCCGCAGACCGAAGGCGAACCAACTCCGCCTCGAGGTCCTTCACGCGGGACTGCAATGAAGACACCCTGCCGTTCAACGCGCCGACATTGACGAAGACCTCGTCCTCGGCGGGCGCGGAGAGCACCCCGGCGTAGCCCAGCCACGAAGGCTCATGCACCTTCACGTCCTTGAAACCCAGGTCGCGAAGCACTGCGGCGGTTTCGGACGCGCGCACGCCGCTCTGGCAATACACCACCGTTTCCTTATCAGGGTCGAGTTTTGCGTAGAGCTTCGCGAGCTCGTCCCTGGGCTTGAGCGCCATGCCGTCACGCGTGAGCACCTGTCGCGATGCCAGTTTCGCGGCCGTCGCGGGGTCCTGCCAGTTCTGCTCGTAAGGCACGTTGATCGCGCCAGGGACGTGCCCGCCGCGAATGGCACGGATGTCCTCGCCGGTGTATTCCTTGACAGTGCGGGTGTCGAGGATCTGCGAGGAGCCATGGCGTACGCGCTCAATGAGCTCCTTGTTGCCGAGGGCGCCCCGGCCCTCCACCGTGAGCGCGAGGCTGATCGGTTGCAGCTTGGTCGGCGCCGCTTCCAGGGACTTGCCCGCGGACTTCCAGTCGTCAATACCTCCGTGATAGACCTTTGCGTGCTTGCCGCCGTAGTACTCCACCATGCGTGCTCCGTAGTAGGCAAAGGCATCGCCCTTGGTGGAATACACGATCACCTCTTTGCCCAGGATGTCCATGCCGGCGCCGCCGAAGATCCTCGCTGCCGCAGCGGCCGAGGGCGGGTCCTCGCGGTTGGCATCCCGAAAGACGTCGCCCACGTTGCCGATATTGACTGCACCGGGAAGGTGACCTTTCGCGTATTCGGACTCGTCGCGGGCATCCCATACCAAGGCGCCCGCGCGAGCCCCGGCCTCCACATAGGCTGAATCGACGATCAGCTGGGCCCAAGCCGTGCCGGCGGCCCAAAGCGCGACCAGCAACGACAGCAAATTCGTGGTCTTTCTCATTTCCTTCTCCTCCCGATTGGAGAGCAGGGCGCAGTATGCGCCGGCGCGAGCGCGTCAGCGGGCCGCCTGAATCCGGGCCGTACCGAAGAATCCCGCGAAAACGGACAGGGCGCGATCGACGTCCGCGGCATCGACGTCGAGGTGGGTGACCAGCCTGAGCCGAGGCGAAACGAGCGCGTTCACCCCTTCGGCGGCAAGGTGGTGCTTGAGAGCGTCCACCGAATCCCTCGGCACGGCCGCGAATACCATGTTGGTCTGGACCGGATCGACTTTGAGGCCCAGGCTTGCGAGACCCTTGGCGAGGCGCTCGGCGTTGGCGTGGTCCTCGGCGAGGCGTTCGACGTTGTGCTCGAGCGCGTAGAGCCCCGAGGCGGCAAGGATACCCACCTGGCGCATCGTGCCGCCGAGCATCTTGCGCACGCGGTGCGCGCGCTCGATGAGGTCCTTGCGGCCTACCAGCACGGTCCCGGCGGGCGTCCCCAGTCCCTTCGACAGGCATACCGACACCGTGTCGAACCCCTCGCACAGCTTGTCCACCGGCATGCCGAGCTTTACCGCTGCGTTGAAGATGCGCGCGCCGTCGAGATGGATGGCGAGCCCTCGGCGGCGCGCGAGCGCGATCGCCTCGGCCATGTAGGCGCGTGACAGCACCTTGCCGCCGATGGTGTTTTCGAGCGCCAGCAGCTTCGTGATCGCGAAATGCGAGTCGTCGGGCTTGATCGCCGCTTCCACTTCGCCCAGGTCGAGCGTGCCGTCGGGCCGGTTCTGCAGCGGCTGCGGCTGGATCGAGCCGAGCACCGCCATGCCGCCCGCTTCCTAGCGATAGGTATGCGCCTCCTGCCCGACGATCACTTCGTCGCCGCGCTGGCAGTGGGCCATGAGCGCCGCGCAGTTCGACTGCGTGCCCGAGGGAAAGAAAAGACCCGCCTCCATGCCGAACTTCGCCGCGCAGGCTTCCTGCAGGCGGTTGACCGTGGGATCGTCGCCGAAGACGTCGTCCCCGACCTCGGCCGCGGCCATCGCCTGGCGCATGGCCGCGGAGGGCCGCGTCACGGTGTCGCTGCGCAGGTCGATCACGTTCTCCCTCTCCCTCGGGCGCCCAGGGAGTGGAACGTGGCGTGGGAGAGGGTCGGGGAGAGGGTCACCGCATGCTCTCGTTCAGCCTGTCGAGCGCCGCCGCGCCGGGGCAGAGCTCGCGCTCGCCCAGCTGGTTCAGCGGCAGCGGCACCGTGTTGAGGCTGTCGTGCAGGTCGCGCGGCGCGTGGTTGATGTAGAGGAGTCCCGTGACGATCTCGCCGATGGCATAGCGCGACTGCACGAAGGTCATGGCGGCGATGCGATCCGAGGCGTCGTACTTCTCGTCGAGCTTGCGCAGCCGGACCACGGAGCCGTCGTGCTGGCGCACCTCCTGCACGGTGCCCGGATCGTAATGCGTGGTGATCTCGCGGTGCATCGTGATCACGTCGAGGTGGTTCACGGCCTCGTTGTGCTCGCGCACGTAGTCGTAGCTCTTGGTCGAGCCCTCGTGGTTGTTGAACGCCACGCACGGCGAGATCACGTCGATGAAGGCCGCACCCTCGTGGGTGAGAGCGCCCTTGATGAGGGGAGTGAGTTGGCCCTTGTCGCCCGAGAAGCTGCGCGCGACGTAGGTGGCGCCAAGCTGGAGCGCCATCAGGACCAGGTCGATGCCCTCGTCGGGATTGATCGCCCCGCGCTTGGCCTTCGATCCCCGGTCCGCGGTCGCGGAGAACTGCCCCTTGGTCAGCCCATAGACCCCGTTGTTCTCGACGATGTAGGTCATGTTCACGCCGCGGCGAATGCTGTGGGCGAACTGGCCCAAGCCGATCGAGGCCGAGTCGCCGTCACCCGAGACGCCAAGGTAGATGAGGTCGCGATTGGCGAGGTTCGCGCCCGTCAGCACCGAAGGCATGCGGCCGTGGACGCTGTTGAAGCCGTGGGACTTGTCGAGAAAGTAGGTCGGCGTCTTCGACGAGCATCCGATGCCCGAGAGCTTGGCCACGCGGTGCGGGTGGATCGCGAGCTCCCAGCACGCCTGGATGATCGCGGCGCTGATCGA
>JANMYH010000106.1:0-3783 GCA_031381925.1 Burkholderiales bacterium | reverse complement strand
GGAGCTACTCGAAGGATGGCTCGGCAAGCCTCGGGCAGGATGCCGCGTGGCTCGACGGCGTGGTGCTGCCTCCTCTAGCGCCGTGATGATTGGGCCCCCGCCTACGCGGGGGCGACAGCAGTGATTAGGCCCCGCCTACGGGGGCGACAGCACGCGGGGGCGACAGCCTGGGTTTGTCGCCCCCGCGTAGGCGGGGGCCCAATCTCCCACTGCAGCTGTAACCTCGCGCCTGCTCCATTCGGCAGGGCCTGAGCGGTTGGGATGGGGTGCCAAGCCCCAAAATGGTGGGGATGAAGATCCTCCGCCTTCTTGCCGCCGCATTCGTCGTTTCCGCCGGGTTTTCGGGCGCCGCGATGGCTCAGGCGCGCCTGCAGCTGATCGATCCGCCTTCCACGGTCCACGCCGCTCCTGATGCTGCCGAGAAGTCGGCGGTGCAGGCGGAACGGGGCCAGCTTCGTGCGCGCGATGCGCACCCAAACTGGGCCGCGCTGAACCAGCTGCGAAAGCTGCTCCGGGACAACCCGGGCGTACCGGTGGAGATCGAGCTTCCCGCCTTCGCCGATACGACGCTCGTGCTGTCGATCGACCGCATCGAGGACCAGGGCCGGGGCGTGACCAGCTTCTCGGGCCACGTCGTCGGCGAGCCCCTCGATTCGGCACTGATCGTCGATGCACGCGGCACCTTCGCGGCGCACGTGAACCGCGGCAACAAGGCCTACCAGGTCACCTTCCGGGGCGGCGTCCACGCGGCGGCCGAGATCGATCGCACCGCCTTCACCGACGGCCCCGACGAGCCGCGCGTGCCACGAAAAGTGCGGCCCGCCGCGAGCAAGGCGGCCGAGGTCATCGCCGCCACCGACGACGGCTCGACCATCGACGTGATGGTGGTCTACAGCCCGCTCGCGCGCTCCACCGCCGGCGGCACCGCGGCGATCGAGAACCAGATCGAGCTCGCGCTCGCCTCCACCAACCAGGCCTACGCCGCGAGCGGCATGGTACAGCGCGTGCGCCTGGTGCACACGGCGGAGGTGAACTATGTCGAGCCCGCCTCCTACGACATCGGCACGACCCTCGACGAGATCACCAACGGCACGGCCCCGTTCAACGGCGTGAACGCGTTGCGCAACCAGTACGGCGCGGACGTGGTGAGCATGTTCGTCGAGCGCGGCGGCAACTTCTGCGGCGTGGGCTGGCTCATGGACTCGGTCGGCGCGTGGTTCGCGCCCAATGCCTACAACGTGACGGTGCGCACCTGTGCGACCACCGGCAGCACGCTCTCCCACGAGATGGGCCACAACATGGGGCTCGAGCACGACATCTACGTCTCGCCCGTCGGCCCCGACCATCCCACCGCGCAGCCCTACGCGCACGGCTACGTGAATACGGCCGCGCGCTTCCGCACCATCATGGCCTACCAGGACGCCTGCAACGCGGCCGGGGTGAGCTGCGTTCGCATCAACCAGTTCTCCAGCCCCACGCACATCTATAACGGGGTCGCGACCGGCAGCGCGACGATCGCCAATGCCGCGCGCATGCTGGACGAGACCCGCGTGACCGTCGCCAACTTCCGCGCGGCCACCGTGAGCGAGCTGCCCTCGACGGTCTCCTTCGCGCTCGCGGCCTACACCGTGACCGAGGGCGGCGCGGCGTTGAGCGCGGTCGTGACCCGGACCGGAAACACGGTCGCCGCCGCCAGCGTCACCTGGACCACCGCCAACGGCACCGCGATCTCGGGCCAGGATTTCGGCGTCGCAGGCAGCAGCGCGCAGCGCACCGGCACCCTCAGCTGGGCCGCGGGCGAGAGCGGCTCGAAGGTCGTCCCGGTGGCGGTGTTGGACGACGCGACGCTCGAGACGAGCGAGGCGTTCACCATCCGCCTCACGAACCCCGTGGGCGCAGTGCTCGGCACGATCCCCACCACCACGGTCACGATCACCGACAACGACAGCGTCTTCAACGTGCAGGCGGCCTCGGTCGCGGTGAACGAGAACGGCCCCAACGTGGCGCTGCGCGTGACGCGCACCGGCGCGATCGGTGCCGCTGCCAACGTGACCTATCGCACCTCGGACGGCACCGCGATCGCCGGCACCGATTTCGGCACCCTCGGCTCCCTGGTGCAGCCGACGGGCGTGCTCGCGTTCGCCGCCAACCAGGCGTTCCGCGACATCGTCATCGGCCCGGTGGCCACCGCGGGCTCGTACATCCGCGTGAACAACGACACGACGGTGGAGGCCGACAAGACCTTCACGATCACCCTCTCCGCGCCCACGGCCGGCGGGCAGATCGGCACGCTCCCCAGCGCGGTCGTCACCATCGCCAACGACGACGCGCCCACCGCGCCCGGCCCGAACACGCTCACCTTCCCGGCGGCCACGGCCACCGTGTCCGAAGGCGCTGCGAGCCTGCTGCTGTCGGTGCGCCGCGCCGGCGCGATCGGCGGAACCGCGACGGTCACGTGGACCGCGGCCAACGGCGCCGCGCTCGCCGGCACCGATTTCGGAGTCTCCGGCAACACGACGCCACCTTCAGGCACCCTGAGCTGGGGCGCCGACGATGCCGTCGCCAAGACGATCACCATCCCGATCCTGAACGACACCGTCCCCGAGGGTGCGAAGACCTTCACGGTCGCGCTGTCGAATCCGGTGGGGACCGGAGTCGCGATCGGGGCGATCTCGCAGGTCTCGGTCACGCTCACCGACAACGATGCCGGCGTGGTCCTCGGCGCGCCCACGTACTCGGTGGCCGAGAACGGGCTGAATGCGACGCTCACCGTGCAACGCGTGGGCTCCGCGGCCGCCGCGGCCTCGGTGCGCTGGGCGACAGCCAACGGCACCGCGACCGCGGGCCAGGATTTCGGCACCAACGGCAGCGCCGTGCAGCGCACCGGGATCGTGTCGTGGCTCGCGGGCGACGCCGCCGCCAAGTCGATCGTCATCCCGATCCTGAACGACACGCTGAACGAGGGCGCCGAGACTTTCACGGTATCGCTCAACACGCCGTCTGCGGGGATCTTCATCGGAACGCCGAGCTCCGCCACCGTCACCATCGTGGACGACGACGCGCCGCCCGCGACGGAGCTGCGCTTCACGCAACCCAAGTACGTGGTGATCGAAGGCGGCGGCAACGCGGTCCTCACGGTGAACCGCGTGGACGTGGGCGGCGGATTCGGCACTTCGGCCTCCGTGCACTACGCGACGCTCGCCGGCACGGCGCTCGCCACCTCGGACTTCACCGCTGTGAGCGGCACGCTCACGTGGCTCGCGGGCGATGGCTCGGCCAAGACGATCACCGTTCCGATCGTGAACAACGCGATCGCCGAGCCGCCCGAGGCCTTCAAGGTGCTGCTCTCCGCGCCCTCGCCCGGCACCGGCGTGGCCACGCCCGAGGCGACGGTCACGATCCTCGACGACGACGAGGCGTTCCCTCCCGATGGCGCGATTCCCGAAGGCTGGGTCACTCCCGCCGGCGCGAACGGCGGCTGGCTCGTCTCCAACGATCCCGGATCGTTCGAGGGCGCCTTCTCGCTCAAGAGCGACGACATCGACGACAACGAGCGTGCCGAGATCCAGGTGGCCGGCACGTTCTCCGCCGGGACGATCACCTTCCGCGTGAAGGTCTCGAGCGAGGCCGGGTTCGACGCCCTGCGGTTCTACCTCGACGGCGTGGCGGTCGGCACGTGGTCGGGCACGGCGAATACCACGTGGCAGACGTTCTCGATGCCGCTTTCCGCGGGTGCGCACACGCTCAAGTGGTCGTACCAGAAGGACGCGAGCGTGAGTGTCG
>JANMYH010000087.1:0-17459 GCA_031381925.1 Burkholderiales bacterium | reverse complement strand
CCGCGCGCGAGCGCCGCCTCGACTTCCACCAGCGGGCTTGCCGCCGCGATCTCGGGTCGCGCGGCGATCGGTGCGAACAGCGCGTCGTCGAAGCCGCTGCGCGGGCCGCGGACCTCGAAATCGGCCGCGCCCGCGAGGGTGCGCGCGGCGCGCTCGATCTCGGCGAGCGCCGAGGAGTGCACGGTATGCACCGCCCCGGCGAGGGCTACGCCGAGTGCGATGCAGGTGATGGTGAGCGCGATGCGCACGCCGCTTGCGGCCAGGGCTCCTCGCGCGAGCTGGAGCGCGAGAGGCAGCCTCACGGCGCAAGCTTTCCGCCCGCCAGGCGGAGCACGCGGTGGGCGCGTGCCGCGGCGACCGGCGAATGCGTGACCATGAGCGCCGCGGCGCCCGCGCGCTTGACGGCATCGGCGAGGCAGTCGAGGACGGCGGCCGCGTTGCCGGCGTCGAGGTTGCCGGTCGGCTCGTCGGCGATCAGGAGCCGGGGCTCATGGGCCAGTGCGCGCGCGATCGCGGCACGCTGCATCTCGCCGCCGGACAGCGTCCCCGGCCGTCGCGTGCCGAACCCGGACAAGCCCACGGATTGCAGCAGCTGCTCGGCACGCGCCGCACGCTCGCGCTTCGACGCCCCGAGGAGGGCGAGCGGCAGCGCCACGTTTTCGGCCACGCTGAGGTAGGGCAGGAGATGGAAGGCCTGGAAGACGAAACCCACGTGGCGGCGGCGCCAGAGAGCGAGGGACTCGTCGTCAGAATAGTCGAGGGCGCGGCCATCGAGCCGCACGGTTCCACGGTCGGGGCGGTCCAGCCCCGCGACCGTGTTGAGGAGCGTCGACTTGCCCGAGCCCGACTCGCCGACGATCGCGACCCATTCGCCGGCGGCCACGTCGAGATCGATCGAGTCGAGGAGGTCGCTGCCCGGCGCGAACGATTTCGCGAGCCCGCGGACTTCGAGCATCGCGGCCTAGAGGATGTAGGCGAGGATGCCGAGGATCGCGCCGACGAAGGCGCTGGCGGCGGCGCCGGCGAGCAGCCAGCGCTTCTGCGTGAGCACCGTGATCGAGGCGAGGGCGATCGCGATCTGCAGCAGCGTCATCGAGATCGCGAGGTAATGGTGGGGATGCAGCGCGTGGTCGCTCAGCTCGGTGAAATGCTTCGACTTGGCCTCGTGCGCGCGCGCGACCTTCTCGATCTCCTTCTTCTCCTGGGAGTAGCGCTTCGCCTCGGACTGGTAGGTATCCACCTTCCGCGGATCGGTGCTGATCGACGCGGCGAGCTCGGCGAGGTTCTGCTTCATGCTCTTCGCCTGGTAGAAGTTCCACTGGTCGGAGGCTTCGGCACGCTCGAGGACCGCCTCGTTCTTGTAGAGCAGGGCCTTGTTCTGCGTGTCGCCGCCGAAGAAGCTCACGATCGCACCGACGGTAGCGAGCACCGCGGTGAAGATAGCGACCTGCTGCCCCAGCCCGCCCTTGTGCCCTTCGTGCTCCACGGCATGGTCGTGCGGGCCGTGGACGTGAACCTCGTGGCCTGACATTTGCCGCGGTTTCTCCGGGCTATTGCCCGCTGATGTAGTGCTCGAGCTGCTCGATGGTGAAATCCTGGTCGGCGATGATGTCGCCCACGATGTCGCGGATCGAGACCATGCCGATCACCCGCCCCTCGTCGACCACCGGCAGGTGGCGGATGTTCTTCTCGGTCATGAGCTGCATGCATTCGCGCGCCCGCGTGCGCGGGTTCACGACGATCACGTTGGCGGTCATGATCTCCTCGACGCGCGTGGCGTCCGAGGAGCGGCCCTTCAGCACGACCTTGCGGGTGTAGTCGCGCTCCGAAAAGATTCCCGCGAGACGCTCCCCGGTCATCACGATGGCGGCGCCGACGTCCTGCTCGGCGAGGACCTTGATGGCTTCGAGCACGCTTTGCTCGGGCCGCACCTTGACCACGCGCGCGGGCTTCAGTCGCAGCAGTTCGGCCACGGTCTTCATTTTCAGGCCTCCTTTCGCCATGGTGCGCGCCTACATGTTGGGATAGTTCGGGCCTCCGCCCCCCTCGGGGACGACCCACTCGATGTTCTGCCTCGGGTCCTTGATGTCGCAGGTCTTGCAGTGCACGCAGTTCTGGGCGTTCACCTGCAGGCGCTCGACGCCTCCCTCGGACACGAATTCGTACACTCCAGCAGGACAGTAGCGCGTCTCGGGGCCGGCGTAAACCGCCAGGTTCACCGCCACGGGGACGAGGGGGTCGCGCAGCTTCAGGTGCGACGGCTGGTCCTCTTCGTGGTTGGTGTTCGAGACGAACACCGACGACAGCCGGTCGAACGTGAGCGCTCCATCGGGCTTGGGGTAGTCGATCGGCCGGTGGCGCTCCTTGGGATCGAGCGTCTCGTGGTCGCCGTGCCCGTGGGTGAGCGTCCAGGGCGCCTTGCCGCGGAACAGCACCTGGTCGGCGCCGACCATGAGCGTCCCGGCCCAAAGCCCCTTCGACATCCACGGCTTGAAGTTGCGTGCGCGGTGCAGCTCGTCGTGCAGCCAGCTCGATTCGAAGGCGCGCGGATACGCGGCGAGCTCGTCGCCGGCGCGCCCCGCCGCGAGCGCTTCGAAGGCGGCCTCGGCGGCCAGCATCCCCGACTTGATCGCGGCGTGGGTTCCCTTGATGCGGGATGCGTTGAGGAACCCCGCGTCGTCGCCCACCAACGCACCCCCGGGAAAGGTGAGCCGCGGCAGCGACTGCAGGCCGCCCTCGATGATGGCGCGCGCGCCGTAAGAGATGCGGCGGCCGCCCTCGAAGACGGTGCGGATTGCCGGATGCGTCTTGTAGCGCTGGAATTCCTCGAAGGGGTGCAGGTAGGGGTTGCGGTAGCCCAGGCCCACCACGAACCCCACCGCCACCTGGCGATTCTCGAGGTGGTACAGGAAAGAGCCGCCGTAGGTCGCGGAATCGAGTGGCCACCCGGCGGTATGCACCACGAGCCCGGGCACATGGCGGGCGGCCTCGACCTCCCAGAGCTCCTTCAGGCCGATGCCGTACACCTGGGGCGCGCGTCCTTCCCGCAGGTTGTAGCGCGCCTCCAGCCTCTTGCCGAGGTGGCCGCGACAACCTTCGGCGAAGATGGTGTACTTCGCGTGCAGCTCGATCCCCGGCTGGTAGCGCGCGGTCTTCTCGCCGTCCTTGCCGATGCCCATGTCCCCCGTGGCCACGCCGCGCACGCGGCCGTCGTCGGTGAAGAGCACCTCGGCGGCCGCGAACCCCGGGTAGATCTCGACGCCCGCCGCTTCGGCCTGGGCGCCGAGCCAGCGGCAGACGCTGCCCAGGCTCGCGATGAAGTTGCCATGGTTGGTGAAGCACGCCGGCAGGAGCCAGCTGGGCACCTTCAACGCTCGCGACGCCGAGAGGAACATGAACCGGTCTTCGGTGACCGGCTGGTTGAGCGGGGCGCCGCGGGCCTTCCAATCGGGGAAGAGTTCCTCCAGGCCGCGTGGATCGATCACGGCGCCCGAAAGGATGTGCGCGCCGACTTCGGACCCCTTCTCGACCACGCACACCGTGAATTCCTTCCCGTCCCTCGTGCAGAGCTGCCTCAGACGTATCGCCGTGGCAAGCCCCGCGGGACCCGCGCCTACGACGACCACGTCGTACTCCATCTTTTCGCGTTCGCTCATCGCCCGATTCTAGAAGATTAGGTCAGGGAACGCAGATGTACGCCGATGCCGCGCCGATCGCCGCCGGTCGCACCTCGAGCTGATGCAATGTGAGCGTTTCGTGCCCAGGTTCGAATCACTCACGGACACACGGCAGTTTTTTGTCGGCGGCCATCTGCGTGGCATCGGCGTACATCTGCGTTCCCCGCGCTAGGGCAAGCGGAGCGTCCAGAGGTTGAGGAGCCGGCGGCATTCGAGGGCGATTTCGGAGGCCGTGAGGCCGACCGGGCCCTTGCCGCGGGCGACTAGGGTGTCGGCAGCGGCGCCGTGGAGGCAGACGGCGTAGCGCAGCGCGCGCGGCGCTTCGAGGCCCTGGCAGAGGAGGGCGCCGATCAGGCCCGCGAGGACGTCGCCCGTGCCCCCGCTCGCCAGGCCCGGGTTCCCGGTGGCGTTGATCGACCAGCGCCCATCGGGATCGGCGCAGATGCTCCCCGCGCCTTTCAGCACGACATGGGCGCGCAGGCGCCGCGCGATCTCGAGGGCCGCGGCGAGGCGGTCGGCCTGGACCGCGGCGGTCGCGCACCCGAGCAGGCGCGCCGCCTCGGCAGGATGGGGCGTCACGATCGTCGCGGACTTGCGACCGGGAACCGCCGCGCGCAGCGTCTCGCTGAAGGCGATCGCGTTCAGCGCATCGGCATCGAGCACCAGCGGTCGCGAAGAGGCGAGGGCGGCGGGCAGGACGCTGCGCTCGAACATCGTCACCGACGTTGCCGACGTGTCCCCGGGGAGTGGAACGTGGGACGTGTCCCCAGGGAGTCGAACGTGGGACGGCGACTGGCCCGCGCCGGGGCCCACCACCAGCACGTCGCCCGCGAGCGCGTCGTCGACCGGCGCCAGCATGATCTCGGGATGGGTCCAATCGACCGGCGGGGCCTCGGGGGAGAGGAGACCCACCCGTACCTTGCCAGCCCCTGCGAGGAGGGCGGCGCGAGCCGCGAGGAGCGCGGCGCCGACCATGCCACGCTGGCCGCCCACGATGCCGAGCGTTCCGAAATCGCCCTTGTGGGCATTGCGCCGGCGCGGCGCGAGCCAGGAGGCGACGTCGCGTGGACCGAGCAAGGTGCCGTGGGACGCCTCGCCGACCGCGTCGCCCAAACCCAGGTCGTCTAGCTCCACCACACCGCACTGGTCGGGACCGTCAGCGGTGTGCAACCCGATCTTGTGCGCGATGAAGGTGAGCGTGCGCGCCGCACGCACCGCCGTACCGCGAACGCGGCCTGTATCGCTGTCGAGTCCGCTCGGAATGTCGATGGCGAGGATCGGCGCGCCCGATTCGTTCATGCGCGCGATGAGCGCCGCGAAGGGCGCCTCGACGTCGCGCCCGATGCCGATGCCGAGCAGCCCGTCGATGATCAGGGCGGGCGCGGGTCCCGCGGGCCACTCGCGGGTGACGGCGCCGTTGCCCCCGACGAAGCCCGCTTGCGCCGCGCGCGCTTCGGGCGCCTTGGGCGGCGCGCCGCTTGCGTCGAGCACGACGACCTTGTGGAAGCTCGCGAGCAGCCGGGCGGCGGCCACCCAGGCATCGCCGCCGTTGTTGCCGGGGCCGGCGACCACGAGGATTCGCGCCCCGGTATCGGCGGCGAGCGCGCGCGCGGCTTCGGCGATCGCCCTGCCCGCGCGCTCCATCAGGGGCGGCTTGGCGCCCGCAAAGCGCGCCTCGACGGCACGCAGTCCGGAAGTGGCGAGAACCCGCGCCGCCACGCTAGGCGGCAGCTGCCCGGGAGACCGGGCCAGGCGCCGGATCGGGATCGAGAACGGTGTCGCGCGCTTGGGGGAGCGTCGCGGGATAGTCGCGGCTGAAGTGCAGGCCGCGGCTTTCCCTGCGCGCCATGGCGCAGCGCACGATCAGCTCCGCGGTGAGCACGAGGTTGCGCAGCTCGATCAGGTCGTTGGAGACGCGGAATTTTCCGTAGAACTCCTCGATCTCCTCCTGCAGGAGCTGGATGCGGTGCCCGGCGCGCTCGAGGCGCTTGGTGGTACGCACGATGCCGACGTAGTTCCACATGGTGCGGCGCAGCTCGTCCCAGTTGTGCGAGATCACGACTTCCTCGTCGGCGTCGGTGACCCGGCTTTCGTCCCATTGCGGCAGGGCCGGGGGCGCGGGCGACTCTAGCGCGAGGATGTCGGCGGCCGCGGATTCCGAGAACACCAGGCACTCGAGGAGCGAATTCGACGCGAGGCGGTTGGCGCCGTGCAGGCCGGTGCAGGCGACTTCTCCCAGGGCGTAGAGGCCACCGACCTGCGTGCGTCCCCGCAGGTCGGTGGTGAGGCCGCCGCAGGTGTAGTGGGCCGCCGGCACTACCGGGATCGGCTCTTTCGTCATGTCGATGCCGAACTCGAGGCAGCGCGCGTGGATCGTGGGGAAATGTTCGCGGATGAACTCCGGCCCCTTGTGCGAGATGTCGAGGTACACGCAGTCGATGCCGTGCTTCTTGATCTCGAAGTCGATGGCGCGGGCGACGATGTCGCGGGGGGCGAGCTCCTCGCGCGGATCGTGGCGCGGCATGAACCGCTCGCCGTCGGGCAGCTTGAGCAGTCCCCCCTCGCCGCGCACCGCCTCCGAGATGAGGAACGACTTGGCGTGCGGATGGAAGAGGCAGGTGGGGTGGAACTGGATGAACTCCATGTTCCCCACCGCGGCACCGGCGCGCCAGCCCATCGCGAGCCCATCGCCGGTGGAGGTGTCGGGATTGGTGGTGTAGAGGTAGACCTTGCCCGCGCCGCCCGCCGCGAGGATGGTGAACTTCGCCGCAATGGTGCGCACCGCACCGGCCTTGCGGTCGAGCACATAGGCGCCCCAGACGCGATTCGGGCCCCCAGGGAGTGGAACGTGGGGCGGGCCCCCAGGGAGTGGAACGTGGGGCGGGCCCCCAGGGAGTGGAACGTGGGGTGGCGACCGCGGCTCAATCCCGAGCTTGCGCGAGGTGATCAGGTCCACGGCGATGTGCCACTCGAGGACCTCGATGTTGGGGTGGCTCTTGATGCGCCCGACGAGCGTGTTCTGCACCGCGCTTCCGGTCGCGTCGGCCGCATGGACGATCCTGCGGTGGCTATGGCCGCCCTCGCGCGTGAGGTGCAGGTCGTCCGGATTGTGGCCGTCGCGGGTGAAGGGCACCCCCTGGCCGACCAGCCATTCGACCGACTGGCGGCCACGCTCCACGACGAAGCGCACCGCATCGTCGTGGCAGAGGCCGGCTCCCGCCACGTGGGTGTCGCGGATGTGGTCCTCGATCGAATCGGCGTCGTCGAGGACGGCCGCGATCCCGCCCTGGGCCCAGCTGGAGGCCCCATCGAGGAGCTCGTGCTTGGTCACCAGGGCGACCTTGTAGTGCCCGGCCAGGCGCAGCGCGGCGGACATTCCGGCCAGCCCACTGCCGATTATGAGAACGTCGTGAGCCAAATGGAGTAGGTTTCCACGGATAGGTAAAGGGACAAAAACCCTACAAGAACTGGAACTATTTGCCGGTCCCCCCATCAGACCGACGTGTACCTGAAATGCGCGCCAAAGGAATGAAAAGCTTGACGTTTATACTACCCCAGGAGGCTCGGACGCCCTTTGTGGCTCCGCCGCAGGCCAATGGCCTGGCGGGCATCGCCCCCACAAGAACCAATACACAGGGCCGAATGAGCGACAGGGAAATCGACCAGCAGCTGGTCGAGCGGGCACAGCGCGGGGACAAGCGGGCGTTCGAGATGCTGGTGGTCAAGTACCAGCGCAAGCTCGAACGGCTTTTGTCCCGGGTCATTCGCGATCCGGCGGAAATCAAGGACGTGGCACAGGAGGCGTTCATCAAGGCCTACCGCGCGCTGCCCAATTTCCGCGGGGACAGCGCGTTCTACACGTGGCTCTACCGCATCGGCATCAACACGGCGAAGAATTACCTGATCGCCCTCGGGCGCCGCGCCCCCACGTCGACGGAATTCGACAGCGAGGAAGCCGAGGGCTTCGAGGACGCGGCGGGACTGCGCGACATCAATACGCCCGAGAGCGAGCTCGCGAGCAAGCAGATCGCCCAGACGGTGAACGACGCGATCGCGGCACTGCCCGAGGAGCTGCGCACCGCGATCACGCTGCGCGAGCTGGACGGGCTGTCTTACGAGGAGATCGCGCAGATCATGAGTTGCCCGATCGGCACCGTGCGGTCGAGAATTTTCAGGGCGCGCGAGGCGGTGGCCGAGAAGCTCCGCCCGCAGCTCGGGACAAGCAAGGACAAACGCTGGTAACAACGAATATCGGGGCTGCAACCCCATAAAAAAGTGGCCATCGCAGTGCGGGGCCGAATCGACAGGACAGGAGCAGGAACATGACACAGGACATCTCTTCGCTGATGGACGGCGAGCTCGAGGCCTCCGAAGCGGAGCAGGCGATCCGCTCGTGCTGCGCAAGCGGCGAGGCAGGGCAGACGTGGAAGGCGTACCACTTGATCGGCGACGTGCTGCGCGGCGGCAAGCCCCACCCCACGCGCACTTCGGAGCGCGTGCACGAGGCGCTGGCCGTGGAGCCGGCGATCATCGCGCGGCCCAGGCGGATCCTCGAGACTACCTTCGGACGCGTGGCGCTCGCCGCCGCGGCCTCGGTGGCCACGATCGGCGTCGTTGGCTGGATCGGCACCCAGGGCGGACAGCTCCCGGGCGGCTCGGTCGTCGCCAAGAACCCGAGCTCCATCCAGCCGGTCTCCAACGTGGTGCCGGCGGTTCCCGCGCAGGACATCCAGGACTACGTGGCTGCCCACAAGCAGCTGCCCTCAGCCGACCTCTACCGTCCGGTCCACCGGACCGCGCCGGCCTCCGCGGCTCGATGAAGTCAGCCGCGCCCCCGGGCGCGCGCCGAATCCTCCCGGCGCTCGCCCTGGGCTTCGCGTGCGTCGCGCAGGCGGCGCCCAGCGATCCCCTCGCCTGGTTGCAGCGCGCCACCCAGGCCGCGCGCGAGGCCTCCTACGAGGGGGTCTACGTCCATACCAACGGCGAGCGCGTATCCACCGTTCGCGTGACCCACGTGAACAATTCCGGCGAGGAGCACGAGCGCATCGAGCCGCTCGATGGCGCCAACTCGCTCGAGATCGTGCGCCGCAACGAGGAGATGTTCTGCCGCTTTCCGGACGCGAAGACGGTGCGCCTCGATCCGCGCATCACCAATCGCTTCTTCCCCGGCATCGTTGCAGCCACCGCCGCGACGATCGCGGCGAGCTACGACGTCAAGCTCGGAAAGACCGAGCAGGTGCTCGGCTTCGAATGCCAGTGGCTCCGCCTCGAGCCGCGCGACGGCATGCGCTTCTCGCAGCGCCTGTGCTCCGAGACGTCCACGGGCCTCATCCTGCGCGCCAAGGTGCTGAACGAGCAACGCCAGGTGATCGAGCAGTACACCTTCACCGACCTCAAGATCGGCGCCGCCGCCGGCCGCGCCGACCTGAAGTCGATCTTCCGCGCACGCAACCGGCAGTGGATCAGCGACGGCCAGCCGCGCGACGAGGCGGCCAATGCGGAGTCGGGCTGGCAGGTTGCCAAGGCGCCGGCCGGTTTCCAGAAGGTCGCCGAACTGAGGCGCACGCTGCCGGGACGCGCGCAACCCGTCTCGCAGATCGTGCTCACCGACGGGCTCGCGAGCCTTTCGGTCTTCGTCGAGCCCAACACCTCGCCCGCGCGCACCGCCGAGGCATTTTCCGAGGACGGCACCACCACGTTCTTCGTCCGCCCCATGGGCGACCTGATGGTGACCGTGCTGGGCGAGGTCCCGCTGGCGACCGCCCAGCAAGTCGGCCGCAGCGTCGCGCGTCGTTGAATTCGCTTTTGATCCGCCCCACCCGAGGGGAGCGGCCTCGCCGCCGCGCACCCTGCACAAGAAAAGGACCGACACACCCATGAAACGTATCCAGGCTTCCCTCCTCGGCGCCCTCCTGGCCGTCGGACTCGCCGCCCAGGCCCAGGTCCAGGCGCCAGCCCAGGGACCCAAGCAGAACATCGCTCCCGGCGCCCCCGCGCAGGTGCTTCCCGATTTCGCCGACCTCGTGGAGAAGTACGGTCCGGCGGTCGTCAACATCAATACCCGCAGCCGTGGCGGGCGCCAGCAGGCGCTGCCGGGCCTGGACGAGAACGACCCGTTCTTCGAGTTCTTCCGCCGCTTCATGCCCGACCAGCAGCCTCCGGGGCGCACGCCGCGAGGCAACGCGCCGAAGAACGCTCCGGACGCCCCGCGCGGCCCGCTGCGCCCCTTCGGCCTGGGCTCCGGCTTCATCGTCTCCGCCGACGGCTTCATCGTCACCAACGCGCACGTGGTCGAGAACGCCGAGGAGATCACGGTGCGTTTCAACGACAAGCGCGAGCTCACCGCCAAGGTGATCGGCGCCGATACCCGCAGCGACGTTGCGGTGATCAAGGTCGACGCCAAGGACCTTCCCGTGGTGAAGATCGGCGACACCAAGAAGCTGCGCGTGGGCGAATGGGTGATCGCGATCGGCTCGCCGTTCGGCTTCGCCAACACCGTGACCGCGGGCATCGTCTCGGCCACCAGCCGCGAGAATCTCTCGGGCGATCCCAACCTCGACGCGGTCCCGTTCATCCAGACCGACGTCGCCGTGAACCCGGGCAACTCGGGCGGCCCGCTGCTCAACATGCGCGGCGAGGTGGTCGGCATCAACTCGCAGATCTTCTCGCGCACCGGCAGCTTCGCCGGCATCTCCTTCGCGATCCCCATCGACTACGCTTTCAACGTCGCCGACCAGCTGATGAAGACCGGCAAGGTCGTGCGCGGGCGCATCGGCGTGGGGATCCAGAACGTGACCAAGGACCTCGCAGACAGCCTCGGCCTGGGCAAGGCGCAGGGCGCCGCCGTAAGCAACGTCGAGGACGGCTCGCCGGCGTCGAAGGCCGGGCTCGAAGTGGGCGACGTGATCCTCAAGATCGATGGCCGGGCGGTCGACGGCTCCGCCGACCTGTCGCGCACCATCCGGGCCCTGAAGCCCGGCTCGAAGGTGAACCTCAGCGTCTGGCGTGGCGGCAAGCCGCGCGACCTCGCGGTGATCGTCGCGGAGTTCAAGGACGAGGAGACCAAGACGGCCGACAAGGGCGGCAAGGCGGGCAAGAAGGCCGAGTCCAAGCCCGGCAAGCTCGGCGTCGCCGTGATCGAGCTCACCGCCGAGCAGAAGAAGGCATTCAAGATCACCAACGGCGTGATGGTGGAAGCCTCCGAGGGCGCGGCGGCCGCGGCCCAGGTCGGCACGGGCGACGTGATCCTGCGCGTGAACAACGTCGACATCACCAACGTGAAGACCTTCAACGAGACGGTGGCCAAGCTCGACGTGAAGAAGCCCGTCGCGCTCCTGATCCGCGACGAGAACGGCACGCGCTTCGTGACCTTCCGCCCCGAGCCGGAGTGAGCGGTGCGAACGAAGCCCCGGCGCCCGTGACGCGGGACCAGGCCGGGGCCCAGTTGCGGCCCACCCTCACCGTCCTTACCCGCGAGTACTGTCACCTGTGCGAAGAGCTCATAACGGCGCTGCGCCAGTTCCAGGGCCGTTATGACTTCGCAATCGACGTGGTGGACGTGGACCGCCACCCGCGGCTCGAGGAGAAATGGGGCGCCTTGGTCCCGGTGCTCCTCGATGGCGATCGCGAGATTTGCCACTACTACCTCGACGTCGCGGCCGTAGATGCGCGGCTGTCTCGAATGAAGTAGAATTGCTGCACTGCAAAAGGCCACGCCCGACGTGGCCTTTGTCTTTTCGGCCCCCATGGACCATATCCGCAACTTTTCGATCATCGCCCACATCGACCACGGCAAGTCGACGCTCGCCGATCGGCTGATCGAGCGCACCGGCGGGCTGCAGACGCGCGAGATGGAGGCGCAGGTGCTCGACTCGATGGACCTCGAACGCGAGCGTGGCATCACCATCAAGGCGCAGACCGCGGCGCTCAAGTACACCGCGCGCGACGGCAAGGTCTACGAGTTGAACCTGATCGATACGCCCGGCCACGTCGACTTCTCTTACGAGGTGTCGCGGTCGCTGTCCGCCTGCGAGGGCGCGCTCCTGGTGGTGGACGCTTCCCAGGGTGTCGAGGCGCAGACCGTCGCCAACTGCTACACCGCCACCGAGCTCGGCGTGGACGTGGTCCCGGTGCTCAACAAGATCGACCTGCCGAGCGCCCAGCCCGATCGCGTGATCCAGGAAATCGAGGACGTGATCGGCATTCCCGCCGACGATGCCATCCGCTGCAGCGCCAAGACCGGCGAGGGGATCGACGACGTGCTCGAAGCCGTCATCGCGCGCATCCCGCCGCCCGTGGGCGACCCGGCGAAGCCCCTCAAGGCGCTGGTGATCGATTCCTGGTTCGACAACTACGTCGGAGTGGTGATGCTGGTTCGCGTGGTCGATGGCACGGTCGCGCCGAAGGACCGGATCAAGCTGATGGCGACCGGCGCGCTGCACCTGGTCGAGCAGGTCGGCGTGTTCACGCCCAAGTCGGTCGGGCGCGAACGGCTCTCGGCCGGCGGCGTGGGCTTCATCATCGCCGGAATCAAGGACCTGAAGGACGCGAAGGTCGGCGATACCGTGACCGAGGCGGACAACCCCGCGGCCGAGGCCCTGCCGGGATTCAAGGAGATCCAGCCGCAGGTGTTCGCCGGGCTCTACCCGGTTGAATCGAACCGCTACGAGGCGCTGCGCGACGCGCTCGAGAAGCTGCAGCTCAACGACTCGAGCCTGCGCTACGAGCCGGAGACATCGCAGGCCCTGGGCTTCGGCTTCCGCTGCGGCTTCCTGGGGCTGCTGCACATGGACATCGTGCAGGAGCGTCTCGAGCGCGAGTACGACATGGAGCTCATCACCACCGCGCCCACGGTGGTCTACCAGGTGGCCAAGCGCGACGGCACCGTGATCGAGATCGACAACCCGTCGAAGCTCCCGGACCTGTCGCAGGTCGAGGAGATCCGCGAGCCGATCATCCGCGCCACCATCATCATGCCGCAGGAGTACGTGGGGCCGGTAATCACGCTGTGCGAGCTGAAGCGCGGCACGCAGGTGAACATGCACTACGTGGGGCGCCAGGTGATCCTCACCTACGACATGCCGCTGAACGAGATCGTGATGGATTTCTTCGACAAGCTGAAGAGCAACTCGCGGGGCTACGCTTCCCTCGACTACGAATTCCGCGAGTTCCGCGCCGGCGACCTGGTACGCCTCGACATCCTGATCAACGGCGACAAGGTCGACGCGCTCTCGCTGATCGTGCACCGCGAGACCGCGAAGTACCGGGGACGCGAGCTCGCGAGCCGCATGCGCGCGTTGATCCCGCGCCAGATGTTCGACGTCGCCGTGCAGGCCGCGATCGGGTCGGACGTCGTGGCGCGCGAGAATATCAAGGCATTGCGCAAGAACGTGCTCGCCAAGTGCTACGGCGGCGACATCACGCGCAAGAGGAAGCTGCTCGAGAAGCAGAAGGCCGGCAAGAAACGCATGAAGCAGGTTGGAAGCGTGGAGATTCCCCAGGAGGCGTTCCTCGCCATCCTGCAAGTAGAGAGCAAGTGAGGAGAGCAAGAGAATGCAGGGCGGCCTCGACTGGGAATTGATCGCGATGGTGGCCGCGGGGCTGAGCGCCGCGCTCATCGCATGGGACTGGTTCGCCGCGCGCGGCGTAGGCGAGCGCTCGGACGCCCGCAAGGGGCTGCTCGAGGTCGCCTGGCCGGTGCTCTTCATCGCGGTGATGGGATTGTTGCTGAAGTTCACAGACTTCGCCGCGGTGCTGCTGCTGGCAGCGGTCATCACCGGCCTCATCTGGCTCTACGATGCGAAGTTCGCGCGCAAGCTCCGCACCTCCGACATCCCCGAGCCGGTGGTGGTCGACATGGCGCGGGCGTTCTTCCCGGTGATCGTGGTGGTGTTCCTGATCCGCTCGTTCTGGGTGGAGCCGTTCAAGATTCCCTCGGGATCGATGAAGCCTACCTTGCTGGTGGGGGACTTCATCCTCGTCAACAAGTACACCTACGGCATCCGGCTCCCGGTGCTGAACCGCAAGGTGCTCGAGGTCGGACCGATCCGTCGCGGTGACGTCGTGGTGTTCCGCTATCCCGCCGACCCCAGCGTCGACTACATCAAGCGCGTGGTGGGGCTGCCGGGCGACAAGATCGCCTATCGCGGCAAGCGCCTCACGATCAACGGCGAGGCGGTCGCGGTGCAGGGCACCGGCTTCTACACCGACTCGGAGCTCAACTTCCTCAGGCTGCCGACTTTCCTCGAGAAGCTCGGCGAGAAGAACCACCAGATGATGATCGTGCCGGCGCAGCCTCCGGTCGATCTCGCGCAGGTCCGGCAGTTCGCCCACCGCGGTAATTGCGAATACAATGACGACGGTTTTGCCTGCACCGTACCCGCTGGGCACTACTTCATGATGGGCGACAACCGCGACCAGAGCAGCGACAGCCGTTACTGGGGATTCGTGCCCGACGACCACGTGAAGGGGCGCGCATTCCTGGTGTGGATGAACTTCGGCGACTTCAAGCGCATCGGCAACGGAATTGAGTAAAACAAAAATTCGCAAGGGAGGCTTCATGCGGAAGCAGTCGGGCATCTCGTTGATGAACCTCATCGTCGGGCTGGGCGTGCTTGGATTCCTCGGAGTCATGGCCGCCAAGCTGATGCCGGCATACGTCGAGTACTTCGCCGTGAAGAAGATGTTCGCCGCGATGGAGCAGGCCGGGGATCTCAAGGGCTCGGTGCGCGACATCCGCTATTCGTTCGAGAAGCGCAACGCCATCGAGGACGTGAAGAGCGTGCGCGGCGACGACCTCGAGGTGACCAAGGAGGGCGGCGAGGCGGTGGTGACGGCCAACTGGTCGGTGCGCATCCCCATGGTCTCCAACGTGAACGCCTGCCTCGACTTCACGGTGACCACGGCCAAGTGACCCGCAAGGCCGCGCGCGGCGGGGAGTCCCCCGAGGGCCTCGCCGCACTGGAGCGTGGCCTCGGGCACACCTTCGCCAATCCCGAGCTCGCCCGGCAGGGGCTCACCCACCGCAGCTTCGGCGCTCCGCATAACGAGCGCCTCGAGTTCCTCGGGGACAGCCTGCTCAACTGCGCGGTCGCGACACTCCTCTACGAGCGTTTCCCGCAGCTGCCCGAAGGCGATCTTTCCCGCCTGCGTGCCGCACTCGTGAACCAGACATCGCTCTCCGAGGTGGCCGCGAAGCTGGGGCTGGGCGATCGCCTGCGCCTGGGCGAGGGGGAATTGAAGAGCGGCGGGTTTCGCCGGCCATCGATCCTCGCCGACGCGCTCGAGGGGCTGCTCGGCGCGGTCTACCTCGACGCGGGATTCGAGGCGGTGCGCAATTCGGTCGAAAAGCTCCTGGGCGAGCGCCTCGAAAGCCGCGACGGGCTGCCGGTCGACAAGGACCCGAAGACCGCGCTGCAGGAGCACACTCAGGGCAGGAAGCTGCAGCTGCCGCGCTATTCGGTGCAACGCACCGAGGGCGAGGCGCACGACCAGACCTTCACCGTCGAATGCCGCGTCGACGACCTGGGCCTGGTCGCCACCGGAAAGGGCGCGAGCCGCCGCGCCGCGGAGCAGGCCGCGGCCGAGGGTGTGCTCAAGCAACTGGAGAAACCTGCGGGTCGGAAGAAGACATGAAATACGGACGCGAGGCGCGCAGCGCGAAGGCCGACCAGGAGCCGTTCCGGACCGGAACGGTCGCGATCGTCGGCCGGCCGAACGTGGGCAAGTCGACCCTGCTCAATAAAATCGTCGGTGCGCATGTCGCGATCACGTCGCGCAAGGCGCAGACCACGCGCCACCGCATCCAGGGCATCTACACCGACAAGCGCTCGCAGTTCATCTTCGTCGACACACCCGGCTACCAGACGCAGCACAAGAACGCGTTGAACGTGCAGATGAACCGCACCGTGGGCCAGGTCGCGCACGAGGTCGACGTGATCGTGCTCGTGATCGAGGCTTCGGGCTGGGACGGGCGCGACACGCCGGTGCTCGACCTGCTGCCCGAGAAGGCGAGCGTGATCCTGGTGCTGAACAAGGTCGATCGCGTCGCCGACAAGACCAGGATCGCCGCGACGCTGGTGGAGGCCTCCGCGCGCCGCAACTTCGCCGCGCTGGTTCCGGTGAGCGCCCAGAAGGGCACGCAGCTGCGCCCGCTACTTGACGAGATCCGCAGGCGCTTGCCGGAGCATGCCGCGATCTACGAGGAGGATGAGATCACCGACCGCCCCGAGCGCTTCCTCGCCGCGGAGCTGGTGCGCGAGCGTATCTTCCGCCTGCTGGGCGACGAGCTGCCGTACTCGATCGCGGTCGACATCGAGGGCTTCGAGGTCGAGGGCAACCTGCGGCGCATCGCGGCCACGATCTACGTCGACCGGCCCGGCCACAAGGCGATCGTGATCGGCGAGAAGGGTGCCACGCTCAAGCGCATCGGCACCGAGGCGCGGCACGCGATGGAGGCGCTCTTCGGGTCGAAGGTCTTCCTCGAGACCCACGTGCGGGTCAAGAGCGGGTGGGCGGACAGCGACACGGCGTTGCGGCAGTTGGGGTACCGCTGACGCCAAGACATGGATCGCGGCTACGTCCTTCACAGCTACCCGTATCGCGAGACCAGCCTGATCCTGCAGGCGTGGACCGAGAAGCATGGGCGCCTAGGAATCGTGGCCAAGGGTGCGCGGCGACCGAAGTCGGCGGCCCGTGCAGTCCTCGTACCTTTCCAGCTGCTCTCGCTCGACTGGTTCGGCCGCGGCGAGCTGCGCACCCTCAAGACCGCGGAGGCTGCCGCACCGGCGATTCCGCTTCGCGGCCAGAACCTGCTCTCGGCGTTCTACCTCAACGAGCTGCTGCTGAAGCTCACGACGCGCGACGATCCGCACGAGGGACTGTTCGCCGCCTACGACACCGCGATCACCGAGCTGCGCGCGCTTTCCCGTGGGGACGGCCCTGGAATTTTCCGCCACGAAAAACCGGGTCCGTCCCCGGTTTTGGAATGCACGCTGAGGCGCTTCGAGCTGCGCCTGCTGCAGGAGCTGGGCTATGCGCTCGAGCTCGCGCGCGAGGCCGGCACCCATGCGCCGATCGCCGCCGAGCGCGAGTACCTGTACGTGGTCGAGCGCGGGCCGATCCCCGCGCCCGCCGAGAGGGAAACGCCGGCGAATGCGGTGAGACTGCGCGGGCTCACGCTACTCGACCTGGATCGCGGCCGTCTCGAGGACGCCGCCACCATCGCGCAGGCGAAAAGCCTCATGCGATTGCTCATCAACCATTCCCTCAACGGCCAGGAGCTCGCCACCCGCGCGATGGTGCGCGACCTGCAAAGGCTGGAGGACCCTGGAATTTCCTGATCGAGGGGGGCGCGTATCGAGGCACGCATCGGATCCTTGCCCGAGTTCCACGACCAGGCGCGCGGGAGCGCCAGGGATGCGGATCTCGCCGTTCTCGAACCGGGCCCGCCTGCCTTGAAGCCGGGCGCAGCGCGGCGGCTGCGGGAGCGGCCACGGGAATACGAGTCCGCCGGGCGGCAGAGCGCTGCCTGCGCGCACCACCAGGCTGAGGCGCGCTGCATCCCGCCGCAACGTGTAGCCGAGCGTTCCCCAGGGCGTGCGCAGGCGTTCGATCGTGATCCCGGCGCCATCCAGCCACGCCGCGGGCACGCCGGCCGCGAGCACCAGCGCTCGATCGTCCTCGCGTTCGTACGCGAACATGTCGAGCGCCGAGCGAATGAAATCGGAAGCCACCCAGCCGTGGGGCATGTCGCCGATGAACCGCGGCTTGCGAGCCTCTCGA
>JANMYH010000006.1:0-11632 GCA_031381925.1 Burkholderiales bacterium | reverse complement strand
CGCCGTCGTTGGCGAGCAGGAAGTCCGAGTCGCGGGTGAGCGAGGTGTACTTCAGGCGGGCGCTGAGGTTGTCGAGCATCGAGTTCTTGTACTCGGCGAAGAAGCGCTTGTCCTTGGTCCGGTCGAAATCGAAGCGGTTGCGCTTGGTGTCGAGGAAGTCGAAGCCGGCGCCCACGCGGTTGCCGCGGTCGATCCGGTAGAACGCGTCGAGGCCCCAGTTGTTCTTCTTGTACGAGAAGAGGTCGTTGCGGAACACGCCGAGCGGGCTGTTGTATTCGATCTGGGTCGAGTTGTCGTCGCGCTTGTAGTAGTTGTAGTAGAGGCGGGTGTCGAGGTTGCGCGCGGGCGAGGAGGCCAGCGCCACGGTGAAGGTCTCGTTCTGGATCTCGCCGTTGAACGTGCCGACGCTGGGGCCGGTCGCGGCGATCACCCCTCCCGTGTTCAGCACCGTCGGGGCGAGCGCCGCGTTGCTTTCGAGCTCGTCCTTGGTGAAGCGCACCGCCAGGGTGGAGCCCATCGGCAGCTTGCGGAAGGTGACATTGCCGGCGATGCGTGAATACTTGTTGTCGGGACCGAGGTACGAGGTGTCGATGCCGTTGGCGAGGAACCCGTTGCTCCAGTTGAAGCTCTCGGATTCGTTGTCGAACTTGCTCGTCATCCACGAGATCGCGGCGTGCAGGGTCTTGGTGTTGTAGCCGGCCTCGAGGGTGGTGTTGCGGGTCTTGTACTCGACCGGGAAAGCGAGCTCCACGAATCCGTTGCCCGGGCTGAGTCCCTGCGACGAGGAGCCCGGCTTGGTGCCCGTGCTCGTCACCTGGTTCGCCTCGGCGCGGAAGTACCAGGGATTGAGCGCCTGCAGCTCGAAATGGCCGCCGGCGTCGCGGCGCTTGTAGCCCACGTCCAGCGCGTTCCACGTCGAGGTTTCGAGCCGCGGGAAGGTCGCGGTCTGGTTGGTGCTGCCGGCGTTGGCGTAAGGGGTAATGCCGTTCAAGAGGAAGTTGTGCCGGAGCGAGTCGCTGTAGAGCCGGTACTTGAAGACGTCGTACATCCCGCCTCGGGCCATGACATACATGTCGTCGCGGCCGAGGTTCTCGCCGAAGGCATTCAGCCAATGGCGGCTGCTGCGCCCGGTGAGGTCGAAGCCCGCGAGCACGCCGTTGGACAGGTCGCGATACTCGTTCAGCTTGGCCGCGTCGGCGGCGTCGCCGTCATCCACGCGGATGCCGCCGAGGCTCACGGATCCGGTGAGCTGGAAGGTGTCGTCCTGCGAAAACGCGGGCGCGGCGACGAAGAGATTGGCGATCAGCAGGGCCAGCAGTTTCTTGCGCATGTCGTCTCCGCTAGCGGATCAGGAACCTGCCACGGCTGGCCGGCGCGTTCGAGCCGTGGATCGCGTTGTGGCAGTTTTGGCAGGCGCGCGCGACCAGGCGAGAGCTGACCGCGGCGTTGGGCGAGCCGTCGGGCAGCAGCCAGGCCTGGTTCTGCCCGTAGTAGGCCGTGGGATGCCGGCCCTGCACGTGGCAGTCCTGGCAGAGGTTCGGCACCTTCTCGTTCAGCAGCTTGCCGTGCGACGACCCGTGCGGCGTGTGGCACGTCAGGCAGTTTTCCTCGACCGGCGGGTGCCCGAAGACGAACGGGCCGCGCTTGTCGGCGTGGCAGGAGAAGCACTGCTGGTTGACGGTCTCGTGCTTGACCATCGCGGGGCTGAGTGCGCCGTGCGGGTTGTGGCAATTCGAGCACGTGACCTTGCCCTCGACGATCGGGTGGTGCGAGGGCTTGTTGATGGCGTTGCGGACCTGCTTGTGGCAGGTGCCGCAGGTGTCGGCTTCGAGCACCCGGGAAGTCGTGGTGAAGGGCGACACGGCGAGCTTTCCGGCCTTGCCGTGGATATTGTGGCAATTGGTGCACGACACCTCGTTCTTGGCGTGCTTGCCCGACTCCCAGAACGCGAGGTGGCGGCTGCCGGCGTGGCAGGTCATGCAGACCGCATCCTTCTCGGCGGGCGTCGCGGTCCTGGCCATCCGGTTGGCCATCTTGTTCTTCGTGGGGTCCTGCAAATGCGCGCTCGCATCGCCATGGCAGGACTGGCACATGCTGCCCGCCGCGTCGTTCTTCGAGCCGTGGTGGGAGAGCGCGATCGAGGCGTGGCTCTGCTCGTGGCAGCCGGCGCAAATCGGCGTTTCCGCCGGGCGCTGCGCTATCGCGGGCGTAGCGATCAGTGCCGCAAGGATCAATGCTGCGGCTGCGGTGCAGGACACCATTCGCACGCGAATTCCTCCATTTTTCCGCCGTGGAACACCGCGTCCACGGACCTCCGGGAACCATTGGGTCCCACCCTCCGAACCCTGCCTTCCGGCGAGCGGGCGGATGTTGACCTGCATCAAACGGGGTGCGAAATATAGGAAAGTTCCTACCACCGCGTGAGGCGCCGGACGGCTGCCTTGATCCGATCGGCCTTGCGACAATGGCGGGATGTACCATGGCGAGCGATTCAACGGATACACGCACCTCGCAGGTGCGGTGATGGCGCTCGGGGCCGCCGCGACGCTGGTGGCGCTCGCGGCCCAACGCGGTGATCCGATGCGGATCCTGAGCTTCGCGATCTACGGCACCACCCTCGTCTCCCTGTTCGCCGTCTCCACGCTCTACCACAGCACTCGCGGCCCGGCGAAGGCCCTCTTCCGCAAGCTCGACCACGTCTGCATCTACCTGCTGATCGCCGGCAGCTACACCCCGATCGCGCTGGTGACCCTGAACGGCGAGTGGGGATGGACGCTATTCCTCGCGGTCTGGGCGCTTGCGATCCTCGGGATCGTCCAGGAGATCTGGATCGCCAAGGGGCTGCGGCTCACCTCGCTCGCGATCTACCTGCTGATGGGCTGGCTCGGGATCGTGGCGATCGAACCCCTGATCGCCGGCCTCGGGCCGCATGGGTTCGCGTGGATGGTCGCAGCGGGCATGGTCTACACGGTCGGCATCGTGTTCTACATCTACGACGAGCGCTTCACCCATTGGCACGGGATCTGGCATTGCTTCGTCCTCGCCGGCAGCGCGCTGCACTACGCCGCCATCGTGCGTTTCGTCGCCTGATAGGACTCGTCCTACTGCCGCAAGGGGCGCCCGCAAAGGGGCATTGGGCCATCGCTCCGAGTGATCTTCGCGCCGTGCGCCGATATTTTCCCTCCAGCGCCCCGGCAATACTGGGTCATACATTCTGGAGGTGGGTCATGCAAGCCGATTTCGCGTTCGTCCCAGGGTTCCTGCCGGCGCTTCAACGCTCGCCCGCCGCCATGGAGGCGCGCAACAAGCTGGCTCGCACCATCGGGGAAGGACGCCTGCACCCGCGCCAACGCTCCCAGATCGCGCTCGCCGTCGCCCAGGTGAGCCACTGCGAATATTGTGTCTGGGCCCAGACCTGCGTGGCCCGCAAGGCCGGCCTCGGCTGGGAAGACATCGCGTTCGCCTGTGCCGGGACGGCGGTGGATGCGCGTGATGCCGCGATCGTGAAGCTCGCCCGCGTGATCGCCCGGACCGGATGCTTCTCCCCCGAGGAGGTTCGCACGCTGACCCGCGATCCCCTGCTCAAGCCCGCCGACGTGACCGAGATCGTGGCCAACGCCGCGCTCGCGGTTCTCGACAACTACATGATCCAGAGCCTGGCTCCGGCCAGCACGCGCACCGGAACCCGGCGCGCCGCCTGAGCACGCTATTTCGGACGCGGCCTTTCGAGGCCCGCGTCCGGGCGTGACAGCCGTCCCGCACGCAACTCCTTCACGGCGTTGGCCACCGCGCGAGCCACATTGCGCACCTCTTCCTGCACTGCCTTGTCGCGATCGAGCCCCGCGTGGCTGGTCGCATACGGCTCGTAATAGCCGATGAATCGGTCGAGTCGCGACAACGGGCCCGCATCGAGGAGCCCCATCCAGTCGAGCCAATCCGACAGCGCCCGGCGGGTTTCCTCGATTCCCGCCACGTCGCCGTGGACCACGACGCCATAGACGCGCCCTGCAAGGTGCTTGGGATACGACCATCCATCGAGCTCGAGTTTCTTGGCCTTCACGACGTCCTTGCCGCCCGTGAGGGTCGGATCGGGGTTGCCGCCGTCGGCGCAAACCAGCCGGTCGATCATCAGCTTCATCCCGCTGGCGGTGTGGTACCAGTTCACGGGCGTCAACAGGACCACACCGTGCGCGGCGACCCACTTCTCGTAGATCTCGGCCATCCAGTCGTTGACCTGGTTGAAAGCGTGGTTCGGATAGCACGAGCACGGCCAGTGGCACAGCGGCATCGCCGAGGATACGCAGCTCTTGCAGGGATGGATCCTGAGCGCGTACTCGGAGGTGAGGCGGCTCAGGTCGAGGAGGTCCACCTCGATGGAGGCGCGCTCGAGCACCCCCGATACGAGCTTCGCAAGGCGGAAGGTCTTCGACATCTCGCCCGGGCAGGTGCCGTCGTTGCGCGAGGAGCCGCATACGACCAGCACGCGAGAGCGGGTCGTGCGTTTCTTCTGCTTCTTCTCGGCGGCGGCCAGCCGGTCGCTCGTGGCGCGCCACTCGACCGATAGCTCGTACCCGGGATCCGCAAATCCGGGCCCCGCTTTCGCGGTGAGCGGCGCCTTGCGATCCTTGTCGTAGGCCGTCCAGGCGATGACCTCGATGCGCTGGATCGCTTCCTGCTCCTTCTCGAACAGCGGGTCGTAGAAATTGCGCTGGAATCGCTCGTGGAACTGCTTCCGGGAGAGCTGCGGCAGGGCTTGCCCGGTACGGGGCTGGGTCGGCTTTGGCATGGCATCTCACGGGTCACGGGGTGGCCCTTGGACCGTCCGTGGATGGTGCATAGTTCCTCAAATGGGTCCCTTCCGCGTCCTCCTCGCCTGCCTGTTGCTCCTCGCGCAGCCGGCGGGCGCGCAGCCCACGGCGCCCCGGTCGGGCGCCAGCATCGTGCGCCAGATGTGCGTGAACTGCCACGGCCCGGGGCTGGCTGGAGCGCCGCGGATCGGCAATGCGCGGGAGTGGCGCAACCGCGCGCGCGTCGGCCTCGACAGCCTCGTGCGCTCGGCGAGTGAGGGCAAGGGGGCGATGCCAGCGCGCGGGGGAATGCCTGATCTCACGGACGCGGAGCTGCGCGAAGCGATCGCCTACATGTTCGAGCAGAGCACCTCGAAGCCCGATTGATTCTCGCGAACGCGGCTCAGTGCCCGCTCGCCTTGCGCTCGAACCAGACCGTGGCGCCCACCGCGACCGCGAGCGGGATCACGAAGGCGAAGAGCTGCGCCCATCCCGACCGCAGCCAGGTGCCGTTGTAGAACATGAGGATCAGCGCGCTGAAGGCCGCCGCGCTCACCACCGCGCGCCCCGCGAACACGTTCACCTCCACCCAGTGGTTCGGGCGCGACTTGAAGCTTCTGGCGGGGTATCCGTAGTACGGGTTCTGCGGGATCAGCTTGAGCATCAGCGGAATGCCGACCGCGGCAACGATGGCGCATGCGAGCAGCAGCACGATCGTGAGGAACATGGGGGCGCCTCCATTGCAGTCGCGAAGGGTCAGGATAGCCGAGACGCCGCGAACGGTCGAATGCGGCTACGGCGTGGATTTCGGCGGTGGTGATTGGGCCCCAGACGCCTCGGGGGCAACGCCCGCGGTCGGCCGAGGGAATTGGGCCCCCGACGCCTCGAGGGCAACGCCCGCGGTCGGCCCTGCGGGCCCCGCTGCCGGCGTTGGCTGGAACTGGGGATCGCCGAGCTGCCAGAGGATGAACGAGTAGATGTCTGCGAGCTCCTCGTCGCGGCTCGCGCGTGCGGTGCCCGGCCCGTGGCCGCCATCGGGATCGACGCGCATGAGCACCGGCTTGTCGCTCGAGGTCGCCGCGGCGAGCCTTGCGGCCATCTTGCCGGCTTGCCAGGGCTCGACGCGCGGATCGTTGAGGCCCGCCGTGAGCAGCACGCCCGGGTAGGCCGCGCCGTCCTTCACCTGGTGGTATGCCGACACGACGCGCAACTGCTGCGCGCCCTCCTCGCTCGCCGCGGAGCCGAATTCCGGGATATCGGCAGCGCCGCCGGCCATCCTTTCGTAACGAAGCATGTCCATCAGCGGCGACCTCGCCACTGCGGCCGCGAAGAGCTCGGGGCGGCGCACCAGGGCCCCGCCGGCCGCGATGCCGCCCGCGCCCGAACCCGCGATCGCGAGGTGCCGCGGGCTGGCGAATCCGTACGCGGCGAGGAATTCGGCCACGGCGACGAGATCGAGGATCGTGTTCGGCTTTGCGGCCCCCTTGCCGGCCTGGTGCCAGGCCTCGCCGTATTCGCCACCGCCGCGCACGTGCGCGATCGCGTATACCCCGCCCCGCTCGAGCCAGGCGAGCCGTGCGGGATCGAAGTGCGGCGAGAGCGTCTCGCCGTAGGCGCCGTAGCCCACCAGCAGCGTCGGATTCTCGCCGGTGAGCCGCGTGGTCTTGCGATAAAGGAGGGTCACCGGGATGCGCGTGCCGTCGCGTGCCGGCGCATAGAGGCGCACCTCGTCCATCGCGGAGAAATCCACCAGCGCGGCCGGCTGCACGCGGGTGTTGCGCACGTTGCCGCCCTTGGCGTCCACCTGCACGATCATGGGCGGATCGATCCAGCCCTGGAGCAGCAGCACCGCACCGCTCACGCGCGGGTCGGTTGCGAGCTGGGTGATGCCGTTGTCGAACGGCGTGCGCACGAATTCCGCGGCCTTCGGCCCGAGGAGCCCGAGGGGCATCTTCTCCAGCCGGTCGACGCCGCCCACCATGGTGCGCAGGTAAAGCGCGTCGCGCGCGAGCCCCATGGCGCTCACCACCGCATCGCCCTCGGGAACCATCACCCGCGCGCTCGCAAGGTCCGGCGCGGTTGCGCCCACGCGCAGGATTCGATGGCGCGGCGCACCGCGCTTGGACAGCACGTAGAGCTCGTCGCGCCAGCCTTCGATGGCAAGCACATCGTCCTGGACGCCGATGAGCTTGCGCCAGCGCGGGCGCCCCGCGGCGAGGTCGCGCTGCTCGGCCACGTGCACCGCGATCTCGCGGCGCGCGCCCTCGCGCGCGATGGCGTACGCGTAGCGCGACTCGACCGGGAGGTGCAGCGCGGGGCGCACGAATTCGGGAACGTCGCGCGCGCCTCCCACTCCGGCAGCGAACACGATCTCGTCGCGTTGCGCCTCGCGCCCGAGCTGGTGCCGGTAGACGCGGACGTTGGCGTCACGCTTCCCGGAGGGGTTGGCCGCGGGAACCCGAGCGTAGTAGAACGATCGCCCGTCGGGATGCCAGGCGAGCTGCTGGTTGAAGCGCGCGCGGTCGATCTCGACCGGGAGGTCGCGGCGCGCGTCCACCTCGAGCACGCGCAGCACCGCATCCTCGCTGCCGCCGAGCGAAACGCCGTAGGCCACGTGGCGCCCATCGGGGGAGGGTGCGAACCAGTCGATCGCCGCGCGGTGCGACGGGCCCCCGAAGCGGGCGGGATCCACGAGCTCGGCTTCCGCGCCGTAGAGTCCCTCGCGGACGCACAGCACCGGATGCATGCGCCGCGGCTCGAGCTTCAGGTAGAAGATGCGGGTTGGCGTGAGCGCGATCGAGCTCACCGTCACCGCGGAGTCCGAGAGCACGCGAATGCGCTCGAGCATGCGCGCGCGCCCCGGAATCGCGTCCAGCCGCGAACGCGCCGCCGCCCCCTGCTCGCGGAAGAACGCCTGCGTGCGGGGATCGCCGGCATTCTCGAGATACGCGTACGGATCGTCATCGGCCAGCGAGGCGGTCGCAGACAGCAGCATCACCGCCAGGGCGGGCAAAAGGCTTCGGATTCGCATCACTCCGTCGTGAATTGCAGTGCGGCAAGACGAGCGTAGAGACCACTTTCCGCGACCAACGTTGCATGGGTGCCGGTGGCGACGATGCGGCCATGGTCCATGACGACGATGCGGTTGGAGGACTTAACGGTCGCCAGGCGGTGCGCGATGACAAGGGTGGTGCGCCCCTGCATCAGGCGCTCGAGCGCACGCTGCACCGCCTTCTCGCTCTCGGCGTCGAGGGCGCTGGTGGCCTCGTCCAGGAGCAGCACCGCGCGGTCGGCGAGGATCGCGCGCGCGATGGCGATGCGCTGGCGCTGCCCTCCGGAGAGCTTCACGCCGCGCTCCCCGAGCTGCGTGTCGACGCCTTGCCCGAGCCGCTCGACGAAATCCAGGGCGAAGGCCGCCGAGAGCGCCTCGCGCACCGCCGCGTCGCCGGCCTCGGGCCTGCCGTAGCGGACATTCTCCAGCACGCTCGCCGCGAAGATGACCGGGTCCTGGGTGACGACGGCGATGCGCCGGCGCAGCTCGCGCGGGTCGGCCGAGCGCGCGTCCACCCCGTCGACCAGGATGCGGCCCGAGCCCGGATCGTAGAAGCGCAGCAGCAGCTGGAACACCGTCGTCTTGCCCGCGCCCGACGGGCCGACGAGCGCGACCGCCTCGCCGGGGTTCACCGTGAGAGAAAAGTCCGCGAGGGCGGGCATCTGCGGCCGCGACGGATAGAAGAACGTGACGTCTTCGAACGCCACGTCGCCGCGCGCAGGCAGCGGCAGGGGTTGCACCACCGGGGGCGATTGGATCCGGGGCTCGGTCGCGAGCAGCTCGAGCAGGCGCTCGGAGGCGCCCGCGGCGCGCTGCAGGTCGCCGTAGACCTCGGTCAGCACGAACATCGCGTTGGCCACGACCACCGCGTAAAAAATGAATGCCGCGAGCAGGCCCGCCGACAGCCGCCCGGCGAAGACGTCGTGGGCGCCCACCCAGAGCAGGAATCCGACGGCGCCGAAGGCGAGCGTGATCACTACGGCGATCAGCATCGCGAGCGCCCCCGAGCGCTGAACCGCCGCGGCGAACACGCCCTCGACCCGTTCGCCGAAGGTCGAGACCTCGAGGTCCTCGTGGGCGAACGCCTGCACCGTGCGGATCTCGTGCAGCGTCTCGTCGACGTGGCTCGAGACGTCCGCCACCCGGTCCTGCATGGTGCGCGAGAGCTTGCGCACGCGGAATCCGAGCAGCCCGATCGGCAGCAGCACCACCGGCATGCACGCCACCGTAAGCAGGGTGAGCTTTACGCTCGTGAAGAGCATCATCCCGAGGCAGCCCACCAGGGTGATCGCAAGTCGCAGCGCGTAGAGGAGCGTGCCGCCCATCACCGCCTCGATGAGCGTCACGTCGTTGGTCACGCGCGATCCGATCTCGCCCGTGCGCGCCTCCTCGTAGAAGCCGGGCGAGAGCGTGAGCAGGTGGCCGTAGACGCGCTTCCTCAGGTCGGCGGTGAAGCGTGCCCCGATCCAGTAGACGTTGTAGACCCGGAACCAGGTGAGGATGCCCAGGCTCGCGATCAGTGTCCCGAGGATCGCGAGGGTCGAGTCGAGCTGCTCGGCCTGCCCACTGGTGAAGCCCTCGTCGATGACGAGCTTCAGGCCCTGGCCGATCACCAGCACCATGCCCGCCGACAGCACGATCGCGACGAGCGCGACCGCGATGCGCGCGCGGTATGGCAGGAGGAGGCGGAAGAGGGGGAGGAGCCTTCTCACCCGCCGCGGCGGATGATCGGGCGCCCGACCGTGCCCGTGACGGTGAACGCCCCGCGGTCCTGCGCGACCTGCGAGCGGATCTCGAGCGCGAGGCGCCCGGACAGGTTGCTGTTGGCGCCCACGTCGAGGGTGCCGTTGCCGCGCAGCACGCCGCCCTGGAGGTTCACCTGGCGGTAGGACGCGTTGCTGTTGGCCGAAGTCACCTCGCCGGTCAGCTCGGCGAACTTGGTCACCCCCGCGCGCTGGCCGGCGGCGTCCGACTGCATCACCGCAACCAGGTCCACGTTGCTGATGCTGCCCTCGCCCACGCGGAACTTGCCCTGGGCGCGCGACGTGGCGAAGAGCTGCTCGACGCTGGGGCCCTCGGCGGCGAATGAAAAGTTGCCGTCGACCTTGCCGGTGACCGCGATCGACTTGGTGAAGGCGGCGACCAGTTCCTTCGCGCTCACCCGGGCGAGCGACAAGTCACTCTCGATCTTCACGCCCTGCGCCCAGGTCACGCGCAGCGTGCCGTTGATCTTGCCTTCCATGGCATCGGCCTCGAACTCGGGTACCACGATCTCGGTGCCGCTCCATACGCCCTTCAGGGTCACGTCGCTCACCGGAATCGGCGCGCCGATGGGAAGCGTCCAGTTGCGCGCGGTGAAGTTGACGTCGACGCCCTTTTCTCCCGGCTTGAGGCCCAGCGACCAGCCGACGGCGGCCGTGAGCTGCGCCTGGCGCAAGTTGCCATCCTTGGCGAAGGTGAGGGTCGCGTTGAACGGGTCGACCGGCGGCTTCACGTCGATCTTCACGCCGCGCAGCACGATCGATGCGATCGAGCCGGTCGCGCTCTTGCCTTCGGTGTTGCCCCAAACCGGGATGCGCTTGACTGCGTCGCCCTTGATGTCCACGTTGTCGAGTTCGATCGAGTTGATCGACAGCTTGTCGCTGAATATCGACCCCACCGCAAGGAAGATGCGACCGGTGGAGGCCCTCGCGTCGAGCGCCTTGCCAACCGTGAGGTTCTCGACCTTCAGATGCGGGGCCGGAACCAGGCGGAAGGTGGTGGAGGCGATCGACACGTCGTCGTGCAGCCACGCCGACATCGCGCGCTCGACCTTGGCGGTGAGTCCGGGCATCGGCACGATGTGCACCAGCACGACCGCGAGGATCAGCAGGCCGATGACCACGATGGCCAGCGTGCGGACGAGGTTGCCTTTTTTCCGGCGGGGGCGCTGCTTGCCGGGCACCGCTTCGGGCGCTTCAGCGTCGGAGGTAACCTTGGTGCGAAGGACGTCGGCGATCTCGCGCGCCTTGCGCGCCTGCTCGGCGCGCAGGCGGTCGTCCTCGTCGGCCTCCGCCTTGACCTTGGCGCTCATGTACGCCTTGGCCTGCGCCTTGCCCTCGATCTCGGCCTTCTTCTCGAGGTCGGCCTCGAGCTCGGCCTGCACCTTGACGCGGGTGTCCTCCGCGATGGTCTCGCGGGCGCGAGTCTCGATGCGCGCGCGCATCTCGGCTTCTTCCTTCGCCTTGCGCTCCGCGTCGATCGTGGCGGAGAGCTCGCGCTCACGCTTGACGCGCTCCTCGCCCTCGATCTTCATGCGCGCCTCGGCTTCGTGCTTCGCCTGGCGCTCGGCATCCACGCGCGACTCGACTTCGGCGCGCTCGCGCGCGGCGGCCTCGGATTCCTGCTTGGCGCGGGCCTCTGCGTCGCGCGCGCGCGCCTCGATTTCCTTGGAACGCTGTGCCTGCTCCGCGGAGGCGCGCGCCTGCGCCTCGGCCTGCGCCTTCATCTGGCGCGACTGCTCCTCGGCCTGGACGCGCAGCTTGCGCGTCTCCTCCTCGGCCTTCAGGCGCGCCTCGGTCTCCGCCGCGGCGCGCGCCTCGGCCTCGGCGCGCTTCTTCGATTCCATGTCGGCGCGTGCGCTCGAGTCCTTCTCGGCCTTCACGCGTGCCTCGGCCTCGGCCTTGGCGATCGTCTCGCGCTCCTCGCGCATCCGCTCCTCGAGCTCGGCCTTGGCGGCGAGCTTGGCCTCGGCCATGATCTCGGCCTGCATCGATGCGCGCGTCTTTTCCTCGACCTCGTTGCGCAGCAGCTC
>JANMYH010000054.1:0-14020 GCA_031381925.1 Burkholderiales bacterium | reverse complement strand
CTTCTCGATGTCCTCGCGCATGAAGCGTGCGAATTCCTCGGGACTCATGGTCATTGCCGCGGCGCCTTGCTTCGCCCAAGCCTCGCGCAACTCCGGCGCCGCAGTGGCCTTCGTGATTTCGGCGTTGAGCCGATCGACGATCGGCTTGGGCGTACCCGCCGGCGCCATGATGCCGAGCCAGATGACGGCGTCGTACCCCGGGACGCCCGCTTCCGAAACCGTGGGCACGTCGGGAAGTACGGTGGAGCGCTGCTTGCCGGAAGACCCGAGCGCCTTCAGCTTGCCGGCGCGCACGTTCGGCGCCATCGTGGTGATCGCGTCGAACATCATGTGCACCTGGCCACCGAGGATGTCGGTGCGTGCGCCCGAGCTGCCCTTGTACGGCACGTGCACCAGGTCGACGCCCGCCATCGCCTTGAAGAGCTCGCCGGCCATGTGGTAAGGCGTACCTGGCCCGGATGACGCGTAATTGAGGCCGCCCGGCTTCGATTTGGCGAGCGCGATGAATTCCGCGAGGGTGGAGACGGGCACCGAGGGATGCACCACCATCAGCAGGTCCGACGAGTTGATCGGCGCGACGGGGACGAGATCGCGCAGCAGCAGGTAGGGCTTCTCGCGGAAGAGCGATTCGTTCACGGTATGGGTGTTGGACATCATGAGGAGCGTGTAGCCGTCGGGCGCGCTCTTGGCGACGGCGTCGGTGCCGACGATCGCACCCCCGCCGGGGCGATTCTCCACCACGAACGACTGGCCAAGCGCGCCCTGGAGCTTCTCGCCGACGACGCGCGCATAGATATCGGCGGGACCGCCGGCGGCGAAGGGCACGATGATCTTCACCGTCTTGCCGGGATAGGCCTGGGCGTGCGCAACGGCGGGCAGCGCGGCAACTGCAAACGCCGCACACGCGGCGGCGAGACGGCGCATCATCGTGGTCTCCCCCGGGATTCGAATTTTCCCCATCGTACCAAAGCATCACGCGGGGCCCGCCTTCGGGAATCAGGCGAGTCTCAGCTGGCGCCGGGGAGCCATGAATGCGGGAGGGCCGGGCGGCGAGTACAACGGGTTCAGGCGTATTCGTCCCACTTCACGATCAGCGAGGCGGCGCCCTCACTTGGCCGCCGCTCGCCTCGATGATCGTGACCAAGCTCAGCGGGTCTTGCGAAACGCGGTCTCGCCGCACTGCGGGCATGGGGGCAGGAGGGTGGTGCGCGTATTCATGATCGTCCAGCCGCAGCTTTCGCAAGACAGCGTGCCTGCGGTGGTGATCTCGCCGCTCCTGAAGGTCAGCGCCGGATGCTCCCGGTGCAGGAGGTCGCGCCGCAGGAACTGGCGCAGGCGCTCGGCGCTGTCGGCGGTGAACTCGCCCGCGCCGACCAGCGTGTCGCAGGCGACGTCGAGCGCATTGTCGAAGGCGTCCGGGGTCCTCTCGCCCACGGAGCGGAAGGTCGATTGGAACTGGCCGAGCAGGCGGTCGAACAGGTGTTCCTGCTCGCTGCGCTGCATCTCGCCCAGCTGTTGAACGCGATCGAGCGTGGACGGATTCAGCGGGCGGGTACGCGAGCCCGATCGCTTGCGGCCGAGGTGCGTGCGGATCGCGCCTCGCGTGCGCGTCCGCGGCGCCTCGCCGTTGTTGTTGGGAGCGGAGGGATGCCTCATGACTGCAAACTCCTTTCGATACTCTTTACTCGAGGAATTTGGTTGAGGCCGCGCGCATGTAGGACAGAGGGTTTGTAGGACTCACCGTGTCGGGCGCGCAGCACTTTTCAGTTAGTGCCTATGCGACCCCCGCGCGCGAGCCGTAGTTCCTGCTTATCTTTTTTTCGCCGGCGATTTTGCCGAGCGCGCGGATCTTTCTTTCTCACGGGGGGTTGACGATGAATATGCTGCATGGCAACATCCAAGCATCACGATTACCGCGAGTTTTTCCGAGAGAAATGATGCGAACCGACTACATCCATCAGCCGACCAAGCGCCCCGCGCTCGGGTCCTGCTTTGCGCAGGGCGCCGATCGACGGGTCGCCATGGATCGGCCGCCCTCCGGGAGAACGACGGAATAATCCGCTAGACATCGTCAGCGAGGAATTCCCCGCGAAGCCCGGAGAGCCTTAAACCTCCGGGCTTCGTGCTTTTGGGAACCAGAACAACGACAAGGACGATGACGATGAATGCGGCAAATGCGAAGGTGGCCTGGCACTGGCCGCCGCTTGCGGGATTGAGGCGAAGGAGGCAGCACCAGCTCGGCTTCGCGCTCTATGAAGCCGAGCGCCGCCCGGGGCTCCCACCCCGGGTCGCGAACGCGCACGCGCGCTTCGAGTACGAGGCACGCCAGGCGCTGCGCGAGTGGCTGATGTTGTGAGTGAGTGGACCGGCAACTTCGCGGGCTGTGCGCGGCCCGCCTAACGAGGATTTCGGGTTGCCGCCCGTACCGCGGTGGAGGGACGCCTCGACGCGGGGGACGGGTTTGATGACGTAGCCGCCGGCCCCCGTGGCCGGCGGCGGTCAGAATCCGGTGTCTGACACCTGTTTCTTCTACTTGAATTTCGCGGCGAGCTTTTCCGACTCGCGCGCCAGCAGCATCGCGTCCAGGCCGACAGCCGTGAAGGTCGTGCCCCACTCGATGTACTTGCGTGCCGTGGCCTCGTCGGGCGTGAGGATGCCCGCGGGTTTGCCGCATGCGCGGATTCGCCTGATCGCGTCCTGGATTGCCGATTGGACCTCGGGATGTCCCTGCTGGCCGAGGTGGCCCAGGCCTGCCGCAAGGTCTGCCGGGCCGATGAATACCCCGTTGATGCCGTCGACGCCCGCGATTGCCTCGAGATTGTCGAGTCCCAACCGCGTTTCGATCTGCACCAGCAGGCAGAGCTCCTCCTCGGCGCGGGCGGTGTAGTCGGCCACGCGCCCGTAACGCGAAGCCCGCGTCATGCCCGCCACGCCACGCACCCCGCGCAGCGGATAGCGGGTCGCTGCCACTGCGGCCTCGGCCTCTTCCACCGTCTGCACATAGGGAACGAGCAGGCTCTGGGCCCCGATGTCGAGATAGCGCTTGATGAGGACCTTGTCGTTCCATGCCGGACGGACTATGGCCGAGACCGGAAACGCAGCCGCGGCCTGGAGCTGTGGCAGGATCGTGGGCGGATCGTTGGGAGAATGCTCGGCGTCGATGAGGAGCCAGTCGAATCCAGATCCTGCAACGATTTCAGTGCTGTACGCGCTCGCGAGCGCGACCCACAGGCCGATCTGCTGGCGCCCGGCGAGGAGCGCCTTCTTGAATTCGTTGCGCGGGAGATCCATGGTCGACGCCGATCGATCGGTTGAGGATGCGTGAGCACATACTAGCGCAGCGTAAAAAAAACCGGCGCGTAGGACGAGTCTGATAGTCAGCTTCCCTTCGGATGACGGAAACTGGTAACCGTCATCACCCAGAAGGAGATGCCCAGTGACCTACGAATACGACTTCGAATTGGTCAAGCGCGCGTACGCAGAGATGGCCCGCCGGGCCCGCGAAAAAGACGAAGTACGCCGCCTTCCACGCACTGGATCGACACAGCAGAACCCGCAACGCCAGGAAAATTTCGAACGTCAGCGTTCTCCGGCTTAGCGACACCTCTCCCTCCCACGAAAAACCCCGACATTTCGGGGTTTTTTATTGGGTGCGCCGGTGGTGCAATTGGGAAATGATCCTTGATCGGCTCCCCATGCCTGCATCGCGCATCCTCGCCGGCGCCCTCGCCACGCTGGTTCTCGGCTTCGCCACCGTCCCGGCGTCCGCGGCCGTCGCCCCGGCCGAAGCCGCGGCCCGCAACCCGGGCGCGGACCTGCGCGAGCGGTACGCCAAGGTCCGGGACCTCCTCGAGAAAAGTCCTTACGGCCGCCCGCTGCTGCTGGACTCACGCGAAATGTCGCGCCAGCTGCAGGGTGATGCGTACGCCGTGGTGTCGCACCCCTACGCGAAGGTCGAGGGCGCGCTGGTGCCGGTGGGCAACTGGTGCGACATCCTGATGCTGCCGTTCAACACCAAGCATTGCGAATCGACGAGCGCCGAAGGCGGGCGTTTGAGCCTTTTCGTGGGACGCAAGAACGACACGCCGGTGGAACGGACCTACCGCCTCGACTTCCAGTACGAGCTGGCGTCACGCGCGCGCGATTACATGCAGCTCGTGCTCAAGTGCGAAAGCGGCCCCCTGGGCACTCGCGACTATCGCATCGTGCTCGAAGCCACGCACATCGACGAGAATCGCACCTTCCTGCATCTGAGCTACACCTACGGGTACGGCACCCTGTCGAAGGTTGCGATGCAGACCTACCTGTCCACCCTTGGCGCCTCCAAGGTGGGATTCACCACCGAACCCTCCGCCGAGGGCGCGCAGCCGCAGCTGGTGGGCGGCATGCGCGGGGTGATGGAGCGCAACACGATGCGCTACGCGCTCGCGATCGAGGCCTACCTCGCCTCGCTCGAGGGCCCGCGCGACGCGCGCCTCGCCAAGCGGCTGAACGACTGGTTCAGCGCGGCCGAGCGCTACCCCCGCCAGCTTCATGAGGATATCGATCGCGCCCAGTACCTCGCGATGAAAAGGCGCGAGTACGCCCGCACGGCAGGCGCCGCACCGACGGCCGCGACCGGATCCTAGCCGCGCCCGACGAAGGGCATCTTCGTCGCCATCACCGTCATGAACTGCACGTTCGCATCGAGCGGCAGGCTCGCCATGTAGACGACCGCGCTCGCGACGTGCTTCACATCCATCCGCGGCTCGATTCCCATCTCGCCGTTGGCCTGCATCACGCCCTGGGTCATGCGCTCGGTCATCTCGGTGGCGGCGTTGCCGATGTCGATCTGGCCGACCGCGATGTCGTGCTTGCGCAGGTCGAGCGAGAGCGTCTTGGTGATGCCGGTCATTGCGTGCTTGGTCGCGGTATAGGCGACCGACATGGGCCGGGGCGCGTGCGCCGAGATCGACCCGTTGATGATGATGCGCCCCCCCCTGGGGTCCTGCGTCTTCATGATGCGCACCGCTTCCTGGCAGCAGAGGAATGTGCCCGTGAGGTTCGCCGCGACCACCTCGTTCCATTTTTCCAGCGGCAGGTCCTCCATCGGCATCGCGGGCGCGCCCATGCCGGCGTTGGTGAAGAGCAGGTCCAGGCGGCCGAAGGCTTCCCTGGCCCTGGCGAAGAGCGCCTTCACCGACGCGGCGTCGCCGACATCGCTTTTTACCGCGAGGGCGCGATCGGGCCCGACGCCGGCGTCGCGGATCGCTGCCTCGCACTGCTCCAGGCGCCGGGCGGTGAGCACGACGCGGTAGCCTTCCTTCAGCAGCGCCAGCGCGCTCGCCTTGCCGATGCCGGCACTGGCCCCGGTGACGAGGGCGACCTTCCCGTTCACGCTCATGCGATCTCTCCAAGGACTTCGCGCAGGGTGGCGACCATCTGGTCGATGTGCTTGTCTTCGACGATCAGCGCGGGGGCGAGCGCGATGATGTCGGCGGTGTTGCGCACCAGGACCCCGCGCTCGAAGCACTTGAGGTAGGTCTCGAAGCCGCGCGCGCCGGGGGCGCCGTCGCGCGCTTTTAGCTCGACGCCGCCCACCAGGCCGATGTTGCGGATGTCGATCACGTTCTTCGTTCCCTTGAGCGAGTGCAGCGCTTCCTCGAATTTCGGCGCCATGCGTGCGGCGCGCGCGAACAGCTTCTCGTCCTCGTAGAGCTGCAGCGTGGCGATGCCGGCGGCGCAGGCGAGCGGATGCGCGGAGTAGGTGTAGCCGTGGAAGAGCTCGATCGCGCCCGGGGCGCCGGTCATGAAGGCCTGGTAGATCTCCGACGACACCAAGACGCCGCCCATCGGGACCGCGCCGGAGGTCACGCCCTTGGCGAAGGTGATCATGTCCGGTTCGACACCGAACAGGTCGGCGCCGAAATTGGCGCCGAGCCGCCCGAACGCGGTGATCACCTCGTCGAAGATCAGCAGGATGCCGTGCTTGCGGGTGATCTCGCGCAGCCGCTGCAGGTAGCCCTTGGGTGGAACCAGCACCCCGGTCGAGCCGGCCATGGGCTCGACGATCACCGCGGCGATGGTGGAGGCGTCGTGCAGCGCTACGAGGCGCTCGAGGTCATCGGCGAGGTGGGCGCCGTGCTCGGGCTGGCCGCGCGAGAACGCGTTCTTCTCGGGCAGGTGGGTGTGCGACAGGTGGTCGACGCCCGCAAGCATGGCGCCGAACATCTTGCGGTTCGAGGGGATGCCTCCCACGGAAATGCCGCCGAAGCCGACACCGTGGTAGCCGCGCTCCCGGCCGATGAGGCGCGTGCGTGCGCCGTCGCCGCGGGCGCGTTGCCACGCGATCGCGATCTTCAGCGCGGTATCGACGGCCTCCGACCCGGAGTTGCAGAAGAAGACGTGGTCGAGCTTGCCGGGGGCCAGCGCGACGATGCGGTTGGCGAGCTCGAAGGCGAGCGGATGGCCCATCTGGAAGGCCGGCGCGTAATCCATCGTCGCGGCCTGCTTCTGGATCGCCTCGACGATCGGTTTGCGGCAATGGCCGGCATTGCAGCACCAGAGTCCGGCAAACCCGTCGAGGATTTCGCGCCCGTCATCGGTGAAGTAATACATGCCCTCGGCCCGGGCCATGAGGCGGGGCTTCGCCTTGAACTGCCGGTTCGCGGTGAACGGCATCCAATAGGCTTCGAGGTCCGCCGGTACCAGGCGCAGCTGGTCGGAAAGAATGGTCATGGGGTTTCCTTCGGAGGGACCTCAATTTACCGCATGTCGGGATGCCCTGTCGGACGGGTCCGACGCCGGAATGCGCCGGGCTCCGGCATTGAGGGCGTGAACCGCGGCGTTAAGGTGGGGGAGGTTCCATATATCCGTTGGAGGATTCCATAATGATGAAACGCAAATTGCTCCTCGCCGCACTGGCCGCCGCGTCGATCGGGTTCACTGCCGTTCCGGCCTCCGCCGCGACGGTTTACCTCGACGTCGCGCCGCCCGCGGCACGCCACGAGGTGATCCCCACCGCGCGCCCCGGCTACATCTGGCAACCGGGTTTCTGGCAATGGCGCGACGGTCGCCATGTCTGGGCACGCGGCCACTGGGTTCGCGAGCGCAAGGGCTACTACTGGCATCCGAGCCGTTGGGAAGAGCGCGAGGGCCGCTGGCACTTCCAGGGCGGTCGTTGGGATCGCCAGCGCTGGGCCGACAACCGCCGTGGTCCGGGCGGTGATCGTGACCGCGATGGAGTCCCCAATGCCGTGGATCGTGACCGCGATGGCGACGGGGTTCCCAATCGCCGGGACGCCGCACCTGACAATCGCCGGGTCCAGTAACGCCGCCGGCAGTCTGGAAGGGGCGCATCCGAGAGGGTGCGCCTTTTTTTGCGTCCGACAAGCTGGGGCCGGCCTGAACCGCAAAAGGGCGGTAAACCGGGCTGCGTCCCCGTGCGTTGAGCAGCCACGGAGGTGACCCATGAGAAAGCTGATTCTCGGAAGCTTGATCGCGGCAACGCTTGCGGGATTCCCCGCCGCCGCAAGGACGCACGTGGATTTCGTCGTCAATGTCGGCCCACCCCCATTACGCTACGAGATTGTGCCCGCGCCGCGCGTGGGCCTCGTATGGGTGCCGGGTTTCTGGGACTGGCGCCTGCAGCGCTACCACTGGGTGCGCGGCCACTGGTCGCGTGATCGCCCCGGGTACTTCTACGAGCCGGTACGTTGGGTGGGCACGGGCGGTCGCTACTACCGCCACGGCGGCTGGCGCGACAGCGATCGCGACGGCGTCCCCAATCGATTTGATCGCGCGCCCTTCAACCCGTACTGGCGCTGACTCCAGAAGTTGTTGAGGTGTTGCCCCTGCCGACGCGGTAACCCGCGTCGGCACTTTTTTTGTACGCGTTGTAATAATTTCGCCTCGGGTCGCGTTGACCCCCCCTGAGAATGTGTCGCGTGGTGGCACGGCACTTGCAACTAGGTTCCTGCAAGTTCCAACCCATCGATCCACACTCTCTCTAGGAGGTCCTCATGCGCAAGCTCGCGCCCGCCTTTATTCTCACCTCGATCGTCGCCTTCGCCAGCGGCTCCGCCCTCGCCATGGGCGACATGAACAAGAGCAAGAAATCCCCGACCGTCGAGTCCCCTTCACAAGTGACTACGCCGTCGTCGACCCCCAGCTACACGACTCCTTCCTCGGCACCCAATGCGCCAAGCAGCAGCTATACCTCGTCGACGACGCCGTCGACCAGCAGCGACAACACGTCGAAGCCCAATGCGAGCGTCGGGGCGAGTGGCTCGACCTCCGCGTCGATGAACGGTTCGACTTCGGCCACCGGCAGCCCGAGCATTGGGGCGACCACCACCACGACGATGATGCCTTCGTCCGATCCCGCGATGGACAAGGACAAGGCAAGGATGACCACGTCGACGACGACCTCTTCCGATCCGATGCCGATGGACAAGGACAAGTCCAGGCTGAAGACGAAGCAAGTCGCCCAGAACGACGGGCGCTGCGATGCGTCGAAGTACCCGAACCGGAACGACGTCCCCAGGGACTGCCTGGAGAAGTCGGGCACGGGCGCGGCCGCGGTAAGCAGCACCCAGGGTCAATCGGGCAAGTAGGGGTTTGTCCGACGCAGGATGCCAGCCGGGGCCGACTCAGCGACAGGAATCGGCTGGCATTTTGCCCTTCCCCCCGTGGGTAAGGTAATAGTTGGATAAATTCATTTGGAGGTGGCGAACATGTGGACTCGACGACTGCTTCTGGCGACGATGGTCGCTGCGGCCGCGATGTCGCTTCCGCGCCACGTTCCAGCTTCCTGGAACGTCGGGCTCGGCTCAACTCAGGTCGCGTCCAGCACGTTGCGCTAGTTTCCCCGAGGTAACCCAATGCCGGCGCTCAAACGCCGGCATTTGCTTTTTCCGGCGGTGGGCCCATGATGTTGTTTTCTTCATGCGACTCATCACCTATTCTTCCGGCCCAGCCGGAACCGCGCGCCTCGGCGTTCGTGTCGGCCATCGGGTCCTCGACGTCGAGAGCGCGTCCCGCGTCGACGGGCAGCCGCTGCCCAGCACCATGAAGGGGTTGCTGCGCGAGGGACGCGGGGCGCTATCGCGCGTGCGTGCCCTCGCCAAGGCCGCGCAGTCGAGCGCGGGACGCTACGCGGGAGCGATGCTCGAGGAGCGCGCGATCCGCTTCCTGCCGCCGGTCCCCGATCCCGACAAGTTCCTGTGCGTCGGCAAGAACTATCGGGCGCACCTCGAAGAGCTGAAGAAGCACGACCTGATCAAGGAAATGCCGGAGGAAGTCACGGGTTTCGTGAAGCTCAACTCTTGCCTGGTCGGGCATAACGCGAAAGTGACCAAGCCGGCGGGCATCGCGCACCTCGATTACGAGCCGGAGCTCGTGTTCGTGATCGGCAAGCGCGCGCTGGGAGTCACCGCCGATGAGGACGCGATGGATTACGTCGTCGGCGTGACGATTCTCAACGACCTGACGGACCGCGACATGCAGAAGCGCGAGGTCGCATCAGGCTCGCGTTTCTGGACCTCGAAGAACGCGCCGGGATTTGGTCCGCTGGGACCCGAGATCGTTACCCTCGACGAGATCGCCGATCCTTACGACCTGTGGATGACCTGCGCGGTGAATGGCGAGGAACGCATGCGTGTGAACACCGGCGACCAGATCTGGAAGATGACCGACATCCTGCAGCATTTTTCGCGCTACATCCCGATCGAGCCGGGCGACATGTTCTCCACCGGGGCTCCCGGCGGCGTCGCGGTGGGCAAGCCCAACGCGAAGGACCTGTTCCTCAAGCCGGGCGACGTCGTCGACTGCTCCATCGAGGGAATCACGACGCTGCGCACGACCATCGTCGCTCCGTGATCCGCCTGGCAGCACTTGGCGCGGCCCTGATGCTCGGGGTCGCGTGCGGCGCGGCCGCGCAGGCCTTTCCGGCCAAGCCCGTCCATATCGTCGTGCCGTTCCCGCCGGGCGGCGGCGCGGACGCGCTCGCGCGAATCATGCAGCCGCACCTGGTGAAGCTCTGGGGGCAGCCGGTGATCATCGAGAACAAGCCCGGCGCGAGCGGGCATATCGGCGCCGAGTACGTCGCGGGAACGCCGCCGGACGGCTACGTCTTGATGATGAGCTCGACCGCCTCCCTCACCGAGAAGAACGTCGGCCAGTTCGCGCCCGTGAGCCTCGTGTCCGCATCGCCCTACGTGGTAGTCGCCAACCCCAAGGTCCCCGCGGCCGACATCCGGGAGCTGGTGGACTTCGCCAGGAAAAACCCGGGCAAGCTCACCTTCGGCTCGTCGGGGACGGGGGCGGCCTCCCACCTGTCGGCGGAGCTGTTCAAGTCGCTCGCGGGGGTCGACATGCTGCACGTGCCGTACAAGGGCACCGGCCAGGCCGTGACCGACCTGCTCGCGGGCCAGATCGACTTGCTCTTCGGCCCGGCGCAGGCGGTGATGACCTACGTGCAGGCCGGCAGGCTCAAGGCGTTTGCCGTGACCGGCGCGAAGCGCTCGCCCACGCTTCCCGAGCTCCCGACCGTCGCCGAAGCGGGCGTGCCCGGCTACGAAGCCATCGGTTGGTTCGGGCTGCTCGCGCCCGCCGCGACCCCCAAGGCCGTGGTCGCCCGCCTCTCGGCCGATGCCAACGCGGTACTGCGCGAGCCGGACGTCGTGCAGAAGATGCTGGCGCTCGGCGCGGAGCCCTCGGGCAATACCCCGGAGCGTTTCTCGGCATTCATCCGCGCCGACCAGGCAAAGTGGTCGAGGCTGATGCGCGAGCGGGGCATCACGCCGGAGTAATCCTACGGCGGATGGGGTCGCACAGCCGACGCGCAAAGCGGAACCGGCTGGCAGAAGCCGCGCGGCAACGCGCCTAGTCTTTCTTCATGGCTCCCAGCGCAATTCGCGCGTCGACCGGAGGACCCTCATGAAGACGATTCAGAAAGTGATCTACGCCGGCTTCGCGACTTGCGCCCTGGCCAGCGCCTCGATGCCCGCGTTCTCCTGGACCGTATGGCCCGATGTCGACTTCGAGTGGTATGCGAACGTCGGCAAGCCGTTCGCCGGCACGGGGGTCGAGGTGTACCCCGCGCCACGCGCCGGTTACATCTGGTCGCCCGGCCGCTACGAGTGGAATGGCACGCGCCAGGTCTACACGCCCGGCGTCTGGGTCGCCGACGACTACGATCGCCAATGGAAGGCCTACGCCAACGGCAAGACCACCACCTACGCCACCGGCCCGCTCGAGCTTCGCGACCGCGACGGCAACGTGATTCCGATCAGCCCGGATGCGTACCCGATCGATTCGACACGCAGGTAGCCACCGATAGACTTCCTGCTCCTGGGCCGGTGCGGTCACCCGCACCGGCCGTTCCTTTGGTGAAGCGGAAATGATGGCGAAGTAGGGTATGCTTGCGGGCTTCCCCGCGCCAAACCCACTGCAAGACCCGGCATTTCCCATGGCACAGTACGTCTACACCATGATCCGCGTGAGCAAGGTCGTTCCGCCCAAGCGCGAGATCATCAAGAACATCTCCCTCTCATTCCACCCCGGCGCCAAGATCGGCCTGCTGGGGTTGAATGGCGCCGGCAAGTCGACGGTACTGAAGATCATGGCGGGGATCGACAAGGAGTACGAGGGCCAGGCGACCGCCATGCCGGGCATCCGCATCGGCTACCTCCCGCAGGAACCGCAACTCGAACCTGGCCACACGGTGCGCGAGGCGGTGGAGGAGGGCCTGGGTGAGGTCTTCACCGCGAAGAAGCGCCTCGACGAGGTCTACGCTGCCTACGCCGAGCCCGACGCCGACTTCGACAAGCTCGCCGCCGAGCAGGAGAAGCTCGAGAAGCTCCTCGCCTCCGCCGACTCCTCGACGCTCGAGACGCAGCTCGAGGTGGCGGCCGACGCGCTACGGCTCCCGCCGTGGGAAGCCAAAGTGGACAACCTCTCGGGTGGGGAAAAGCGCCGCGTGGCGCTGTGCCGCCTGCTGCTGTCCAAGCCGGACATGCTGCTGCTCGACGAACCCACCAACCACCTCGATGCCGAGAGCGTCGAATGGCTCGAGCAGTACCTGGTGCGCTTTCCCGGCACCGTGGTCGCGGTGACCCACGATCGCTACTTCCTCGACAATGCCGCCGAGTGGATCCTCGAGCTCGACCGCGGCACGGGTATCCCCTACAAGGGGAACTACACCGACTGGCTCGAGCAGAAGCGCGACCGGCTGCAGAAGGAAGAGTCCTCCGAGAGCGCGCGGCAGAAAGCGATCAAGAAGGAGCTCGAGTGGGTCCGCAAGAACGCCAAGGGCCAGCAGACCAAGAACATCGCGCGCCTGAAGCGCTTCGAGGAGCTCAACTCGTACGAAGACCAGACGCGCAACGAAACCGCGGAGATCTTCATCCCGGTGGCCGAGCGCCTCGGCAACGAGGTGATCGAGTTCGAGAACGTCACCAAGAGCTACGGCAAGCGCGTCCTCATCGACAACCTGTCGTTCAAGATTCCCGCGGGCGCGATCGTCGGCATCATCGGCCCGAACGGGGCGGGCAAGTCGACGCTCTTCCGCATGATCACCGGCAAGGAGAAACCCGATTCCGGGAAGATCACGATCGGACACACGGTCAAGATGTCGGTCGTGGACCAGACCCGGAAGTTCAACGAGAAGGAAAACGTCTGGCAGGCGATCTCGGGCGGCCAGGACATCCTCACCGTCGGCAAATTCGAGATCCAGTCGCGCGCCTATCTCGGGCGCTTCAACTTCCGCGGCGGCGACCAGCAGAAGCTCACCGGGCAGCTGTCGGGCGGCGAGCGCGGGCGGCTGCACCTGGCCAAGACGCTCCTGGACGGCGGCAACGTGCTGCTCCTCGACGAGCCTTCCAACGACCTCGACGTCGAAACGCTGCGCGCGCTCGAGGACGCGCTCACGGAATTCGCGGGCACGGTGCTGGTGATCTCGCACGACCGCTGGTTCCTCGACCGCATCTGTACCCACATCCTCGCCGCCGAAGGCGATTCCCAGTGGGTGCTATACCCCGGCAACTATCACGAGTACGAGGAAGACAAGCACGAGCGCCTGGGCGACGAGGCGGCCGCGCCGCACCGGCTGCGCTTCAAGGCCTTGAAATAGGAAAACCGGGGACAGACCACGGTTTCCGAGCGGGAGTCGGCTCCCGCCACCAGCGAAAACCGTGGTCTGTCCCCGGTTTCCTATTTTCCGAAGAGGGGATGGCGCCGGCCGGTGGTGATGCGAGTCGCGCGCTCGATCAGGTCTTCGTAGGTGGCATTCATGTCCGCCAGGCGTCGCCCGCCGCGTTCGGCCTGGCGCGAGCCGTGGTACAGCGAGTATTCCCGGGTGAATTCCGCCCCGAGGAAGAAGACCTGCGCCGAGTAGTAGACCCAGAGGATCACGACGACCAGCGCGCCCGCCGCGCCGAAGCTCGAGTCGATCGCAGCGCGGCTGATGTAGAGCGCGATCAGGAACTTGCCCGCCCAGAACAGCATCGAGGTCACGCCGGCGCCGACCCAGACGTCGCCCCACGCCACTCGCCGGCTGGGGAGGATCTTGTAGATCGCGGCGAAGAGTAGCGTGATCAACCCGAAAGACGTCGCGAACTCGATCGCGTGGGGAATGACCGGCGAACCTGGGAACCATCGCGATCCCAGTGCCGCCAGCAGAGTGGTCGCGAGCATCGACGCCACCAGCAGCAGGCCGATGGCCGCGACCATCGCGAAAGCACCGGCGCGCGCCGCCAGGTGGCGCAGGAAGCCCCCGTCATTGCCGGACTCGCAGCGCCAGATGCGGTCGAGGTCGCAGCGCAGCTCCGCGAAGACTGTCGTCGCCCCGACGAACATGGTGACCACACCCACGAGCGCGGGCGTGACACCCTCGGCGCGCGTGCCCGCCATGTCGAGCAGGCCCTCGATGCCCATCGCCGCCGGGTCGCCGAGCAAGAGCGCGACCTGCGCGATCAATGCGTCGTGCGCCGCGTCGCGTCCGACGAAGTAGCCCGCGAGCCCGAGCGCGACCAGCAGCAAC
>JANMYH010000009.1:0-3558 GCA_031381925.1 Burkholderiales bacterium | reverse complement strand
GCAATGAAGAAGAAAGTGGCCCTGATCACGGGCGGGGTCGGCGGCATCGGCACCGCGATCTGCAAGCGCCTCGCGAACGACGGGAATTTCGTCGTCGCGAACTACGCCATCCCCGGCAGCGAGGACAAGTGGCACGTGGCGATGAAGGCCGCGGGCCTGAATGGCACTTCGAGCGCGCTCGCCTTCGGCGACGTGACCGACTTCGAGGCGATGGGAGCGATGGTGAAGAAGATCGAGGCCGAGCACGGCCCGATCGAGATCCTGGTGAACTGCGCCGGAATCACGCGCGACTCGACCTTCCGCAAGATGACTCCGGAGCAGTGGCGCTCGGTGATGTCCACCAACCTCGACAGCATCTTCAACGTGACGCGCCAGGTGATCGACGGGATGATCGAGCGCGGCTGGGGCCGGATCGTCAATATTTCATCGGTGAACGCGGTGCGGGGCCAGTTCGGCCAGACCAATTATGCCTCCGCCAAGGCCGGTGTCCTCGGCTTCACCAAATCCCTCGCGCAGGAGGTGGTGAGGAAAGGCGTGACGGTGAACGCGGTCTCCCCCGGCTACGTGCAGACCGACATGGTGATGGCGATCCGCGAGGACGTGCGCGAGAAGATCGTCGCCGAAATCCCGGCCGGCCGCCTCGCCAAGCCCGAAGAAGTCGCCGACGCGGTGGCGTTCCTTGCCTCCGACGGCGCCGCCTACATCACGGGGACCAACCTCTCGGTGAACGGCGGCCTGCACATGTACGCCTAGCTGGCGCGACGGGCCTCCGGCTTGGTGCCGGTCGAGTGCACGAGCGTGAGGCAAGGTTTGCTCTCGAGCACGAAGCGCTGGTTGCGCTCGAGCTTCACGCGGCATCCGTTGTCGTATTCCACCACCACCGCGGAGTTCGCCGTCGTGAGGACGCTGGTCCCCGGCATCAGGCGCAGGCCCTCGCTTGCGGACGCCATATTGAAGGAGTGGCTCACCAGGACGCTGCCGCTCATCTCCACCAGGCGGGCGACCGTCTGATTGTTCGCGTGGGCGATGGCCGGGCCGGCGATCAGGAGCGCGACGAGGGCGGCGGAGAGTGTGGTGTTGGAGCGCATGGTGACCTCGGGGGGGGTGTCGCCGCAGGAGTGCGGTGAATGCATCTTCTGCGCGCAGGCCTCGCGCGCAAATCGGTGTTTCCGGAGGCCGGGGCCTCCAAAACCCCTAGACCGTCGTCTCGGGTTTTTCGCACCCGCACACGGCGTTTCTCCCGATGGGCGCGCCCTGGAGCAAGCCTCAGTCTCGCGTTGTACCCACACGAGCCTGAAAGGCGATTCCATGACCCCGACGTTGATGGTGCTGATCGCAGCCGCGATCGCGATCCTCGCGTACGTTGCGCGAGCCTTCCAATTGAATCATTCGAATGCGGAGCCGCCGCCGCGGGCCGAGCCTCGCAGCGCATACCAGCCGCGGGCCTCGACCCCGGCTGCTCCGCCGGCCCGGAAACCGCAAGCGCCGCCGAAGACGGTCTCGACTCGGCCGCCGGAGCTATACCTTCTTGAATGGGAGCCCAAGAAGGACTCCGAGCCCGAGGTCATCCAGGCGAGTGTCGTCGGTCCGGTCAGCCCGGACAGCCCCCTCAATTCGGTCAATCCGGTCACCTCTGCCAGCCACGATGTCATGCGCGCGAAGCTGCGCGATCGCTATATAGCGATACGTTTCCCGGGAGTCGCGCGGTCGAGCGATGACCTCCGCGATGCCGAGCGAGTCATCAAGGGCGTGCGGCTGTACTTCGAAGAACAGAAATTCGATCGCGCCGACGAGTTGTTGGAGCTGGCCATCGGCCAGGCGGGAAGCGCGAGGCTGCTGCGCCTTGCACGGCTCGAGCTCGCCTACCTCCGCCGCGATGCCGCGGGATTCACCGAGTTCGCACGCGACTTCTGCAGCGTCTATCCGGGCAGCGTGGAGTGGCTGGAGGTCGCGCGGCTCGGCCGCGCCCTCGCGCCTGCCGAAACTGCGCTCTTCGGAAATGCCCAGGGCGCCCGCGCCCAGGACAGCTACGGCCCATGGCCCGACATGCCCAACTGGCTGCAGGCCTCGTGGGACCTGACTCCCGAGGTCCTGGGAGCGGATTTTCATCGCGAGATGTCCGCCCCCCGCACCCCCGCCGTCCCCGCTTCCCAACGCAGCGCTGCCTAGGACTCCCATGAACGCGAACCCGTTGCGCGCCGCCATCGAGCGGCAATTGCAGGAAACCCAATCATTGGCCACAGGAGCTTCTCCCGAGGCGTCCCTTGCGGGGCTCGTGGACCTTCACTCCCGTCTCGCACCGTTCGTCGAGGCGGCGAAGTGCAGGCTGCTTTCAACCCCGCTCGACTGGACCGACGAAGAGACGGCCCAGGCCGGCTGGATCTACGCGACCAGCCACCGAATCGCAGCCCTCGGCTTCCAGCTCATGGAGTCGTTGAGGCGCTCCATCGGGCCCGACGACCCGCGGATGCTGACCGTCATTTCGCTTGCCCTCCTCTACATCGGCGAGGCGACGAAATGGGAAACGACCACCGCCGCCAAGGTTGCGCGCGACTACCGGTCCCTGCACGCGCTCATGCGCCGTGGCATCTCCACGGGCCGCCAACGCGAGCCCCTCCATATCGAAGCCGGCGGCCGCGTGCGGCCCTGCACGCTCGAAGCGCTCTACTTCCGCGCCTTGATGCTGGCCCGATTCGCCAGCGGCACGCTCACCTGCAAGCAGATCGAGATCCTCGACGAGTGGTTGTGGATGTGGGCGCCGGTCCTCCAGGGCGTTGCCGAGGCCCCGGTGGGTTCGACCCTGCGCGCCGACCTCGACTCGGGAGACGGCTTGAGGAGCGGACGTCGAGCCAACGAGGGGCCCACCCTGTACTTGCCGCAAGACCCCATCGATGCGGCGTTTCGCGCGCTCCTCGCGGAATTCCACGTGGGCCGGATCGTGCCTTCCGAAGGCTGCACTGCTGACTTTCGAATCGAGGAGCACGTTGCGGTGATCGACGTGATACGCCGCGGCCTGCGCACGTCGAGGACCCGGCCGGCAACTCGTGCCCAACGCCAGGCGACCGACCGGTTGGTCGAGCTGTATATCGGGCTTGGGGAAATCACTGCCCGTGGTTTTACACCCGCCGCGCCGCGCGCGGCCGCGATCGTGCTCGCCTCCAAGGACGGCGTGGCGCGCACCGCGATGCGCACGGAGCGCGAGCGCGACCTGGCGCTCGACGAGATCTACGATCCCGCATGCCGACGGGTGACGCTCACCAACGTGAGCGAAACCGGGCTGGGTCTCGAAGGCTCGCAAGCCGACTGCGGCGCCCTCGCTGTGGGCGATTTGGTGGGCGTGCGAATCTCCCCCTCCGAGCCGCTGGTCATCGGCAAGGTCATGCGCTGCATTCCCGCAACGATTCCAGGTCGAGTCGTGTCGGCGTGAGCCGGATTTCGTCGCAAGCCCGGCCCGTCCAGGTCACGGCGAGCGCGAGCCGCGGCATGCGCACCTCCCCGATGTTGTACGTGCCGGGTGACGACGCGAGCGGTTGCCGCGATGCCTACCTTGTCGGGGAG
>JANMYH010000425.1:0-2715 GCA_031381925.1 Burkholderiales bacterium | reverse complement strand
GCGTTGATCGCATCCTTCACACAGGTCTGGTTGATCATGTTCTTGTCCGCGTTGGAAAACATCCGCGTATTTCCGGTCTTCGCCTTCTCGGCCTTGAGGTACCTCTCGATGCGCTCGTACTCGGCCCTTGCCGCGCGCGCCGAGCACCAGCGATCGCGCATCTCCCGGACGTCGTCGCACCCGCATTTGCTCAGGCTCTGGGCCGGTACGATGGCCGGAAGGGTGGCGAACAAGGCGATCGCGATCACGGCGGCGCGCATCGATCGTCCTGCGTTCCGGCGGATCATTGGGTTACGGTCTCCAGGGTTGCCGTGCCCTTGGGGGGAACGCCCGTATCCCCGGCCACCACTTCGGCCTTGCCGTCCCTGACCAGCACCATCTTCTTCGACGGCTTGCCATCGACGAACTCTCCCACCAGCACGGTGCCATCGGGGCTCTTGCGGGTGCCGATGCCGGTGAGCTTCACGCCGGGCTCGAACATGCCCCGGTACCGAGTTCCATCGGCGGCGACGAATATCCCGGGGCCCGATGAACGGCCTTCGACGAACATTCCCTCGTAGCGTCGGCCATCGCGCCAGGTGAGCGTGCCCATGCCCAGCTGCTGGCCGCCCACGAAGGTGCCCTCTGCAACGCGCCCGTCGGGATAGGTGATCTTGCCGTTTTGCAGGACGCCCCTGGTGAACGTGCCCTCGTGGCGAATGCAATTGCTGCGAACCATGACGCCCTTGCCCTTCTCCGGCGCATCCTGTACTTGGCACTCGCCAGGATTCACCTGTGCCACGGCGGCGGGTTGCGGCGCGTCGGCGGCGGATACGTCGCGATGCGCATACCTGTAGGCGACGGTGCCGAGCACGGCGAGCATCAGCGGCACGCCGAGCATCACGCCCCAGAACTTGGCCATCGCGGCGCCGGGGACCGTGCTCGATTCGGCCAGCGATGCGTAGTGCGCCGAATCCGATTGCGCGCGGTCGCGATCGATGGTCGCCACGCGCTCGATCGGCTGGGAGAGCGCTGCAGGGCGCTCGCCCCCGTCGTAGAGCGCTTTGCCGAGCTCGCCGAAAGTCCCCGCGCGGTCCTTGCTCACCGCGCCCGATTGCTGCGTCGCACCCTGCAACTCCGACCGCAGCCGGGCGAGCTCGGCGTCGATGCGGCCGATGGCCGCTTTCTGCTCGGCATCGACGACGGCGATCTCGGCGGCATGCTTCTGGCTCTCGCCCGCGAGGCGGCTGTCCTCGGCTGCGTGCCCGGGCAGCTCCGCTCGCGATGCCGCGAGCTTCGGTCCCAGCTCGACCTGCTCGCTTGCAAGCTTCGCGCGCTCCGTCTGGGCGGCGGTAACTTTCTGCTGCGCGTCGGCGCCAGCCGCGGCCCCGAGTGACGCAATGTCCCGATCCAGTCCCGCAACTTTGCCGGCGATTGCCGCCGCCCGCGACTCTGCCTGCTTGATCGCCTGCTCGCAGGCGGCCTTGCGCGATCGCGCCTCGCGCAGCGCCGCGTCGACCGGGCTCTTCTTCGTCTCCACCGCCTTGCGGCGTGCGGCGAACGCGTCGAGCTCGGAGGTGCGCTGCGCTTCGAGCGCGGACTTGTCCTTCTCGAGCCGGCTCGATTCCTGCGAGAGTTCGCCCGCGCGCGCATCGAGGCCGGCAAGGCGATCGCGAAGGACGGCGTGCTTGCCGAGATCGATCTTGCCTTCCCAGGCCGCCTGGCCGAGGGCGGTCAGGGCGGTGAGGCGCTCGGACTCGTGTTTCCGGATCGTGCGGCGCAGCCGCGAGCGGGCCAGCTTGCGGCCCAGCTCGCGAAAACCCTGGGAGAGAAAATTGCCATGCATCTACGCATCATATCTCCCGATCAACGTGGAGCCATCCCCCGGAGGCGCGAAACGCCTTCGCCAAGGATCTCGGCAGGCAGCTGAATGAAGACCGGCGAATCGCCGACCTCCATCTCGACGAATTTGCCGGTGTAGTTGGGATCGTAGGCGACCTGGAGAATTGTTCCGGGCTCGCTTGCAGGAGTGAACCAGCCGGGCGCTTCGAAAACATGCGCCTTCGAGACTGCAGTCCAGGGAATCTGCAAGCGTGGAAAGAACCAACCCAGGACAGGAAGCGCCGAAAAAATCGTGGAGAGATGGAGTGCCTCAGGCGTGGACGCGACGCGCAGGCTGCCACCAACAAAGCGCATCTTCACCTTGTGAAACTCCGGGTGGTCCACGTTGACCAGGGCCATCTGCCCGGTGGCGCAGGCCTGCCACTGCCCGGTGAACGGAGCGGTCGCGCGATAGCGCTTGGCGAGCGCCCGCCAGCCTGCCTCCCCGATCAGGTAGAACACGACCACGGGGATGGCGATCGCGAAGCCGATGACAAACAAGACCTCGAAGACGGCAGGCACGTCCTTCCGGAACACCAGGATGCCTCCGAGCCAGCCAGCAACGGCCAGCGGGATGATGACCTTGGCGTTCCTGTTCGGCTCGTGCTTCATGTCTACTGCGTCTTACTTGACCTCTTCGGCATGCAGCGGCATCTTGAGCTTGCGAAGCGCATCCTGGACCTTCTTGATCGGCACATTCCGAACCGAAGTGCCTTCCTCGATCGCCACCGCGGCGGCCACCCCTGCCGCCTGCCCGGTCGCCATGCACGCCGGCATGTTGCGCGAGCGTGCGTGTGCGGCGTGGTCCGCGGAGATGCAGCGCCCGGCCACCAGCAGGCCCTCGATGTTCATGGG
>JANMYH010000385.1:0-8052 GCA_031381925.1 Burkholderiales bacterium | reverse complement strand
GGTGAGGTTGTAGGTCGGGCGCGACGCCTTGGTGCGCCGCTCCAGGGCCTGGACGGGGGACTCCGGCCGGTCGGGGGGCGGCAGGTTGATCACGGGGCGCATCGCGCAGCCGGCCGCCACCAGGGCGGGCGCGAGAAACAGGAGTCGGCGAAGACAGATCTTCATGCGTTAGTATTTTGCCCATGAAAACGTACCGGTTGGACTCCTGCGCCCCGCTTCGGGTTCTCGCCATCGCGCTGCTGCTGGCCACGGCGACGACTGCGGCGGCCGAGACCCGCCTCAGGACCGCCACCGTCAAGGTCGGCCACCACCCGCTCAAGGTCGAGGTCGTGCAGTCCGACGAGGAGCGTTCCCGGGGCCTCATGTTCCGCCAGACGCTCGGCCGCGACGACGGCATGCTCTTCATCTTCGACGAGCCGGCCTATCACAGCATGTGGATGAAGAACACGCTGATCCCCCTTTCGGTGGCGTTCATCGACGCCCAGGGCACCATCCTCAACATCCTCGACATGGAGCCCCAGAGCCTCGACTCCCACATGTCGGCGGGGCCGTCGATCTACGCGATTGAGACCAACAAGGGCTGGTTCGCAGGCAAGAAATTGAAGGCCGGCGACAAAGTCACCGGGATTCCGAAGAAGTAGGTCGAGTCAGCTACCCCCTCCCCAACCCTCCCCCAGGGGGGAGGGAGCGAACGTTGGACAGGGTTTCGCGAACTATCAGGCGCCGAAGATGGCCCGTCGGAAAATTCCGCCCGAAGCCACCATCATGAACAGCATCGGCATCGACATCATCACGTTGGTGCGCGAGGCGAGGAACGCGACGCGGCGCGCCTTGGCCTTCTCCTCGTCGGTCGCCGGGACGATGCCGAGGATCTTCTTCTGGTTGGGCCAGATCAGCACCCACACGTTGAAGAACATGATGAGGCCGAGCCACGCGCCGATCCCGATGGGCACGTAGGCCTTCTCCTTGAAGAGCAGCGCGTCGTCGATCTTGCCTCCGAGCATGAAAGCGCCCATCAGCACGGTCACCACCGCCGCCCAGCGGAAGAAGAAGAGCGCGCGCGGCGCGACGTGCTTGGTGATCCCCGCCCCGGTCGGCGGGGTGTCGGCGGCCGCGGCCTTGAGCGCGTCGACTTGCACGAAGTTGAAGTAGTAGAGAAGGCCGATCCACATCACGCCCGCCATGATGTGCAGCCAGCGCCCGAGACCGTACTGGATGAAGTCCATGGTCATGTCAGGCTCCCATCATCGCGCGCGCGAGGTAGTAGAGGACAACCGTCAGGACCAGGCCCGAGATGACGGTGCCCCAAAGCGAATCCAAGGGATTTTTCATGGTTGTGCTCCGGAATTTTGAGGGGACAGCCTTAACGAGGCGATTCTAGCACGCACGGAAAACCCCTTTGGATTAAGGGGTTATGTAAGCCTCAGGCGGCGAGGCGTGCAGCGTGAAGGGCGGCGATCGCCTTGGCCTGGCTAAAGTCGGGAGCGCTGCCGATGGCGTACAGGCACGCCGCGGCGAGGGCCAGGGCCGGGATCGGGACGGGCACCGCGCCGCCGGTGGCCCGGCGCACCCACTGGGCGATCCCCGGGGCGTCGTCGGGCGGGGGAGCCAGCGCGGTCGGGGTTTCCTGGGCGTCGGCCTCGAACAGCACCTCCCGGACCCCGCCACGGATGCGCTCTATCCGTGGCCGGATCGACAGCGTGAGCGGCGAGCGGCCCTCGGGCCAGCGCGCGGCCACCGAGTCGCCGTCCGCTTCCGCCGCCAGCGACTCGAAGCGCTCGCTCAGCGTTCCGTCCGCGGAAAACGTGAGGCGCGTGGCGATGCCCTGCGTGGGGTCGAGCGCCTGGGCGGCGAGGTGCGCGATGTTCTCGACCCCGAGCCTGCCGCGGAGCGCGATGAGCGACGCGAAGGCGGGCGACACCAGCTGGGCGGGAAGGAACGCGACCCCCTCGGCGATGAGCTTCTCGTCGGCCTGCACGAAGCTCGCGCACGGCAACACGCCCAGCTCGCGCAGCACCGACGCCGTCGATACGCCGCACGGGGAATCGAGCACCCCGTGGATCACCACCGGAATCTCGAAGCGGCGCAGCAACGCGCAGGCGAGCGACACCGCCACCGACTCCCCCGGCACGAGCCCGTAAGCCGCGATCGACACGATGCCGTTTCGAACCGGCGGGGACCAGCGCGTGATCCGGGCGTGCGCTGCGCGATACAGGCCCGCGAGCTCGGTGCGCGTCTCGCCCGCGGCCGCAAGCGCACCGACGACCGCGCCGATCTCCACTGCGTCGACCGCCTCGTCGAGGATCCCGCCCCACAGCAGCGCCATCGTTTCGGTGTCGAGCGGCTTGCGTTGCAGCACGCGCCGGATGTCACGGGTGAATTGCATGCAAACCGATGAGCAGTTAGCGTGCCATGGCAGAAAAATGGTGCCAGGGACCCATTCCCGCCGTAATCGGTCTCTGACACCAATTTTCATTTTGTCGCCGCACTCGAAGGGTGCAATGCTGCGGCGCGTCAACGCCAATCGGGGGCGCGTTCGGGACCGCACGTAGAATCGGCGGGTGAATGACCCCCATCCCTATGCGCGCCTCACTCCCGATCTCGTCCTCAACTCGCTCGACAGCGTGGGCCTGCGGTGCGATGGGCGCCTGCTCGCCCTCAACAGCTACGAAAATCGCGTCTACCAGGTAGGCCTCGAGGCGCCGCGCGACGGCGATGGGCTGGCAAGCGGCGGCCTCGTGGTCGCGAAGTTCTACCGGCCCGCACGGTGGACCGATGCGCAGATCCTCGAGGAGCATGCGTTCGCCGCCGAGCTCGACGCGGCCGAGATTCCGGTGGTCGCCCCGCTTGCCTTCGGGGGCCGCACCCTGCTCGATGCCGAAGGCTTTCGCGTTGCGGTCTTCCCGCGACGCGGCGGGCGGGCGCCCGAGCTCGACGATGCGTCGACCCTCGAATGGATCGGCCGCTTCATCGGGCGCATCCACGCGGTCGGCGGGACGCGCACGTTCATGCATCGGCCCGCGCTCGACATCGAAAGCTTCGGCGACGAGCCGCGCGCCTTCCTGCTGGCGAGCGGCTTCCTCCCACCCGACCTCGCACCCGCCTGGAAACAGGCCGCCGACCTCGCCCTCGAGGCAGTTCGCCACGCCTTCGCCCGCGCGGGGACGGTGAAGCGCATCCGGCTGCACGGCGACTGCCATGCGGGCAATGTGCTGTGGACGCCCGCCACCGGAAACTCCCCCGGCGGCCCGCACTTCGTCGATCTCGACGACGCGCGCATGGGCCCCGCGGTGCAGGACCTGTGGATGCTCATCTCGGGCGACCGCGAGGCCATGGGCCAGCAGCTCGGCAAGATCCTCAAGGGCTACGAAGATTTCGCCGAATTCGACGATCGCGAGCTGCAGCTGGTCGAAGCCCTTCGCACGCTTCGCCTCCTGCACTACTCGGCCTGGCTCGCGCGCCGCTGGGACGACCCCGCCTTCCCGCTCGCATTCCCCTGGTTCAACACGCCGCGCTATTGGCAGGACCGGATCCTGGAGCTTCGCGAGCAGATCGCGGCCATGCAGGAGCCGGCGATCGTGCCGGCGTAACATTTCGATGCAATTCGCGGGGAAACTCTCGGACTAACCCTGCTCCAATAGTGCCCAAGAACAAAAAACTCCCATGATCGACCTGTCGCCGGACCCCAATTCCCCGCCCGTTGCCCGCCGCCGCACCTGGATCAAGCCGGTGGCGATCGTGGCGGTCCTCGTTCTCGCGGCCCTCGCGGGCTGGTATGTGCTCAGCCGCACGGATGCGGCCCCGGGCGATGCCAAGCCGTCCACTACCAAGGACGGCAAATCCGCCAAGGGCGCCGGCAAGGGCGGGCGCGGCGGCGATCCCAACCGGGCCCAGCCGGTCGCGGCCGTCGGGGCGAAGACCGGCGACATCAACATCGTGCAGACGGCGCTGGGCACCGCAACGGCGCTCCGCACCGTGACGGTGAAGCCGCGCGTCGACGGCCAGCTGCAATCGGTCCCGTTCAGCGAAGGGCAGCTGGTGAAGGCGGGGGACCTCCTCGCCCAGATCGATCCCGTGCCCCTGCAAGTCGCCCTTTCGCAAACGGAAGGCACGCTTGCGCGTGACGCGGCGCAGCTGAATAACGCCCGCCTCGACCTCGAGCGCTACCGCAAGCTCCTCGCGCAGGACTCGATCGCGGCCCAGCAGGTGGACCAGCAAGCGGCCCTGGTGCGCCAGCTCGAAGGCACCATCAAGATCGGGCAGTCGCAGGTCGACAACGCGAGGCTGCAGCTGTCGTACACCCGCATCACGGCCCCGATCGCCGGGCGCCTCGGCCTGCGCGTGGTCGACGCCGGCAACATGGTGCGCGGCTCGGACCCGGAGGGCGTCGCGGTGATCACGCAGGTCGACCCGATCTCGGTCCTCTTCACCATCCCGCAGGACACGCTCCCGCGCGTGCTCGCGCGCCTCGCCGCGGGCGACAAGCCCCCGGTGGAGGCGTGGGACCGCGAGCAGAAGGAAGTCCTCGCGCGCGGTTCCCTCGTCACCACCGACAACCAGATCGACGTGACCACCGGCACCGTGAAGCTGAAGGCCCAGTTCCCGAATCCCGCGGGCAAGCTCTTCCCCAACCAGTTCGTGAACGTGCGCATGGTGGTCGACACGCACAAGAACGCGGTGCTGGTCCCGTCGGCGGCGGTGCAGCGCGGCGCCCAGGGCACCGTGGTCTACGTGGTGAAGGAAGACAGCACGGTGACGCTGCGGCCGATCACGACCGGCGCAACCGAAGGCCTGCTCACGGAGGTGCTCACCGGAGTCCAGGCGGGCGAACGCGTGATCACCGACGGCGTCGATCGCATCCGCGAGGGCGCGAAGGTCGAGGTGACCGAGCCTGCCGGGGCGGCGCGCGGCGGACCCTCAACCCGGGGAGAGGGTGGATTGCGCGGCGAACCCTCACCCCGGCCCTCTCCCACGCCACGTTCCTCTCCGCGGGCGCCCGAGACAGCGGGAGGAACGCGCGAGGAGTACAAGAAGCGCCTCGAGGCAATGACCCCCGAGCAGCGCGAGGAATTCAGGAAGCGTCGCGAGGCGCGTGGCACGGAGGCCGGGAAGGCCCCCCAATGAATCCGTCACGGCTCTTCATCCTTCGGCCGGTCGCCACGGCGTTGCTGATGCTCGCCATCGTGCTGGCCGGATGGGTCGCGTACCGCCAGCTGCCGCTCTCCGCGCTTCCCCAGGTCGACTACCCCACCATCCAAGTCGTCACCCTCTACCCGGGCGCGAGCCCCGACGTGGTGACCTCCTCGATCACCGCGCCCCTGGAGCGCCAGTTCGGCCAGATGCCGGGCCTGAAGCAGATGTCGTCCACGAGCTCCGGCGGCGCCTCGGTCATCACCCTGCAGTTCGACCTCGCCATCGAGCTCGACGCCGCCGAACAGGAGGTGCAGGCGTCGATCAACGCCGGTTCGAACCTTTTGCCCGCCGACCTCCCCTCGCCGCCGATCTACAGCAAGGTGAATCCCGCGGACGCACCGATCGTCACGCTCGGCATCACGTCGAAGACGATGAAGATGACGCAGGTGCAGAACCTCGTCGACACGCGGCTCGCGCAGAAGATCTCCCAGGTGCCCGGGGTGGGGCTGGTCACGCTCTCCGGAGGCCAACGCTCCGCGGTCCGCGTCCAGGTGAACCCGCGCGCCGCCGCCGCCGCGGGGCTGTCACTCGAGGATGTGCGCACCGCCATCAACGCGGCCAACGTGAACCAGGCCAAGGGCAGCTTCGACGGGCCGGCGCGCTCTTACACGATCGACGCCAACGACCAGCTGCGCAGTCCCGAGGAATACCGCCGTGTGGTCATCGCCTACAAGAATGGCGCGCCGGTCTACCTTGCCGACATCGCCGACGTGGTCGAGGACGCCGAGAATTCCAAGCTCGCCGCCTGGATGAACGACACCCCGGCGATCATCCTCGCCATCCAGCGCCAACCGGGCGCCAACGTGATCGAGGTCGTGGACCGGGTGAAGGCGCTGTTGCCGACGCTCACCGCCGCGCTGCCGGCCTCGATCGAGACGCAGCTCCTCACCGACCGCACCGTGACCATCCGCGCTTCGGTGCACGACACGCAATTCGAGTTGCTGCTCGCCGTGGGGCTGGTGGTGGCGGTGATCTTCGTGTTCCTCCGGAGCGCCACCGCGACCCTGATCCCCGCCGCCGCGGTGCCGCTGTCGATCATCGGCACGTTCGGGGTCATGTACCTCGCCGGCTTCAGCATCAACAACCTCACGCTGATGGCGCTCACCATCGCCACCGGCTTCGTGGTGGACGATGCGATCGTCGTGATCGAGAACATCGCCCGCTACGTGGAGAAGGGCGAGGACCCGATGGAGGCCGCGCTGAAGGGCTCGAGGCAGATCGCCTTCACCATCATCTCGCTCACCTTCTCGCTGGTGGCGGTGCTGATTCCGCTGCTATTCATGGGCGAGGTGGTGGGACGGCTCTTCCGCGAGTTCGCCGTGACCCTCGCCGTGGCGATACTCATCTCGGCGTTCGTCTCGCTCACGCTCACGCCGATGATGGCGGCGCGGCTGCTCAAGCACATCCCGCCGGAGAAGCAGGGCAAGTTCGCGCGCCGGACCGGCGAGTATTTCGATCGCGTCATCGAGCGCTACGGCCGGATGCTCGAGTGGGTGCTGCGCCACCAGCCGCTCACCATGATCGTCTTCCTGGTGACGGTGGTACTTACGGCGATCCTCTACCTCGCGATTCCCAAGGGCTTCTTCCCGCAGCAGGACACGGGGTTGATCCAGGGCATCTCAGAGGGGCCGCAGTCGGCCTCGTTCGAAGCGATGGCGCAGAGAAGCCGCACGCTCGCCCAGATCCTCCTCGAGGACCCGGCGGTGGAAAGCGTGTCGTCGTTCATCGGCGTGGACGGCACCAACGTCACCCAGAACGCGGGACGCCTGCAGATCCAGCTGAAGCCCCACTCGGGGCGCGAGCGCGTGGGCGTGGTGATGGAGCGCCTCAAGCAGCGCGTGGCGCGCCAGGACGGGATCGCCCTCTACCTGCAGCCGGTGCAGGACCTGACCATCGAGGATCGCGTGAGCCGCACCCAGTACCAGCTCACCGTCGAGAGCGCGAACGCCGCCGACCTGCGCGCGAGCACCACGCGCCTCATCGAGAAGCTGCGCTCGCTCCCGCAGCTGGCCGACGTCGCCTCCGACCTCCAGGACCAGGGATTGCAGGCCTACATCGCCATCGACCGGGATAGCGCCGGCCGCATGGGCGTGACTCCCGCGGCCATCGACAACGCGCTCTACAACGCCTTCGGGCAGCGGCTCGTGTCGACGATCTTCACCCAGGCGAGCCAGTACCGCGTGGTGCTCGAGGTGAAGCCCGAGTTCCGCGCCGGCCCCGCGGCGCTGAGCGACATCTTCGTGCCCGGAACCGGCGGCGTGCAGGTGCCGCTGGCTTCCGTGGCGACGCTGAGCGAGCGCGTGGGACCGCTCGCCGTGAGCCGCATCAGCCAGTTCCCGGCGAACACCGTGTCGTTCAACCTCGCCCCGGGCAAGTCGCTCGGCCAGGCGGTGGACGCAATCGAGCGCGCGCAGAAGGAGCTCGTGCTGCCGCAAAGCGTGCGCACCGAATTCCAGGGCGCGGCGAGCGCCTTTCGCGCCTCCCTCCTCAACACGCTGCTGCTGATCCTGGCGGCGGTGGTCACGATGTACATCGTGCTGGGCGTGCTCTACGAGAGCTACATCCATCCGGTGACGATCCTCTCGACCCTGCCCTCGGCGGGCGTTGGGGCGCTGCTGTCGCTCATGATCGCGGGGCAGGACCTCGGCATCATCGCGATCATCGGGATCATCCTGCTGATCGGCATCGTGAAGAAGAACGCGATCCTGATGGTGGACTTCGCCCTCGACGCCGAGCGCGAGCAGAAGCTGCCCGCGCACGAGGCGATCCGGCAGGCGGCGCTGCTGCGCTTCCGGCCGATCCTCATGACCACCATGGCGGCGCTCCTCGGCGCGCTGCCTCTCATGCTGTCGTGGGGCG
>JANMYH010000376.1:0-1533 GCA_031381925.1 Burkholderiales bacterium | reverse complement strand
CGCGCGGCGCAGCGTTTCGAGCATGTGCGCAGCCTGCTCCAGGCGCAGACGGCTTCCGCCCGGCGCCTCTCGCTCACGGCGGCCGATTTGCGCGACGTGGCGGCGCTGGTGAGCGCCGCGCACGACCGCCTGCTGGCGCTCGAATTTTCCCGCAAAGGCTGGCGCGCCCTCGGCCCCGGAATCACCCGCAGCTACCGGCGTGGACGGCACAGTTTCGCCGACGCGCTCGACGATCCCTCGCCGGAGATTCGCCACCGCTGGCGTCAGCGCGTGAAGCTCCTCTGGAATGAAGTCCGCCTCGTGCAAGGCTGCCAGCCGAAGAAGCTCCGCGCCCTCGCGCGGCGACTCGCTGCGCTCGGCGACACCCTCGGCGCCGAGCACGATCTCGCCCTGCTCCGCCAGCACCTCGCGCAACACGGCAAGCGCCAGCGTTCCTCGGCCACGTTCGACGCCATCGTCGCCCTCATCGATACGCAGCGCGCCCGCCTGCGCCGCACCGCCGACGCGCTCGGTCGCCCGCTTTTCAAGCCCAAGCCTTCCGAATTCGAGAGCCGACTCGCTCGCGCCTGGCACGCGTGGCGGAAATGAAACGCAGAGTCTGTGCGACACCGCGGAGGGCTGCACCGCAGAGATGAGAAGACCGCAGAGAAAGACTCCGCCGGCAAAAATCCTCTGCGGTTTTCCGACCTCTCGCGGTGCCTCGTGCCCACTCCGCGCTCGACACCTTTCCCCTCGCTCCCAAGACTCCCGCGCCGTGAAATTCCCCGAGCTGCAAGCCATCTACGACACCCCTTTCTTCGATCTCCTGAGCCGTGCGCGCGCCGCGTATCTCGAGCACTGGGGCGGAAAAAATGAGGTGCAGCTCTGCACGCTGCTTTCGATCAAGACCGGCGGCTGCTCGGAGGATTGCGGCTACTGCGCCCAGAGCGCGCGCTACCACACCGGCGTGAAAGCGGAGCGGCTCATGGAGACGGAGGACGTGCTCGCCGTCGCGCGCCGGGCGCGGGAGAATGGCTCGACGCGCTTCTGCATGGGCGCGGCGTGGAAGGGCGTGCGGTCCGGCGATCCGCGCTTCGAGCAGGTGCTCGGCACCATCCGCGAAGTCTCCAAGCTCGGCATGGAAGTGTGCGTCACGCTCGGCCAGCTCTCGCTCGCCGAAGCCCGCCAGCTCAAGGACGCCGGCGTGACCGCCTACAATCACAACCTCGACACTTCGCCCGAGTACTACCCGGAGATCGTGACCACGCACACGTTCCAGGATCGCCTCGACACCATCGACGCCGTGCAGCAGGCCGGCATGGATGTGTGCTGCGGCGGCATCATCGGCCTGGGCGAGACCGTGGCCGATCGGCTGCGTCTGCTCGAAGTGCTCACCGGCTTCGACCCCGCGCCGGAGAGCGTGCCGATCAATTGCCTCATGGCCATGCCCGGCACGCCGCTCGGAGCTCAAGCGCCCGTCGAGGTCTTCGAGTTGGTGCGCCTCATCGCGACGACGCGCATCGCCCTGCCGCGGTCGAAGGTGCGCCTCAGCGC
>JANMYH010000372.1:0-3605 GCA_031381925.1 Burkholderiales bacterium | reverse complement strand
GGGTAATCACGCTATAGTGCGCGGGCCGTTCACCCGGCCCCGCGCATGATCCCTTCCTACCGTTTCGGCGTCGATCTCGGCGGCACCAAGATCGAACTCGCCGCGCTCGACGCGGCCGGCGGGATTCGCCTGCGCCGCCGCGTGCCCACGCCCACTGGAGACTACGAAGCCACGCTTGCAGCGCTGGCGACCTTGGTGAAGGACGCAGAGCGCGAGCTTTCCACCGCGGCAAGTGTCGGGGTGGCGACGCCGGGATCGCCCTCGCCCCGCGACGGGCGCATGAGAAACGCCAACTCGACCTGCCTCAACGCTCGAACGCTGAAGGACGATCTCGAGAGCCTTCTCGCGCGGCCGATTCGCATTGCCAACGACGCCAATTGCTTCGCGCTCTCGGAGGCGATCGACGGTGCGGGCCGCGATGCCGAGGTGGTTTTCGGCGTGATCCTCGGTAGCGGGGTCGGCGGCGGGCTCGTGGTTCGGCGCCGCGTGATCGAGGGCGCGAATGCGATCGCCGGCGAATGGGGGCACAACGCGCTGCCGCTTCCCGGCCCCGAAGACCAGCCGCTTCCGCCCTGCTATTGCGGGCGTCGCGGCTGCGTGGAAACGTACCTCTCGGGACCGGGGCTCGCGGCCGACCACGCGCGCGCGACGGGCGCGCGCCTCTCGGCCGAGGAGATCGCGGCGCGTGCCGGGGCCGGCGATGCGGCGTCCGATGCGACACTCGCCCGATATGAAGAGCGCCTTGCCCGCGCGCTGGCTTCGGTCATCAACGTGGTCGACCCGGATGCGATCATCCTCGGCGGCGGGTTGTCCCGCATCGCACGCCTCTACGAGCGCGTGCCGGCGCTCTGGGGCCCGCACGTCTTCTCCGACTCGGTTCGCACCCGCCTGCTGCCGCCCGCCCACGGAGACGCGGGCGGCGTGCGCGGGGCCGCGTGGCTGTGGGAGCCTGGCGAAGGCCGCGTCGCTTCGTGATCGAGCACGCGCGGGCGATGCCGGGTTGCAACCAGGTGCGCCGGTCGCACGTACCATCCATTGATGCGGTCGGGCGCCTTTACTCGAGCTTCCGGCGTAATCCCGGGCGCGGCCGCGCGACAGATACTTGACACCCCATGGAGAACCGATCGATGAAACGCCTGATCTCGCTTGCCACAGTCCTGCTCCTCGCGGGAACCGCGGTTGCAGCCCCTCCAAATGTGCCGCCCGGCCACGCGGTCGCCACGTTTGCCGGAGGATGCTTCTGGTGCATGGAACCGCCCTACGACAAGCTGCCCGGGGTGAGTGCGACGATCTCGGGTTACATGGGCGGGCGTACCGTGAACCCGACCTACGAGCAGGTCTCGTCGGGCTCGACCGGGCATGCCGAAGTGGTGCAGGTGGTCTACGACCCGAAGAAGGTGACCTACGAAAAGCTGCTCGAGGTGTTCTGGGTCAACGTCGATCCCACGGTGAAGGACCGGCAGTTCTGCGATAGCGGCAGCCAGTACCGCACGTCGATCTTTTTCCACGACGAGGCGCAGCGCAAGTCCGCCGAGGCCTCCAAGGCCGCTCTCGACAAGTCCAAGCCCTTCAAGGAAGCGCTCGTCACGCCGATCGAGATGGCGGGCGCGTTCTATCCGGCCGAGGATTACCACCAGGACTACTACACGAAGAATCCGGTGCGCTACAACTTCTACCGCAACGGCTGCGGACGCGACGCGCGCCTGAAGCAGATCTGGGGCGACAAGGCCGGAAAATAGGGACGGACCCGGGTTTTCATTGGCGAGGCTTTGCAGGAAAATGGTGTCTGACACCTGTTTCGGGAGCTCAAGATGAACGCCGCCGACCTTCCGCGAATCGGCCTTGCCGAATCGATCGAGCAGCTCCAGGCGATGCCCGCTTTCCTGGTGGCGGCGATCGAGGCCGCGCCGAGCAATGCCCTCGCGGCGCGTCCGGGCCCCGACGAGTTTTCGCTGGTCGAGCACGCCTGCCATTTGCGCGACCTGGAACGCGAGGGATACGTGGTGCGCGTGCGGCGGGTGCTCGCCGAGGAGCGCCCGGCGCTCGAGCCGTTCGACGGAGCGAGGGTGGCCGCCGCGCGCGACTACCTGCGCGAGGATGCGCGTGCCGCGGCGCGGGAATTCGCCGCCGCACGGGTCGAGCTGGCCGGGCTCCTCGCACCGCTCGGAGACGACGACCTGCGGCGCGAGGCGCGCTTCGGCGACCGGCCCGTATGCCTCGCCGACCTCGTCGCCATGATGGTCGAGCACGATCGCGGCCACCGCGACGAGATCGAGCGCCTGGTCGAAGACCTCGAGGAGTGATTCCCGTGGAGATGAAGCGGCTCAACGCGTCGGGAATGAAGGCCGCGGGCTATGACGAGCGCAGCCGCAAGCTCGTGGTCGAGACGACGGTGGGGACGTTCGAGTACGCCAACATCTCCCCCGAGGTCTACCGGCGCCTGATGGCCTCGCCCACGCCGGCCAGCTACTACAAGGAAGCGATCGAGGAGGAGTTCACTTCTCGACGGATCAAGTGACGCCGCTTGTTCCTGCGGCGTCATCCCCGAGTCTTAGCCTGCCCCGGCAATCGGTATGCCGGGGGGAATCCATTTTTACTGTGCATCGCATCTGACGATATTCGAAAACGGTGCGCTCGGATCCTTGGCCTTGCGCGGATCGGTGCAGAAGCACGCCTCGTTCCAGTACCAGCGCCCGCTCTTGCCCTTGCGCATGATGTGCTCGCAGGTGAGGGTATTGCCCGCGCCGATTCCGGTGCCGGCGATCCGGTGGGGTCGCATCGCCGTCGGCGGCATCGCGGGCGGCTGGCTGTCGGGCCGCGCCGGAGGAAGCTCGTTCACGCTGTCGCAGATCGGCATGTGCTTGCACGCGCCCTCGCCGTTGCACAGCCAATCCCAGTTGCAATCGGCCGCGGCCGGAGTGGCGCCGAGTACCAGCATCGCAGCCAGCAGTCGCATCTTCATTCGTTCTCTCCTGCTCCTTTTGATGGAAGGAGTTTGCTCCACGAGGGCGGGGACGGACAATGCCCGGGGACTTGCCGTGTGTTACGGTTTGTCACGTCCAAACGCCCGTCGTCGTCCTGGCGATTCCGCTCGCGGCCCGGCTCGCCGGGCGGTCGACGGTGCCGCTCACCCGCGCGCTGGTCGCGCAGATCTTCGGCGTGCGCCACGCCTCGATGCTGATGGGGCTGGTCTTCTTCGGCCACCAGATCGGCAGCTTCGGCGGTGCCTGGCTGGGCGGGGTGATCTTCACGCGGCAGGGCAGCTACGACCTCGCGTGGTGGATCTCGATGGGACTCGCGGTGATGGCGGCGATCGCGTGCGCTCCGGTCAACGAGCGCCCGATCGCGCGCACCGCGGCCCTGGCGCCCTCGAAAGCGCGAACGCCAGGACCCGGAATGCGGCCCTGGCGTTCGCGGCGCTTTGCGCCTTCGCCACCCCCGAGATGAGGGTCTACTTCCTCAGATTCAAAGGGTGCCTCTAGGGCCCTAGCTTGCCCTTGCCCTTGCCCTTCTTCTCTTCGTCTTCCTTTTCCTGGTCCTCGCGCGCCTTCTTCTCGCGCTGCCGCTGCGCGCGTTCCTCGGGCGATTGCGGCGCCGCAGCGGGC
>JANMYH010000160.1:0-14342 GCA_031381925.1 Burkholderiales bacterium | reverse complement strand
TTCCTGCTGGGCTGCCTGCTGTTCAACTACCCGCTGCTCGCCCTCTTCAACGTGCGCAGCACGATCTCCGGCATTCCCATGCTGTACGCCTACCTCTTCACTGCGTGGGCGCTGGTGATCGCGCTCGTGGCGTACGTCATGGAGCGCACGGACTAGGGCGAGCGCGATGCTCCAGGGCTGGGTCGTCGTCCTAGGCTCGTTCGGCTATATCGGGTTGCTGTTCGCGATCGCGTGGTACGCCGACGGGCGCGCGCGGCAGGGCCGCTCGCTGATCGCCAACCCGGTGATCTACAGCCTGTCGCTCGCGGTTTACGCCACCGCGTGGACGTTCTACGGCAGCGTCGGGCGCGCGGCGCACGACGGCGTGGGGTTCCTGCCGATCTACATCGGCCCCACGCTGATGATCCTGCTGTGGTGGTTCGTGCTGCGCAAGATCATCCGCATCTCCAAGCTCGCGCGCATCACCTCGCTCGCCGACTTCATCGCCTCGCGCTACGGCAAGAGCGCGCTTCTCGGCGGGCTGGTCACGGTGATCGCGGTGATCGGCATCCTGCCGTACATCTCGCTGCAGCTGAAGGCGGTCTCCTCGAGCTTCCAGATCCTGCTGCAGGACCTGCCGGCGGGGCTGCCCGGCAAGCCCGGCACCATGCCGATCCTGCAGGTCACCGCCCTGTACGTCGCGGTTTTCATGGCGCTCTTCACGATCGCCTTCGGCACCCGCCAGGTCGACGTCGGCGAGCGCCACGAGGGGATGGTGGCCGCGATCGCGTTCGAGTCGATCGTGAAGCTGGTGGCATTCCTCGCGGTCGGGATCTACGTGACCTACGGGCTCTTCAACGGCCTGGGCGACATCTTCAGCCAGGCGGCGGCGCGCCCGGACCTCGCGCGACTGATGGTGCCGTTCTCCGCCGAGGGCTCGATCGCCAACTGGGTGTGGATGACGGTGCTGTCGATGCTGGCGATCGTGTTCCTGCCGCGCCAGTTCCAGGTGGCGGTGATCGAGAACGTCGAGGAGAAGCACCTCAAGACCGCGGTGTGGCTGTTTCCGCTCTACATGCTGGCGATCAACATCTTCGTGCTGCCGATCGCCTTCGGCGGCATGCTGCATTTCCCCCAGGGGGTGGACGCGGACAGCTTCGTGCTCACGCTGCCGATGTCGCAGAACCAGGAGGGGCTCACGCTGCTGGTCTTCGTGGGCGGGATCTCCGCGGCCACCGGCATGGTGATCGTCGAGACCATCGCGCTGTCGACCATGGTGTGCAACGACCTGGTGATGCCGATCCTGCTGCGCTGGAAGCGGCTGAACCTCGCCGCGCGCGGCGATTTCACCGCGCTGCTGCTCGACATCCGGCGCGGCGCGATCGTGATCATCCTGCTGCTGGGCTACTTCTACTTCGTGGTCGCCGGGGAAGCCTACGCGCTGGTCTCGATCGGCCTGATCTCGTTCGCGGCGGTCGCGCAGTTCGCCCCGGCGCTGCTCGGCGGACTGTACTGGAAGGGCGGTACGCGCAACGGGGCGCTCGCGGGGCTCTCGACGGGATTCGCCGTCTGGTTCTACACGCTCCTGCTGCCGGCGTTCGCGAAGTCGGGATGGTTCGGCATGGAGGTCGTGGAGCGCGGGCTCTTCGGCATCGAGCTCCTGCGGCCCACGCAGCTCTTCGGCCTCACCGGGATGGACCAGATCACCCACGCGATGATCTGGAGCATGATCGCCAACATCGGCCTGTTCGTCTTGGTGTCGCTCACCGGGCGGCAAAGCGCGGCCGAGCACAGCCAGGCGACGCTGTTCGTCGACGTCTTCACCCAGACCGGCGAGGTGCCGCGCGTGTGGCGCACCACCACCTCGGCCTCCGCGCTGCAGACGCTCCTCGGTCGCTTCCTCGGGCCGACGCGCGCCGCCGAGCTCTTCCTCGCCTATGCGACGGTCCGCGGCCTGAATTCCGTCGAGGAGCTCGAGGCCGACGCCGAGCTCCTCAACTTCGCCGAGCGCCAGCTCGCCGGCACCATTGGCGCGGCCTCGGCGCGCACCATGGTCGCCACCATCGCCCAGGAGGAGCCGCTCGGGATGGAGGAGGTGATGACGATCATCGACGAGGCGTCGCACGTGATCGCCTACAGCCACGAGCTCGAGCAGAAGCAGCGCGAGCTCGAGGCGGCGACCGCGGGCCTGCAGGCCGCCAACGAGCGCCTGAAGGAGCTCGACCGGCTGAAGGACGACTTCATCTCGACCGTCACCCACGAGCTGCGCACCCCGCTCACCTCGATCCGCGCGTTCTCCGAGATCCTGCACGACACCCCGGACATCGACCCGGCGGAGCGGCACCGTTTCCTCGGCCTCATCATCAAGGAGTCGGAGCGCCTCACCCGGCTCATCAACCAGGTCCTCGACCTCGCCAAGCTCGAGTCCGGCATGGCGCAGTGGCAGACCGCCGAGCTCGACCTGCGCGAGATCGTCTCCGATGCGGTGAGCGCGACCAGCCAGATCTTCAAGAGCCGCGGCGTGGCGATCGAGGCGCGCCTGCCGAGCCGCGTATCCGCGGTCGTCGCCGACCGCGACCGGGTGATGCAGGTGATGCTGAACCTGCTCTCCAACGCGATGAAGTTCTGCCCGGCCAACACCGGCCGGGTCGAGGTGCGCCTCGCCGAGGTCGACGGGGGGGTGCGCGTCGACGTGGAGGACAACGGCGTCGGCGTGAGCCGCGAGCACCAGGCGGTGATCTTCGAGAAGTTCCGGCAGGTGGGCGACACCCTCACGCAGAAGCCCGCCGGCACCGGCCTCGGGCTCGCGATCTGCCGGCAGATCGTGGAGCGCCTCGGCGGGCGCCTGTGGCTCGAGAGCGAGCCCGGCCGGGGATCGGTGTTCTCGTTCTCGCTGCCGCTCGCGAGCGGCGCGCTGAAGGCGGCCGAATGACGCCCCGCGTCCTCATCGCCGAAGACGAGGACAGCATCGTGACCTCGCTCGAATTCCTCATGCGGCGCAACGGCTTCGAGACGCAGATCGCGCGCGACGGCGTGGCGGCCGTGGCGTGCCTCGGCGAGTTCCTCCCCGACCTGGTGCTGCTCGACATCATGCTGCCCGGGCGCAGCGGCTTCGACGTATGCCGCGCCATTCGCGCCGACGCGCGCCTCGCGGCCACGCGGGTGCTGATGCTGACCGCCAAGGGGCGCGCCGGCGAGATCGCCAAGGGCATGGAGGCCGGGGCCGACGACTACATGACCAAGCCGTTCTCGACCCACGAGCTGGTCGCGCGCGTGCGCGCGCTCCTGGGCACGGCGACCCCCGAACCGCAGGGGCCCCAGGGCCGATGAGCTCGCTGCCCTGCGCCGAGGCGACCGTCTATGTGGTCGATGACGACAGCTCCACGCGGGAGCTGCTGGCGTGGCTGATGAAGCGCCACGGGCTGCGCACCGAGGTGTTTGCCGACGCGCGCAGCTTCCTCGAGGGCTATCGCACCGAGCTGCCCGGGGTGCTGGTCCTCGACCTCAACATGCCGGGGATGGGCGGGCTCGACCTGCAGCGCTACCTCAAGGAGCACGGCGTCCTGCTACCCGTGATCTTCGTTTCGGGGCGCGCCGACGTGAGCAACGCGGTGACCGCGGTGAAGGAGGGCGCGATCGACTTCATCGAGAAGCCCTTCGACTACCGGCGCGTGGTCGCGCTCGTCGACGAATGCATCCGCCGCGACGCCCAGGCGCGCGCGGGCCGCGATCGCCGCCGCGGGGCCTGCGAGCGGGTGGCGCAGCTCACCCATCGCGAACGCGAGGTGCTCGACCTCGTGGTCGGGGGAAGGATGAACCGCGAGATCGCCGAAAAGCTCGACATCAGCATCAAGACGGTCGAGGCGCACCGGTCGAAGATCATGGAAAAGCTCGGGGTCGCCTCGGTCGCGGAGCTGGTCCAGGAGACCCTGCTCGCGGCCTCGCCCCCCCCGCCCGGGGGGACGGCTTAGGGTTTACCCCTATTGTGCGGCCGGGGGGGTGGGACTAGCATCGGCCCGGCATCGCGAGGTGGGGGTTGCTCAAGGCCCTTGCCCGTCAAACCCTTCAAGGAGGAATGCACCATGGCGGAATCAGTGCGACGTCGCTCCAGCTTGCTGGATGAAGCGCCGGTAGCGGACGCCGCGACCGAGGAACGAAAGGTAATCTTCGCCTCGTCGCTCGGCACCGTCTTCGAGTGGTACGACTTCTACCTGTATGCCACCCTCGCGCCGTTCTTCGCGGCGTTGTTCTTCCCGAAAGGCAACGAGACCGCCGCGCTGCTGTCCGCGTTCGCGACCTATGCCGCGGGCTTCCTGGTGCGGCCGTTCGGCGCCATCGTGTTCGGACGCATCGGTGACCTCGTCGGACGCAAGTACACGTTCCTCGTGACCATCCTGTTCATGGGCGGCGCCACGTTCCTGGTGGGCTTGCTGCCGACCTACGAAGCGATCGGATGGGCGGCGCCGGTCCTGCTGGTGACGCTGCGCCTGGTCCAGGGCCTCGCCCTCGGCGGCGAGTACGGCGGCGCGGCGACCTACGTGGCCGAGCACGCTCCCCACGGCAAGCGTGGCTACGACACGGCCTGGATCCAGACGACGGCCACCCTCGGCTTCTTCCTGGCGCTCGCGGTGATTGGCGGCTGTCGCGTCTGGATGGATGCGAAAGTGTTCGCCGATTGGGGCTGGCGCGTGCCGTTCTGGCTGTCGCTCGTGCTGCTGGTCTTCTCGATCTACATCCGGCTGAAGCTGCATGAGTCGCCGATCTTCCAGAAGATGAAGGCGGAGGGCAAAGGCTCGACGCAACCGCTCACCGACAGCTTCCTGCGCTACCCGAACAACAAGTACGTGCTGCTGGCCCTCCTCGGCGCCACCGCGGGCCAGGGCGTGGTGTGGTACACGGGGCAGTTCTACGCCCTCTTCTTCCTCATCATCACGCTCAAGGTCGACTACCTCACCGCGTACATGCTGATTGGCGGATCGCTGCTGCTGGGCACGCCGTTCTTCATTTTCTTCGGCTGGCTGTCGGACAAGATCGGGCGGCTGAAGATCATCCTGGCCGGCTGCCTGATCGCGGCACTCACGTACTTCCCGCTCTTCCAGGCGCTGACGCACTACGTGAACCCCGCGCTCGAGGCCTACCAGCAGAAGACCGAGATCGTGGTATCCGCGACCGACTGCAACTTCCACATCTTCGTGGGCCCGTGGAGCAAGTTCACCGAGTGCGACAAGGCGAAGGACTTCCTCACCAAGCAGGGCCTGTCGTTCAAGTCGACTCCCTCCGTCGGCGCCGAGGCGTTGACGGTGAAGATCGGCGCTCAGGAACTCAAGGGCGCCTGGGACCCGAAGAAGGCGGAGGCGACTCTCAAGGCGACCGGTTACCCGGGGCCGGCGGACAAGACGAAGATCAACTACCCGATGACGCTGCTGATCCTGTTCATCATGCTCATCTACGTGACCATGGTGTACGGGCCGATCGCGGCGTTCCTGGTGGAGCTCTTCCCGACGAAGATCCGCTACACGTCGATGTCGCTGCCTTACCACATCGGCAATGGATGGTTCGGGGGCATGCTGCCGCTGCTGGCGACCGCGATGGTCGCCGCGACCGGGGACATCTACTACGGCCTCTGGTACCCGATCATCGTGGCGCTGATGACGGTGGTGATCGGCACGATCTTCCTGCGGGATACGCGGCACATCGATATCTCCAAGACCTGACGACTCGGTCATCGTCGGTGAAAAGCCCGCTTCGGCGGGCTTTTTTTTTACTGGGCGTGGACGCCGCCGGGTGCGCGCCGCGCCCACCAATCGGCCGCGTCGCGCTGCGTCCAGCGCCAGGTCACGGCGAGCGCGTTGAATGCCTCCATGAGGTCGGTCACGCGCTGCGGGCGGTCCTCGCGGCGCTTCTCGAGGCACGCGGTGACCAGCAGGTCGAGCTCGATGGGGATGGGCTGCGCGGTCAGGGTGGAAGGACGCGGCGCCAGGTCGTTCAGCACGCGGCTGGCGAGCTCGAGGTCGTCGGCGGCCTCGAACAGGGCCTTTCCCGTCAGCAGGTAGAAGGCGACCACGCCGAGCGAGTAGATATCCGCGCGCGCGTCCACGTCGCCGGGGCTCCGGAAGCGCTCGGGCGCCATGTAGAGGGGGGTACCGAGGAGCTTGATGGTGCGCGTGAGATCGCGCGTGTTCGGATCGGTGATGCTCTTCACCAGGCCGAAGTCGAGGATCTTCACGACGTCGAACTCGCCGCCGTGCGTGCAGATCATGAGGTTCTCGAGCTTGATGTCGCGATGCACCAGGCCCTTTGCGTGCGCCTCGGCGAGCCCCGCGCAGACCTGGCGCAGCAGGTAGATCGCGCGTCCCACCGGCACCGGGCCGTCGCGCACCAGCTCGAGCATCTCCACGCCTTCCAGGTACTCCATCGCGTAGTAGAAAAGCCCCTCGCCGGTCCGGCCGTAGTCGTAGATCTCGACCGTGTTGGGGTGGGTCAGCTGGCTCGCGAGCTTCACCTCGCGCTCGAAGCGCGCGATGAATTGCTCGGAGGAGCGCTCGGGCCTCAGGATCTTCACCGCGGTGGGACGGCGCAGGAGGGCGTGGCGCGCAAGGTACACGTTCGCCATGCCTCCTTCGCCGATCTTTCGCTCGAGCACGTAGGCCCCGAGGCGATACGCCTTGCCGACCTGGCGGCGCAGCCACAGTGCGTGGCCCAGGGCGGCGGCGGTGGCCGCGAGAAGGGTGGCGAAGATCAGCGTGAAGGCGGCGTTGAGGAACGCGAGCGGCGCATAGGCTTCATCCGCATCGATCTCCACGGCGAGGCCCATCGCGCGCTCCGGCAGCCAGCGCCAGGCGCCGATCACCGGGACGCCGCGGTAGTTCTCGTAGGGTTCGAGCAGTACGCCGCGGCGGGCACCGGACGCGGGCAGCGCGAGCGCCTCGGCGGCGAGGCGCGTCGGCGGTCGTGCCGCCTGCGGCTCGCCCGGTCCCGAGAGCATCAGGGCGCGATCGTCGAACGCGAAGACTTCGCCGCTGCGCCCGCTCCTCGCCGCGGTGAAGATCCCGGAGAACCGGGCGTCGGCGTACTTTCCCAGGGCGAGCGCCGCGTTCGCGCGGCCCGACTCGTCGAACGCGGGCGTCACGAACCACAGGACCGCGGGCGCACTTTCGCCGCCACGGGCCGTAGCGAGGCCCGCTTCATCGCGCATCGGCCGCACGAATCCGCTCTGGCCGGCGAATGCCTCGGCGAACGCCCGCCGCAGGGGCAACGGGATCTCGCCCGCTGCGCAGGCGCCTGCCGGAAGGGCGGCGGCGATGCGCCCGCCGGCGCCGACCACGTGGAACGCCGCGACCGTCTCGTCCTGGAGGAAAGGCTCGAGCGGTTCGCGCAGCCCCGCGTCCTCGAGCGGGACGCAACCCGCGTCGGGACGCGCCATGAGCCGGGATACGGCGGCCCGCACGCGGCTGTCCCGCGCGAGGCGGCGCGCCGCGAGCTGCTTCTCCTCCACCCACAGCTCCAGCGTCTGGGCCTGCGCATCGAGCAGGCTCGAAAGGGAATCGGCGCGCAGCTGGCGCAGCGAGCCGTCGATCGCGTGGTGCGTCCAGGATCCCAGGATGCCGAGCAGCACGATGCCCCCCGCCCAGGCGATGTAGAGCATCCGGCGCAAAGACATCGGCCCGCGCGCATCGCGCGGCAGCCGCGATGCATCAATGGTGCTGATGCGCCGGACTTCGCGCGCGCTGCTCTCCGCGGGGATTTCGGGGGGCATGGTTCACGGTAAGATGACCCGAGCCATTCTACGGGCCGCTGGCGGGGAAAGCATGAGGATCCTGGTCGCCGAGGACGACGTCGCGATTGCCGAGGCGCTCTCGTATTCCCTGCGCAAGTCGGGTTATTCGGTCGAGTCGGTGTACGACGGCGAGGCGACCGAGGCAGCGTTGGCGCTCGCGCAGCCCGACCTGCTGATCCTCGACCTCGGCCTGCCGAAGAAGTCCGGGCTCGAGGTGCTGCAGGGCCTGCGCGAGCGCGGCTCGCGCCTGCCGGTCCTGATCCTCACCGCCCTCGACGACGTCGCGCACCGCGTGAAGGGCCTGGACGCGGGCGCCGACGATTACCTGCACAAGCCGTTCGAGTTCCCGGAGCTCGAGGCCCGCGTGCGGGCGCTGGTTCGCCGCGGCGGCAGCGCGAGCCCCGCGCTGCTGGCACTCGGCAGCCTCACCTACGACCGCAGCTCGCGAGTCGCGCGCCTGCAGGGCGTGGCGCTCGAGCTGACCGCGCGCGAATTGGGCTTCCTCGAGATCCTGATGGAGCGCGCCGGAAGACTGGTGTCGCGCGAGCTGCTCGCCGCACAGCTCGGCCAATGGGGCGACGATACCTCGGCGCTCGCCCTCGAGGTCTACGCCCAGCGCCTGCACAAGCGCCTGCAGCCCGGCGGGATCGGCGTGATCTCGGTGCCGGCGCTCGGCTACAGCCTCGAGAAGCTTTGAGCCGCGGATGCGTCCGGCCCCCGCGTGAAGCCGCTACAATCAACGCCCGCAATCCGACCCACGAGGTCCAGAGAATGATTCCAGCGGGAACGGTCTTCATCAAGTCGCGCGCCGGGTCGGAAGAGGTTCGCAGCCGGAAGATGAAGCTGGCGCCGAAGCTGCGCACGATGCTGATCCTCATCGACGGCACCAAGCCCGCGCTCATCCTCAGGGAGGAGGCCACCTCCCTCGGCGCCCCCGAGGATTTCCTCGAGGCGCTGGAGCGGCAAGGCCTGGTGGAGCGCGTGGGCGCGGCACCGGCGCCCGCGCCGCAGGAGCGGCGCGCGGTGGTGCGCGCGCCTGAGCAGGCCGACCCGGCCAAGCTCGACCCGGTGGCACGTTTCCGCAGGGCGCAGCAGTTCATGAACGACACCGCGGTGAACGCGCTCGGGCTCAAGGCGTTCTTCTTCACGTTGAAGCTGGAGAAGTGCTCGACCGTCGACGAGCTGAAGCCGCTCGCCGGCGCCTATCACGACGCCATTGCCAAGGGCAGCGGCGCGGCCGAGGCCGACGTGCTCTCGCAGCGCCTGAACGAGCTGCTCAGCTGAGCCCGCCGCATCTCGCCGCCGGAGACGCACGCCGATGCTGATCCGCTACATCTCGCGTGAAATCCTGGCCACGAGCCTGCTCGTGCTGCTGGCGCTGCTCGCGCTCTTCGGCTTCTTCGACCTGATCCGCGAGCTCGATGACCTGGGGCGCGGCAACTACCGCCTCACGTCGATGCTCGGCTACGTGGCGCTCATGCTGCCCTCGCACACCTACGTGCTGATGCCGGCCGCGGGCCTGATGGGCACGCTCTTCGCGCTCGCGCGGATGTCGGAGCAATCCGAGCTCACGGTGATGCGTTCCTCGGGGCTGTCGCTGGTCCAGCTCGCGCTCTATGTCGGCCTGGCGGGGTTCGTGGTCGGACTCGCGACGGTGGTGGTCGGTGAGCTGGTGACGCCCTTCACGGAGGAGGCGGCGAAGGGCCTGCGCCTGAAGGCGACGCGCTCGATCGTCGCCCGCGAATTCCGCTCGGGCTTCTGGGTGAAGGACGACAAGAGCTTCGTGAACATCCAGGACGTGACCGCGGAGACCGAGCTCCTCAACCTGCGCATCTACGAGTTCGATCGCGACTACCGGCTCGCCTCGATCAGCCGCGCGGAGAAGGGCACCTACGCGGGGCCCAACACCTGGCGGCTCACGAACGTGGAGCTCACGCGATTCAAGGGCGACACGGCGCTGCTGGAGAGGCTTCCGCAGATGACGTGGAGCTCGGTGCTGACCCCCGACATCCTCTCGGTGCTCAAGGTGGTGCCCGAGCGCATGTCCGCGCTCAACCTGCGCTCGTACATCGACCACTTGCGCGACAACCGGCAGAAGTCGACGCGCTACGAGATCGCGTTCTGGGGAAAGCTCATCTATCCGTTCGCCGCGATCGCCATGATGATCATGGCGATCCCGTTCGCGCTCGGCAGCACGCGCGCGGGCGGCGTGGGCGCGAAGATCGTGCTCGGCATCCTCCTCGGATTGGCGTTCCACTTCGCCGGGCGCCTCTTCTCCCACATGGGGCTGCTCAACGACTGGCCGGCGCTCATTTCCGCGGGGCTGCCGGCGGTGATCGTGGCCCTGGTCGCCACGTTCGGGCTCAGGCGCGCGGAGATTCGCTAGGCCGGTCGATCACTTGCGTCGATCAATGCGGTGCCTGCCAGGCGGTCGTGCAGGAACTGCCGGTCGCGGTCGACGAGAGCCCAGGCGAAGCCGGCCCCCGCGGCGAGCAATCCCAGCAGGGCGAGCAGGTAACGGTGCAACGCGCGCGCTCCATCGAGCGGGGCACCATCGAAGCGCACCACGCGGATCCTCCAGGTCTTCATCGGCAGCGTCTGCCCGCCGCGCGTCCAGAACCAGACGAAATAGGCCCCGCAGACGACAACCACCCAGAACTGCAGCACGTGGCGCCTCCAGCCGTGGGTCGAATCCCCGAATACCGCCAGGAACGGGAACGTGGCGACCAGCACGAGGGCCGCGAGCATCAGCAGATCGTAGAGGGCGCTCGCCAGGCGCCGGCCCAGGCCGGGAGCGCGCAGCCCGGGCGGTGGCCTCACCGGCCCTGGGGCGGGGCGTCGGAGGGTGGCCGCGACGGGCGCTGCGGGCGCTGGTAGCCGCGCGGCTCGCGATCGAAGCGCGGCTCGGACGATTCCTCGCCGGGCCGATGGCGCTGCAGCCAGCGCTCGCGCAGCTCGTGCTGGCGCTCGGGCGGGAGCTTGCGCAGTCCCTGGTAGGTCTCGCGCGCAGCGCGGCGCTGCTCGGGCGACATCGTCGCCCAGTCGCGAATGCGGGTGTCGAAGCGCTCCTTCTGGATCGGCTGCAGCGACGGATAGCGGCGCGCCGACGTGATGAGGCGTTGCTGCTGGTAGCCGGGGATTGCGTCCCAGGTGTCCGAGATCGAGCCGAGGACGCGACGGTCCTCGGGCGCAAGGGCGCTCCAGGGGGTTTGGGGCGTCTTCAGCCGCTCCGCCGAGGGCTGTGCGCCCGCCGCCCAGGCGAGGGCGGAGAGCAACACGCAGGCGATCAGCCTTGCGGCTTGCCGAGCCACGAGCGGAAATCCTGGTCGAGGAAGGCGTCCGGGGGCAGCTCCTGGGTGAGCAACTGCGCATCGAGCTCGCCCAGGTCCATCTCGTCGGCCGACTTGATCGCAAGCACCGCGAGCAGGGCGACGATCGGCAGGAAGAGCAGCACGCGTTGCACCACCGAGTACTGCAGGGTCTGGGCCGTGCCGGCGTTGATCGTGACCAGCCCGAGCCAGCGTACCGGCTCCCGATAGGCGTCCATGGCCCGAAGCCGCGCGGACTTGAGCCGGGTGGCCTGCATTTCCCCGACGGCCGCGGCGCCACGGTCGAGCCAGGGTTTCATCTTGTTGCCAAAATCGTTAGGATTCATAGCGTTATCCCTTTGGATCTCAGGACTTTAGCCAATGCGTGGGTGGCCCGGGAGCAGTGCGTTTTCACGCTGCCTTCCGAACATCCCATCACCTTGGCGGTTTCGCTCACGTCGAGTTCCTCCCAGTAACGCAGCATGAAAGCCTCGCGTTGACGCCCCGGGAGCCCCTGTACGGCCTCCTCGATGGCGGCCATCACCTGGGATTGCTCGAGTTGCTCGGCGGGCGACGACGGAATGTTGGAAGCTTCGTCGACCTCGAGGGTCTCCAGCGGATCGGCATCGTCTTCGCCCCCGAGCCCCAGGTTGGAGAGCAGCGTCGTCCACGTCGAGCGTACCTTCTGGCGGCGGAAATGGTCGCGAATCGCATTCTGGAGGATTCGCTGGAAGAGCAGCGGCAACTCCGCTGCCGGCCGGTCCGGATATTTCTCCGCGAGCCGCATCATCGCGTCCTGCACGATGTCGAGCGCGGATTCATCGTCGCGTACGGCGAAGACGGCCTGCTTGAAGGCGCGCCGGTCCACGGAGGCGAGGAAATCCGACATCTCCTTCGAAGTGGCCAGGGTCGCTCCTATTGCGGGGGTGCGCGCATGGTAGCAAACGAGCGCCGCGCGGCCCCATTCCGGGCATTGCGGCAGCGCCGCAATTTTGGCTTGACCAACCCCCGGCCAGCCGCTAATCTCGATCGTTCCCCGTCCGAAAATGCTCGATTTACAAGGCCTTAGCATGGAACTCAAGCTCCCTCCGACCGTTGGAACCGGCGAGACACTGACCGGTGCGGAAATCGTGATTCGCTGCCTCCAGGAAGAAGGCGTCGAGCACGTATTCGGCTATCCGGGCGGGGCGGTCCTGTTCATCTACGACGCGATCTTCAAGCAGAAGCGCGTGAAGCACATCCTGGTGCGCCACGAGCAGGGCGCTCTCCATGCCGCCGACGGCTACGCGCGAGCCACCGGCAAGTGCGGCGTGGCGCTGGTGACGAGCGGCCCCGGGGTGACCAACGCGATCACCGGGATCTGTACCGCCTTCATGGATTCGATCCCGATGGTGGTGCTCACCGGGCAGGTGTCGACGCATGCCATCGGCGAGGACGCGTTCCAGGAGTGCGACACCGTGGGCATCACCCGGCCGACGGTCAAGCACAATTTCCTGGTGAAGGACGTGAACGACCTCGCGATCACGATCAAGAAGGCGTTCCACATCGCCACCACCGGCCGCCCCGGCCCGGTGGTGGTCGACATTCCGAAGGACGTGTCCAACCAGACGGCGCGTTTCCACTATCCCGACAGGATCAGCCTGCGCTCGTACGCGCCGGTCACGCGCGGCCACGGCGGGCAGATCAAGAAGGCCCTGCAGCTCCTCCTCGACGCCAAGCGACCGATGATCTACGTGGGGGGCGGTGCGATCCTGGGGGAGGCCTCGGCCGAAGTCACCGAGCTCGTGCGCCTGCTCGGCTACCCGGTGACCAACACCCTCATGGGCCTGGGCTCCTATCCGGCCAACGACAAGCAGTTCGTCGGCATGCTCGGCATGCACGGCACCTACGAGGCCAACCACGCGATGCAGGCCTGCGACGTGCTGCTCGCCGTGGGCGCTCGCTTCGACGACCGCGTGATCGGCGCGCCGGCGCATTTCGCCGCCGGCAATCCGAGCCGCAAGATCATCCACATCGACATCGATCCGTCCTCGATTTCCAAGCGCGTGCGTGTCGATGTCCCGATCGTCGGCGGCGTGAAGGAAGTGCTGCAGGACCTGCTCGCCCAGGTGAAGGCTTCCTCGCATCGTCCCGACCCGGCGGCGCTCGCTGCCTGGTGGGCGCAGATCGCCGAATGGCGCGCGAAAGACTGCCTCAAATACGACCGCAAATCCCCGCTCATCAAGCCGCAGTACGTGATCGAGAAGCTCTACGAGGTCACCCGAGGCGATGCGTACATCACTTCCGACGTGGGCCAGCACCAGATGTGGGCGGCGCAGTTCTACCGCTTCGACAAGCCGCGCCGCTGGATCAATTCCGGCGGCCTGGGGACGATGGGCGTGGGCCTGCCGTACGCGATGGGCGTGAAGATGGCGTTCCCCGAAGCCGAGGTGGCGTGCGTCACCGGCGAAGCCTCGATCCAGATGTGCATCCAGGAGCTGTCCACCTGCAAGCAGTACCATTTGCCGGTGAAGATCGTGAACCTGAACAACCGGTACATGGGGATGGTTCGCCAGTGGCAGGAGTTCTTCCACGGCAACCGTTACGCCGAGTCGTACATGGACGCGCTCCCCGATTTCGTGAAGCTCGCCGAGGCCTACGGGCACGTGGGGATGCAGATCACCAAGCCGGCCGACGTGGAGGGGGCGCTTCGCGAGGCGTTCGCCATGAAGGACCGGCTCGTGTTCCTCGACTTCATCACCGACCAGACCGAGAACGTCTTCCCGATGGTGCCCGGCGGCAAGGGCATCTCGGAGATGATCCTTTCCGAAGAGCTCTGATTCACGCCCCGCGAGCGGGGCCTCCCAATGCGACACATCCTTTCCATTCTGGTTGAGAACGAGGCCGGCGCCCTGTCACGGGTCGCGGGGCTGTTTTCGGCGCGCGGCTACAACATCGAGACGCTCACGGTCGCCCCCACCGAGGACCTGACCATGTCCCGGATGACGATCGTCACTACCGGCTCCGAGGAGATCGTCGAGCAGATCACCAAGCAGCTGAACAAGCTGGTCGACGTGGTCAAGGTCGTCGACCTGTCGGAGGGCAAGCACATCGAGCGCGAGCTGATGCTCGTGAAGGTGCGCGCCGCCGGCAAGGATCGCGAAGAGATCAAGCGCATCGCGGACATCTTCCGCGGGCGCATCATCGACGTCACCGACAAGTCCTACACCATCGAGCTCACCGGCACCACGGAGAAACTCGACGCCTTCCTGGAGGCGCTCGACCGCAGCGCCATCCTG
>JANMYH010000464.1:0-5007 GCA_031381925.1 Burkholderiales bacterium | reverse complement strand
GCGCTCGGGGCGCAGGAATTGCTCGGATGGATGGACGAGGGCGGCGTCGATCGCGCAATCCTCGTGCCGCCGTCGTGGGAGGGAGATCGCAACGATCTCGCGATCGCCGCGGCGAAGGCGCACCCGGATCGATTTGCGGTGATGGGCCGTTTCGATCCCGATGCGCCGGGCGCGCGCGAGCAGCTCCCCAGGTGGCGCTCGCAGACCGGCATGCTCGGGCTGCGCTTCTCGTTCCACACGCCGCTGCTGCGCCAGCCATTCCTCGACGGGCGCTTCGACTGGGTGTGGGGCGAGGCCGAACGCCATGGCCATCCGGTGATGGTGCTGCTGCACCACGAGTACCTCGACCGGATGGACGCGGTCGCCGCGCAATACCCGCGATTGAGGCTCGTCATCGATCACCTCGGTCTCGTGAATGGCGAGAAGGACGCGCACGCCTTCCGTGCGCTCGACCGGCTGCTGGCGCTCGCCCGGCGCCCCAATGTGGCGGTGAAGGCGAGCGCGTTGCCGTGCTATACCGACGAGGCCTACCCGTATCCCGGCCTGCATCCGTATATCCGCCGCGTGTACGAGGCATTCGGGCCGCGCCGGATGTTCTGGGGCACCGACCAGTCGCGCTCGCCGGTGAGCTACCGCAAGGGCGTCGCGATGTTCACCGAGCACATCGACTGGCTTTCCGACGACGACAAGGAATGGATCATGGGCCGCGGCGCGTGCGAGTGGCTGGGATGGAAAACCTGAAAGGGAACGGGAAACATGAAGACCACGATCGCCTCACTCCTCCTTGCGTCCGCGGCTACCGGTGCCTTTGCGCAGGCGTATCCGAGCAAGCCGGTGAAAATCATCGTGCCGTTCGCGCCCGGGGGAAACCTCGACGTGACCGCGCGCCTGGTGGCCGAATCGATGGCGCGGACCCTGGGCCAGCCCGTCGTGATCGAGAATCGCGCCGGCGCCGGCGGCGCGCTCGGCAGCGAGGCGGTGGCGAAGGCGCCGCCCGACGGCTACACGCTCGTCGCGGGCACCACCGCGACCACCATCGTGAGCCCGCTGCTGATTGCCAATTCGCCCTACAACCTGCAGAGCTTCGCCCCGGTGGGCGTGATGGCGGTGACGCCGCTGCTGCTGGAAGTTCCTGCCGCGAGCCCCCACGCCGACTTCAAGGCGTACCTCGCGCACGTGAAGGCCAACCCCGGCAAGGTCACCATCGGCCACTCGGGCAACGGCACCACCAACCACATCGCGATCCTGCAGCTTCAGGACGCGCTCAAGGTCAGCTGGAACATCGTCCCGTACAAGGGATCGGGCCCGGCGCTGGTGGACCTCATGGGCGGCCAGATCGACTCGATGATCGACCAGACCTCGAGCTCGCTGCCGCAGATCAAGGGCGGCAAGCTCAAGGCGCTCGCGGTGGGGACGAAAGCGCGCATCGCCGACTTGCCCAACGTGCCCACGCTCCAGGAGCGGGGATTGAAGGACTTCGAGGCGGTCACGCCGAGCGGGCTCCTCGCGCCCGCGAAGACGCCGCCCGAGGTGATCCGGATCCTCAACGCCGCGCTCAACAAGGCGCTCGCCGAGCCGGCCGTGCGGCAGAAGCTGGTGGAGCTCGGCTCCGAAGTCCGGCCGGCGAGCGCGGGCGAATTCGAGGATTTCCTCAAGGCCGAGGAGCGCAAGCTGAAGGCACTGCATGCGTCGGGTGTCCTCAAGTCCGAATGACCATTTGTTGTCGTGGCATCATGCATCCCATGGAACCCAACCTCCCGAAAATCGAAACGCTGGTGCGCCAGCTCCTCCAGGAGCTGGGCGAGGATCCCGCCCGCGAAGGCCTCGCCGACACGCCCAAGCGCGTGGCCAAGTCGCTTGCTTTCCTGACCCACGGCTACCGCGCGAGCCTCGACGAGGTGATCAACAACGCGCTCTTCACGCAGGACACCAGCAGCATGGTGATCGTGAAGGACATCGAGGTGTACAGCATGTGCGAGCACCACATGCTGCCGTTCTTCGGGCGCTGCCACATCGGCTACATCCCCGACGGAAAAGTCTTCGGAGTCAGCAAGCTCGCGCGCATCGTCGACATGTACGCGCGGCGGCTGCAGCTCCAGGAGCGCCTCACGGAGCAGATTTCGCGCGTGGTGATGGACGAGATCGGCGCCAAGGGCGTGGGCGTGATGATCGAGGCGCGCCACCTGTGCATGATGATGCGCGGCGTGGAGAAGCAGAACTCGACCATGGTGACCTCGTCGGTGCTGGGAGTGTTTCGCGAGCACCTCGCCACGCGCGAAGAGTTCCTGACGCTCGTCGGGCGCAAGTCGTGATCCTCATCGGCATGCTGGATTCGCCCTACGTGCGCCGCTGCGCGGTGTCGATGAAGCTGATGGGCGTGCCGTTCGAGCACCAATCGGTTTCGGTGTTCCGCCATTTCGACCGCTTCCAGTCCATCAATCCGGTGGTGAAGGCGCCGAGCTTCGTTTGCGACGATGGCACCGTATTGATGGATTCCACCCTGATCCTGGATTACCTCGAGCACTGCGTGGACCCGGCGAAAGCCCTGACGCCCGCCACTGGCGCCGCGCGCCAGGAGGCGCTGCGCCTCATAGGCCTCGCGATGGCGGCGTGCGAGAAGTGCGTGCAGATCGTGTACGAGAAGGAGCAGCGCCCCGAGGACAAGCGCCACGGGCCGTGGCTTGCTCGCGTGACCGGCCAGGCCAACGCCGCATTCGGCGAACTCGAGAAGGCGGCCGCCCGGGCTCGCCCCTGGCTGCAGGGCGAGCGGCTCAACGCGGCCGACGTCGCCGTGGCCTGCGCCTGGCGTTTCGCGCAATACCGCAACAGCGCGGAGGTGCCGGCTGCATCGTATCCGGCGCTCGTCGCCTTTTCGCAGCGCGCCGAGGCGCTTCCGGAATTCTCGTCCACGCCGCTCGCTTGAAGCTCGCACGCTTTCTTTCCCTCGACGACTTCGAGGTCGCCGCGCGCCGCTACCTGCCGCGGCCGGTGTTCGCCTACGTCTCCGGCGGGGTGGAACAGAACCAGTCGCACGACGACAACCGCGCGGCCTTCGGCGAGATCGGCTTTGTGCCGCGCGTCCTGGTGGGGACTGCCGAGCGAACCACGGCGACCGATCTCTTCGGCCACGCCTATGCGGCGCCGTTCGGCATCGCGCCGATGGGGCTGAGCGCGCTGTCGGCATACCGCGGCGACATCGTGCAGGCGCGGGCCGCGCAGGCGGCCAATATCCCCATGATTCTCTCCGGCACCTCGCTCATCCGGCTCGAGGAGGTGTGCGCGGCGTGCCCCGGCGCGTGGTTCCAGGCCTACCTGCCGGGCGAACCCGAGCGAATCCGCAGGCTGGTCGAGCGCGTCGCGGCGGCGGGCTTCAAGACGCTAGTGGTGACGGTCGACGTCTCGGTGCTCTCGAATCGCGAGAACAACGTGCGCGCGGGCTTCTCTACGCCGCTGCGCCCGAGCCTCGCGCTCGCGTGGCAGGGCATCACGCATCCGCGCTGGTCGATCGCCACGTTCCTGCGAACGCTCGTAAAACACGGCATGCCGCATTTCGAGAACTCGTACGCGGAGCGCGGCGTGCCGATCATCGCGCGCAACGTGGAACGCGACTTTTCGAAGCGCGATCACCTGGATTGGGGCCACGTCGAGGAGATCCGCCGGCAGTGGAAGGGGCGCCTGGTGCTGAAGGGCGTGATGACGCCCGAGGACGCGAAGATCGCGCGCGACAGCGGCATCGACGGGATCATCGTGTCCAACCACGGCGGCCGCCAGCTCGACGGCACGGTCTCGCCGTTACGCGTCCTGCCCGCGGTCGCCGCGCAGGCCGGCGCGATGACGGTGATGATGGACAGCGGCGTGCGCCGCGGCACCGACGTCCTCAAGGCGCTCGGCCTGGGCGCCCGGTTCGTCTTCGTCGGCCGCCCCTTCAACTACGCGGCAACCGTCGCGGGCGAGCCCGGCGTCGCCCGCGCCATCGCGATCCTGCAGGGCGAGGTCTACCGCAACATGGCGCTGCTGGGAATCCGCTCCGTGGGGGAGATGGGTCCGCACCTGTTGAAATTAGTGTCAGACACCATTTTCCTCCCCGCGAAAAATCGTCCCTGACACCATTTTTCAGTCGATGGTGCGGGGGAGCTCGGCGGCCTGGGCGATGAGGTCGAAGGAGCGCAGGCGGTCCTCGGGGTTGTAGGCGTCGGAGACCAGGATCAGCTCGTCGGCCTGGGTGACGTCGATGATCTCCTGCAGCCCGGCGCGCACGCGTGCCGGGCCGCCGACCACCATCAGCGCCATGCGCTCGGCGAGCGCGAGCTGCTCGGCGCGGCTCCACAGTCCGTCCATGCTCTCGACCGGCGGCAACAGCGCGGCGCGCTGCCCGCGCACGATGCCGAGCGAGCGCCGGTACATGCTGGTGGCGAGGAATTCGGCGCGCTCGTCGCTCTGCGCGGCCATCGCCGGCACGCCGACCATCACGTGGGGCTCCTTCAACGACGCCGACGGCTGGAACTCGCGCCGGTAGATCGCGAGCGCCTCCATCAGGTCGCCCGGGGCGAAGTGCGAGGCGAACGCGTACGGCCGCCCGATCGACGCCGCGAAGTGCGCGCTGTAGGTGCTCGAGCCGAGGATCCAGATGGGAATGTCGAGGCCGGCACCCGGAATCGCCTTCACTTTCTGCTCGGGCGTGGCCGGCGCGAAGTAGGCCATCAGCTCGGCCACGTTCGCGTCGAAGTCGGCACCAGTCGAGTGGCGCCGCAACGCCCGCATCGTGAGGGGATCGGTGCCCGGCGCACGGCCGAGCCCCAGGTCGATGCGCTTCGGGTAGAGCGACTCGAGCGTGCCGATTTGCTCGGCCACGATGAAGGGCGCGTGGTTCGGCAGCATGATGCCCCCGGAGCCGATGCGGATCGTCTCCGTGCCCTCGGCGAGGTATCCCATCAGGACCACGGTCGCCGCGCTCGCGATGCCGTCGAGGTTGTGGTGCTCGGCGACCCAGTAGCGCCGGTACCCCCA
>JANMYH010000462.1:0-2825 GCA_031381925.1 Burkholderiales bacterium | reverse complement strand
AAGGACGTCACCATCGCCACCAGCGAGCCGATGATGACGGCGTGGGAGGCGGAGCTCGGGCAGATGCTGCGCCTGAACATCAAGCGCGTGCTCGCGAACCCCGTCGACATCGAGCGCTACCAGGGCGAGTTCTTCAACCTCGCCAAGAGCATGAAGCGCGCCGAGGCTTCCGGCGTGCAGACTTCGGGCCTGTCGAACTTCGAGTCCCTGGTCGAGCTCGGCAAGGCGGGCCGGCAGCTCGACGCCAACGACCACCATATCGTCCACCTGGTCGACTGGCTGTGGCAATACGCCTTCGACCAGCGCGCCTCCGACATCCACCTCGAGCCGCGCCGCGAGGTCGGGATCCTGCGCTTCCGCATCGATGGCGTGCTCCACGAGGTCTACCAGGTGCCGTTCTCGGTGATGGTCGCGATGACCTCGCGCATCAAGATCCTCGGGCGCATGGACGTGGTCGAGAAGCGCCGCCCGCAGGATGGGCGCATCAAGACGCGGATGCCAGACGGCGAGGAGATCGAGCTGCGCCTGTCGACGCTGCCCACCGCCCACGGCGAGAAGCTGGTGATGCGCATCTTCGATCCCGAGGTGCTGCAGCGCGACTTCAAGGACCTCGGCTTCACCGACGACGAGCACACCATCTGGCAGAACCTCATCAAGCAGCCGGGCGGGATCGTGCTGGTGACGGGTCCCACCGGCTCGGGCAAGACCACGACGCTCTACACGACCCTGAAACAGCTGGCGCAGCCCGAGGTCAACGTCTGCACCATCGAGGACCCGATCGAGATGGTCGAGTCGCGCGTCAACCAGATGCAGGTGCAGCCCGAGATCGAGCTCACCTTCGCGGCCGGGGTACGCGCGCTCATGCGCCAGGACCCGGACATCATCATGATCGGGGAGATCCGCGACCACGAGACCGCCGACATGGCGATTCAAGCGGCCCTGACCGGCCACCTCGTGCTCTCGACGCTGCACACCAACGACGCGCCGTCGTCGATCACCCGCCTCCTCGACCTCGGCGCGCCCGCCTACCTGTTGAACTCGAGCCTCATCGGCATCATGGCGCAGCGCCTGGTGCGAACGCTCTGCCCGCATTGCAAGGAGAAGGCGCCGTTCGCGCGCGAGGAGGAGCGTCGCCTGTGGGATTCGGTGATCGCGCCATTCAAGGCGCCGGCGCCGGAGACGGTTTACCGCCCGGTGGGCTGCCTCGAGTGCCGCAACACCGGCTACCTCGGCCGAGTGGGCATCTACGAGATCATGCAGGTCACGCGCGAGATCAAGCACCTGATCCAGGACAAGACCGATATCGTGGCGCTCACGCAGGCGGCGTACAAGGCGGGCATGCGCCCGCTGCGCGTCTCCGGCGCCACCAAGGTCGCGCAGGGGATCACCACGTTCGAGGAGGTCCTGAAGTCCGCGCCGCTGGCTTGAATGGATCGATCACAGGGAAAGCCCATGAAATTGCGATTGCTCGCTCGATGGACGTTCGTGCTTGCCGCGGCTGCGCCCTGGGCGGCGGCCGCGATGGCCGCGGAGGTGCAGGTGATGATCTCGGCCGGCTTCCACGGCGTCTACTCCCAGTTGGGGCCCGCGTTCGAGCGTGCCACCGGCCACAAGCTCGTGACCACGCGCGGCCCGTCGATGGGGGACTCGCCCGAGGCGATCCCGACCCGCCTCGGAAGGGGCGAAGCGGCCGATGTGGTCATCATGGACGGCGGTGGCGCGGATGAGCTGATCAGGAGCGGCAAGGCGCGCGCCGACGGCCGGGTCCTGCTGGCCCTCTCCCAGATCGGGATGGTGGTTCGCGAGGGAGCCGCGAAGCCCGACATCGGCACCGTGGACGCCTTCAAGGGCGTGCTGCTCGGGGCGAAATCGATCGCCTACTCCGACAGCGGCAGCGGCACCTACCTGTCCACGAAGCTCTTCCAGCAGCTCGGCATCGCGGGCGAGCTCGCGGGAAAGAGCCGCAAGGTGCGCGGCCCGCCCTCCGGCGAACCCGTGGCCGCAGTGGTCGCGCGCGGCGAGTCCGAGATCGGCTTCCAGCAGGTGGCCGAGTTGATCCACGTCCCCGGCGTGACCTACGTCGGACCGATCCCCGCCGAGCTGCAGCCGGGACAGTCGTTCGCGGGAGCGATCACCAGCACCGCGAAAAACCCGCAGGCGGCCGCCGAGCTGCTGCGATTCCTCGCTTCGCCCGAGGCAGCGCCCGTCATCACGAAGGCGGGCCTTACGCCCGTATCCGCTCGATAGCCATTCCATAATCACAAGGAGGAGACCATGAAGCGCAGGGGATTCGTTTCAGGCATCGCCGCAGTGGCCGCATTGGCCATCGCGCTTCCCGTGGGGGCGCAGACCATCACGCTGCATGGGGCGTCGCAGTTCGGCGACGACCACGCCTTCACCAAGGCGCTGGTCAGGTTCGAGGAGCTGGTGAAGAAGTACTACGGCAAGCCGATCAACTTCGTGCTGCACAAGAATAGCGAGCTGGGCCTCGAGAAGGATTACTTCGCCTACATGAACCAGGGCAAGGCGGTCGACTACGGCATCGTGTCGCCCGCGCACATGTCCACGTTCTCGAAGGCGGCGCCGTTCATCGACGCGCCTTTCCTGTTCCGCGACCTGAATCACTGGAACAAGGTCCTCGACGCGGACCTCCTCAAGCCGATCGCCGACGAGATCGCGCAGAAGGCCGACGTGATGCTGATCGGCTACGCCGGCGGCGGCACGCGCAACATCTTCGTGAACAAGCCGGTGAGGAACCTGGCCGAGATGAAGAACCTCAAGGTCCGTGTCCAGGGCGCCCCCATCTGGAGCCGCACGTTCTCCGC
>JANMYH010000318.1:0-9495 GCA_031381925.1 Burkholderiales bacterium | reverse complement strand
GCCTCGTTGGCGGCGGCGAACTGGTCGATTTTCAACATGGCGCGGATCCTTTTGGGTGTTTGCGGTTTAATTGCTGCACTGCACAAACCACATTTTACGCCGTATTAGCTCTACGTCAAGGGGGTTGACCAACTATTTTGGTGCAGTGCACCATGACCTGGAAACCCCAGCACGGACAAGCACTTAGCCCTCCCCCGTGGGCTGCCGGTGCTCGGCCACGAAGGCGTGGGCATCGTCGCGGTTCTCGAAGATGTGGGGTTTGACCCTCCGGCGGGCGAGCGCCTCGCCGAGCTTCAGCCGCAGGAAGGCGCTGGTGGTGTAGCGCGACGCCGTCGTGTAGTAGTGAGTCTCCAGGTAGCGCACCATTGCGGCGTAGGTGTCCGCCACGGCCGCGTCGATGAGGAACTGGTCGTAGTTCGCCACCAGCGCCACCTTGCGCCCGATCGCCTGGATCTTCTCCTCGATCACGCGGCGCACGCGGTCCACGTCGTCGCGGTTCTTCACATGCATCCCCTCCAGGTTCACGAAGAGGATGTTGCGCTCGACGTCGTAGCTGACGCGCTGCGAGAGCCCCAGGCCGAGCAGCGTTTCGTCCAGATGCATCGGCTCGTCGAGGAAGATGCGCGGATCCATGGGCACGGGATTGCGCACGATCGGCTTGAAGTCCATGTGGGCGAGGATGTCGCGCTCGATGTCGATCCCGGGCGCCACCTCCACCAGCTCCATGCCGTCGTGGGTGCGCCGGAAGACGCAGCGCTCGGTCACGTAGAGCACCGACTGGTCCTTCTCCGCCGCGTAGGCCCCGTTGAAGGTGATCTGCTCGACCTTCTTCACGAACTTGCGGCTGCGCCCCTCCTTCACGATCACCAGGTCGGTGCCGTCGATCTCCACGCGCAGGCCGCCGGCGGTGAACGTCCCCGCGAAGACCAGCTTGCGCGCGTTCTGCGTGATGTTGATGAAGCCACCGGCACCCGCGAGCTTGGGCCCGAAGCGGCTCACGTTCACATGCCCCTCGGCGTCCACCTCGGCCATGCCAAGGCACGCCATGTCGAGCCCGCCGCCGTCGTAGAAGTCGAACTGCTGGTTCTGGTGAATGACGGCATCGGTGTTGACGGCGGCGCCGAAATCCAGGCCCGACTGGGGCACCCCTCCGATGACCCCCGGCTCCGCCGTGAGCGTCACGTGGTTCAGCACGTGCTCCTCGTTGGCGACGGCCGCCACGCCCTCCGGCATGCCGATGCCGAGGTTCACGACGCCCCCCATGGGCAGCTCGAAAGCGGCGCGCCGGGCGATGATCTTGCGCTCGTCGAGCGGCATCGGCGCCAGCGTGTCGAGAGCGACCTTGAACTCGCCCGCGAACGCCGGGCTGTACACGGTCCCATAGGTCTGGTGGTGGTTCTGCGGCTGGGCCACGACCACGCAGTCCACCATCACGCCCGGCACCACCACCTGGCGCGGGTTGAGCGCCCCCGAAGCGCAGACGCGCTCCACCTGGGCGATCACCAGCCCGCCCGAGTTTTTCGCCGCCGTGGCGATCGCGAGGTTGTCGAGGATGAGCGCCTCGCGCTCCATGGTGAGGTTGCCGGAGACGTCCGCGGTCGTCCCGCGGATGAAGGCGATGGTGATCGGGAAGGCCTTGTAGAAGAGCCATTCCTCGCCGTCGATCTGCATCACCCGCACCAGCGCTTCCTTGGTGCGCGCGTTGATCCTCCCGCCGCCCTGGCGCGGGTCCACGAATGTGCGCAGTCCAACCTTGGTGATGGCGCCGGCGCGATGGGCGCCGATGTCGCGGAACAGGTGGCTGATCACGCCGAGCGGCAGGTTGTAGGCCTCGATCTCGTTGGCCACGGCGAGGGCGCCCAGCTTCGGGACGAGCGACCAGTGGCCTCCGACCACCCGCTTCACCAGCCCCACGTGCGCAAGGTGATTGAGCCCGCGCTCCTTGCCGTCGCCCGGGGCGGCGGCGAAAACCAGCGTGAGGTCCCGGGGATGCCCGGTCTCGAGGAACCGCTTCTCGAGCGCCTCGATCAGCTCGTCGGGTGTCCCGGTGCCGACGAAACCCGAGAACGCGACGGTATCGCCATCGCGAACGATGGCGAGCGCGTCGGCCGCCGAGACGAGCTTGTTTTTCATGTCATCCCCGCGTAGGCGGGGACCCAATCATCCATCAATCCAATGTCGCCCCGCTGTCCTTGGCCACCTTTGCCCACTTCGTCTGCTCGGCAGCGATGAACTTGGCGAAGTTCGCCGGGCTGTCACCCACATACTCGGATCCGGTATCTGCCAGCACCCTGGCGAAATCCGGACCCTTCATGACCTTGATCGCCTCGGCGTTCAGCTTGTCGACGAGCTCCTTCGGCGTCTTCGCCGGCGCGAAGAAGCCGTACCACGCGTAGGACTCGACGCCCTTGAGACCTGCCTCGGCGAACGTCGGCACGTCCGGCAGGCCGGGGTGGCGCTTGGCGCCCGAGATCGCGATCGGGATCAGCTTCTTTTCCTTGAGCTGGTTGAGAATGGCGATGGTGCTGTCCCACACCATCGGCACGTGCCCTCCGATCGCATCGGTGAGCGCGGGCGCGGAGCCCTTGTAGGGGACATGGACCAGGTCCTTGAGGTTGGCTTGCGTCTTGAAGAGCTCGCCGGTCATGTGCTGCGGCGTCCCGTTGCCCGCCGAGGCGTACTGCGCCTTGGTCTTGTTCTTGTCGATCCACTCACGCAGGCCCTTCAGGTCTTTCACGCCGAGCGACGGGTGCACCGCCAGCACCAATGGCACGCGCAGCACGTTGGTGATGCCGACCAGGTCCTTCTGCGCGTCGTAGGGCATCGACTTGAAGACGTTCGGGTTGATCACGATGGGCGCGCTCGAGGTCACCAGCACCGTATAGCCGTCGGCCGGCGCCTTGGCGACAATTGCGGTGCCGATGTTGCCGCTCGCACCGCCGCGGTTGTCGATCACGAACGGCTTGCCGAGGCTGTCGGACAGGCCCTTGCCGAGGGGGCGCGCCGCGAGGTCCGAGGGGCCGCCGGCGGGCCACGGAACAATCATGGTGACGGGCTTGGTCGGATAGGCTTGCGCGAAGGCGAGGCCGGATGCGAGGGTGAAGGCGGCGGCGAGAAGGCGTTTCATTTGGTTCCTCCGATTCGATGGATTCTGGCGGTGGTCTTCGTCGTGAGGAGGAACTCCTCGACGATCGAGATCTGGGCATCGTTCATCAGCGCGGGCGCGTGGCCGCATCCGCGGACTTCGATCGATCGCACGAGTCCCGCCTTCGCCGCCACGCCGCGCTTGGCCATGTCGCGCACCGTGGACGCGTGCAGAAGGTCCGAATCCTCGCCGTGAAGGATCAGCGTGGGACAGTCGACCTTGTCCCACACGTTCCACAGCGCGATGTCGACCATCAGCGGCCACGAGAACGCGCGCCCGATGGCCGGATCGTAGTGCTGGCGGTAATCGCCAGCCTCGGTCTTCACGGCACTATTCTCGGCGAGGTGGCGCCACTGGGCATCGGTCAACTTGCCGAAAGGCTCGTGGATGGAGCGCAGGTGCGTTTCCATCGCCGGTATGTCCTCGAAGTGACGCTTGATGCGCAGGTACGAGCCGATCCGCGTGAGCGCCGCGCCCGAGATGCGAGCCCCAAAATCGTTGAGTATCAGGCGGCGGATGGGTGCGCCCTCGAGCGCGGCCATCTCCATGCCGACGTGGCCCCCCAGGGAGGTGCCGATCCAATCCACCTCGGTGGCGCCGGTGCGCGCGATGACCGCAGTCGTGGCGGCGAGATAGAGCGGTGTGGCGTAGTCGGTGGCGGGGGTGACCCAATCGCTGCGGCCCCGGCCTGGAAGGTCGGGCGCGACGACGCGCATGCCCTTGCCCGCGAGCCGGCGCGCCAGGAAATCGAAATCGCGGCTGTTGCGCGTGAGCCCGTGAACGCAGACCACTACCTGCTCGGCGTCCTTCGAGCCCCATTCGGTGTATGCGACCCTCACGAGCCCATGGGGACCGTAGGCCGACACCTCTCCGAGTCGGGGCGTCAGCTCAGCGGGCACGGGGAGAGGGCCATGTTCAGGAGTTCGCCTTCAACCAGCCGTAAATGTTCTTGCCGAGGATACCCTGCGACTTGCCGCTCACGAACACGCCGACATGCCCGCCAGGCAGGGGCAGCTCGGTGTAGTTCTTCGTCCCGATGAGGGGCTTCAGCGCCCGCGTGCTCTGCGGCGGGACGATGTGGTCTTCCTCCGCGAAGATGTTGAGCACCGGCATGGTGATCTTCTTGAGGTCCACTTTCCTGCCGTTCAGCTTGAACTCGCCCTTTACCAGCTGGTTGCTCTGGTAGAGGTCCTTCAGCCACTGCTTGGCTGCTTCACCCGGGTGGTCGGGTCGGTCCGCGAGCCACTTCTCCATGCGCAGGAAATTGAGCAGCTTCTTCTCGTCGTCCATCACGTCGAAGAGGCCGACGTTGTACTTCGTGAGCGCATTCACCGGCGTCATCATCGAGAAGACGAAACTCATCAGCTCCCCGGGCAGGTTCCCGTTGGCCTCGATCAGTCGGTCGACGTCGCCGTGCGTCATGCTCCGCGCCCACATCCCGATGAGGCCATGATGCAGCGGCGCATCCTTGGCGCTCGCGTGGAAGTCGATCGGCGTGATGGTGAGGGTGAGGCTCTTGATCTTCTCGGGCTGTCGCGCCGCATAGCAGGTGGTGAACACCCCGCCCTCGCAGATCCCCAGCAGCGAAATCTTGTCCACCTTGTGCTTCGCACGGATGAAATCGACGCATTCGTCGAGGTAGCCGTCGATGTAGTCCTCGAGCATGAGCCAGCGATCGCCGCGCGTGGGCGTGCCCCAGTCCACCACGTACAGCTCGACACCCTGACCCAGCAGGTTGCGGATCAGGGAGCGATCCTCCTGCAGGTCGGCCATGGTGTAGCGGCCCACGAGCCCATAGCACACGAGCACCGGCGCCTTCACCGTCTGCTTGGCGGTGGGCGTGTAGTGGTAGAGGACGGTCTTGTCCTGGCGCCACACCTCACGCTTGGGCGTGGTGGCGATCTGGACGTCGCGGTCGCGGGTCTTGTCGAGCAGCTCGCGTCCCGCCTGCATGCGCCGGCTGAACTCGGTGAATTCCTTCACCGCTTCCTGGGGATCGACTCTCACGCGCATGGGGTTCTCCTATTTCTTCTTGCGCTTGGCGGTGGCTCGGGGCCGGGCCGCGGGAGGGGACGCGGGCTCCGGCTTTCTCTTCATCGCCCGGAGCTCGCGACGCAGCTCCGTCACGACACGCTGCACCTCGTCCATCTCGGTGCGGGTGGGGATGTGGTGCATCTCGCAGAAAGCCTCGGCAATCTCGCGCTCGGCGAGGCGATACTCGGTCGAGGAGCGAGTCATGCTCCGCTGGGCATCGAGGAATGCGTCCGAGCGGTGCATCTCGACCAGCGACTTGTTGGCCGTCGCGAGCCAGAGGTCGAGCATCTGGCGGCCGGTCGTGATGGGCTCGCCCTTGGGATCGTTGGCGGCCTTCATGAAACGCTCGAGCGCACGGTTCCACGCGCCCTGCACCACTTCCCAGTACTTCTCGACGTCGCGCGCGCGCTCCATCCAGAGCTTCTGGACGTTCAGCATTCGGCGGTCGAGGTCCCAGAGGGTCGCGTAGGTCGGGCCCTCGGTGAGTTTTTCCAGGCCCATGTCGAAGTGCGAGCCGGCACGCTTCCATTCGTCGGGGTCGAAGAGCTTCTTCAGCGAGTCGGCGTCGAAGCGCCCGGCCTTGCTCCAGGTTTCCTTGGAAAGTTCGGCCCATTGCTGCATCGAGTTGCGCATCAGGTCCGACATCTGCGCGGCCTGCTTCATGGCGTCGCCCGCGGGCGGCTCGCCGCGGAACGCGAACGGCGGCGGCATGCCTTCCGCCCACGTCTGGAACAGGCTCTTCTGGTTCTCGCTCCAGAACTTGAGCCAATCGTTGCCCTGCTCGAAGCCTTTCATCGAATCCTCCACGCGTTGCGTCACCCCCGCGCAGGCGGGGGCCCCAATGCATCGCGAGCAATTGGATCCCCGCCTTCGCGGGGATGACAACTTAGCTAAACGTCACGACTTGCCTGACCGCCTTGCCCTCGTGCAGCAAGTCGAACCCCTCGTTGATCTGCTCGAGCTTCATGCGCCCGCTCATGAGCTTGTTCACCGGCAGCTTGCCGCCCTGGTAGAGCTCGATGTAGCGCGGCAGGTCGCGCGAGGGCACGCAGGTGCCGATATAGCTGCCCTTGATGGTGCGCTCCTCGGCCACGAGGTTGGTCGAAGGCATCGCCCACGTCGCGTTGGGAGGGGGCAGGCCCGCCGTGACGGTGGTTCCGCCGCGGCGCGTGATGCGGTATGCGGTCTCGAAGGCGCGCGTGGAGCCGGCCATCTCGATGGCGAAGTCCACGCCGCCCCCGGTCGCCTCCTTCACCTTGGCGATCAGGTCGGGATCGGCCGCGTTGAACGTGTGGGACGCGCCCAGGGCTTTCGCGAGCGTGAGCTTTTCGTCGGAAAGGTCCACCGCGACGGTCGCGCGTGCACCGGCGGCAACGGCGCCCAGCACCGACGCGAGGCCGACGCCGCCGAGTCCCACGACAGCAACCGAGTTGCCCGCGCGCACCTGCGCGGTATTGACCACGGCGCCCACGCCCGTGAGGACGGCGCAGCCGAAAAGCGCCGCCTCGTCGAGCGGCAGGTCGGGAGTGACCTTCACCAGCGAGTGGCGGGAGACCACCGCGGCCTCGGCGAAGGCGGAGCAGCCCATGTGATGGTGGATCGGCTTTCCGTCCTTGAAGATGCGGCGCTCGCCCGAAAGCAGGGTGCCGGCGGTATTCGACGCCGCGCCGGGCTCGCACAGGGCCGGTCGGCCCTCGGCGCACGGATTGCAGTGGCCGCAGCTGGGGATGAACACCAGCACCACATGGTCACCCTTCTTCAGGTCGCTGCCGCCGGGGCCCAGGGCCTCGACCACGCCGGCGGCCTCATGGCCCAGCGCCATGGGGACGGGACGCGGTCGATCTCCGTTGATCACCGACAGGTCCGAATGACAGAGTCCCGCGGCGCCCATGCGCACCAGCACCTCCCCCGGGCCCGGATCGCGCAGCTCCACGTCCTCGATCGTGAGCGGCTTGGACTTCGCATAGGGCGCGGTCGCGCCCATAGCATTCAGGACGGCGGCGCGGACTTTCAAATGATTTTCTCCGGGACCGGCACGTTGCCGGGCGCGGCCAGCGCCTTCAACCGTGCCGTAAGCTTCATGTTCTCGCGATAATCCACCGGGCAGTCGATGATCACCACGGTGTTGTCCTTGAAGGCGCGCTCGATGGTCGGGGCGAGTTCCTCCGCCTTCTTGATGCGATAGCCCTTCGCCCCGAAGCTCTCCGCGTACTTCACGAAGTCCGGGTTCTTGAAATCGATGTGGCTCGGGCGCCCGAAGTGCCGCAGCTGGTGCCAGGTGATGAGGCCGTATTCGGAGTCGTTCCAGATGAGGATCACGAACGCCGTCTTCATGCGCATCGCGGTCTCGATTTCCTGCGAGTTCATCATGAACCCCGCGTCGCCCGTGACCGCGATCACTTTCTTGTCGGGATAGGCGAGCTTGGCGGCGACCGCGCCCGGAACGGCGATCCCCATGGAGGCGAACCCGTTGGAGATGATGCAGGTGTTGGGCCGCTCGGCGCGATACATGCGCGACATCCACATCTTGTGGGCGCCCACGTCGGAGATCGCGATGTCGTCGGGGCCGAGGCACTCACGCACGTCCCACACGATCTTCTGCGGCTTCACCGGGAATCCGGCGTCCTTCGAGTACTCGGCGCGGTCGTTGGCGATCTTCTTGCGGACGTCGCGGAATCCCACGTCCTTGCGCGGCTTGGCCTTGAGCGCGATGCCGCGCAGCGCGTGCCCGATGTCGCCCAGCACGCCGACCGCGACGATGTAATTGGCGTCCACCTCCGCCGGCAGCGCATCGATGTGGATGATGGTCTTGTCGTTGTCCGGGTTCCACATGTCCGGGTGGTACTCGACCATGTCGTAGCCCACGCAGATCACCACATCGGCCTTCTCGAATGCGAACCACGGCAGGTCGCGCGCCTTGAGCCCGATGGTGCCGATCGAGAGCTCGTTGGAGAACGGGACCACGCCCTTGGCCATGAACGTGTTCGCCACCGGGATCTTGAGCACCTGCGCGAAGCTCACGAGGGAATCGGCCGCGCCCTGGCGGATCACGCCGTTGCCGGCGAGGATGATCGGGTTCTTCGCCGCGCTGATGAGTTTCGCCGCGTGCTCGATCTTCGCGTCGGGGGCGACCGCCGTATAGGCGGTCTGGACCGGGATCGGCTTCTTGTCGACCTTCATCTCGGCGATGTTCTCCGGGAAGTCGATGAAGGCGGCGCCGGGCTTCTCGGTCTGGGCCACCTTGAAGGCCTTGCGCACGATCTCGGGAGTGATGCCCGGGTCGAGCACCTGCGTGCTGTACTTGGTGATCGGTCTGAAAAGATTAACCAGATCAAGGATTTGGTGGCTTTCCTTGTGAAGGCGGGTGGTGGCGCCCTGCCCTGCGATCGCCACGATCGGCGCCCGATCCATATTGGCGTCCGCCACCCCGGTGATGAGGTTGGTGGCACCGGGACCCAGGGTGGACATGCACACGCCCGCCCTCCCCGTGAGCCGCCCGTAGACGTCGGCCATGAAAGCCGCGCCCTGCTCGTGGTGGCAGGTCACGAACTTGATGGGGCTGGACAGCAGCGCATCCATCACGTCGATGTTCTCCTCGCCGGGGATGCCAAAGATGTACTCGACACCTTCGTTTTCGAGGCACCTGACCAGCAGCTCGGCTGCGGACTGGGTCTTGGCCTGGGATTTCGGGCTCTTGTCTTTGGACATGGGGGCGTCACCGGGAGCGGGCATGGGAAAGGGTCTCAGGGGGTTTGAAAGAGTGTAATACGCGGCCTCAATTAGAGCTTTTCGCCTTCCTTCAGCAGGCCCGCGGCGCGCAGCGCACCGTCGAGCCACTGGGGCTTGAGGTCCTTGTTCTGCCGGATGCCGTCGATGCGCGCGGTCTCGTCGGCGAGCTTCTTCGCGGCGAGCGGCAGGAGCGACTCGGCCTTCTCGCGCTCGATCACGACCACGCCGTCGGCATCGCCCACGATCAGGTCGCCGGGACTCACCGCGATGCCGCCGCACGAGATCGGCCAGTTGATGCGGCCGGGAACGAACTTGGTCGGGCCGTTGGGATTCGCGCCCACGGCGAAGACCGGGAAGCCGAGCTCGCGCAGCTCGAGCGTGTCGCGGATCGCGGCATCGATGACCACTCCCCCCAGCTTGAGGTGCCTGCAGGCGTTGATCATGATCGCGCCCATCAACGCGCAGGTACGATCGCCCTTGCCGTCGATCACGAGGATGTCGCCGGGCCGGGCCATCGTCATCGCGGTGTGGATCATCAGGTTGTCGCCGGGACGCACCTCGACGGTGAACGCGGGTCCCGCGCACTT
>JANMYH010000233.1:0-2453 GCA_031381925.1 Burkholderiales bacterium | reverse complement strand
CGAAGCCGTGCCCCTCGTCGCGCGCCATCATGAACCAGAAGGGCGCGTTGCGGCGCTTCAGCGATGCCACGATCTGCTCGGCCTCGGTGTATGGCACGCGCGGATCGTTCAGGCCCTGGACCACGAAGAGCGGCTTGGTGATCTTGTCGGCGTTGGCGAGTGGCGAGATCGACTCGAGGAACGCGCGCATCTCGGGATCGCGCTCGTCTCCGTACTCCTTGCGGCGAAGATCCCGCCGGTAGCTCTCGGTGCGCTCGAGGAACGTCACGAAGTTGGAGATGCCCACGACGCTCATCGCTCCCGCGATGCGATCGTCGAACCGCACCGCGGAGGCGAGCGCCATGTAGCCGCCGTAGCTGCCCCCGGTGATGGCGACCTTGGTCGCGTCGAGGTCGGGCTGCTCGCCGATCCAGTCGAGGAGCGCGCCGATGTCCTTCAGCGAGTCCTCGCGCTTCATGCCGTTGTCGAGCTTGAGGAAGGTCTTGCCGAAGCCCGTGGAGCCGCGCACATTCGGGTAGATCGTCGCGATGCCGAGCTCGCTCACGAAGTAGTTCTGGCGGCCGATGAAGCTGGGGCGCGCCTGGGACTCGGGCCCGCCGTGGATGTTGATGATCACCGGGCGCTTGCCCGCGAACCGCGCCGGCGGATGGTAGTGGAAGCCCGTGATCTCGCGCCCGTCGAAGCTCTTCCACTTCACCAGCCGCGGCTCGGCGAATTCGCTCGTGTTCAGCTCGGGGTTGTTGCCGTTGGTCCAGCGCGTGAGCGTGTTGGTCGCGACATTGTAGGAAAACACGTCGCCGGATGAGCGCGCCGAGGTGATGTGGAAGCCGACCTCGCTCGATTTCCTGCGCCATTCCAGGCCGCCGAGAACGCCGTGGAAGAGCGGCGGGCGCGGCAGCTCCTTCAAGGCCTTCAGGTCGATGAAGCGCAGCACGCTCGAGCCGCTCTCGTTCGTCGTGAAGGCGATCAGGTTCGCGTCGAAGGAGATCTCGAAATCGTCCACGTCGAAGTCGTGCCGGCCGGTCAGCACGCGCTCCCTGCCGCCCGCGAGGGGGAGGTACACCAGCCGCCTGAACTCACTCCCACGGTCGGTGGTGGTGAAGAGCCCGTTGCCGTCGCGCGAGAAGGCCGCGGCGCCATAGAACACCGGCTCGCCCGGCGACGCAGGCGTCACGCGGCGCTTCTTTCCGCTGGCGATGTCAAGGACCCACAGCGCGGCCTCGTTGACGGACACGTACTCGGTGTACACGAGGCGCTTGCCGTCCTCCGAGAAGTGGAACCCCGTCCACGTCCCGGATTCCCATTTCGCCAGCACCCTGTCGGAGGCGGGCTTGAGGGGATCGACGATGTGCAGCGTGGTGCGCGAATTCCGGTCAGGATTGTTCTTGTCGATCATCACGGTCGCATAGACGATGCGATCGCCCTTGCGATTGAAGGCGCCGCCGCCCGCGCGCTCGCCCTCCGGCGACAGCGGCGTGACGGCCCTGGTGGCGAGGTCGTAGCGGTAGAGCCGGAAGACCTCGTTGCCACTCTCGCCCATGGGGAACACGAAGTATTCGCCATGGGTGGGCTGGTAGGCGGCGCTGGCGATCGCATTCGGGAGGTCGGTCAGCGGTTGCGGCGTGGTGAGCGGCACCGATACGTGGTGCACCTGGGTGGTGGCGTCGAAGCGCCGGCGCACGAGCATCTCGCGCTTCGTCGGATGCCACGACATGAGGCCGTGGGGGCGGAATTCCCCGTAGGGCCGCAGCTTCTGCGCGGTCTCAGCGGGGATCGCGGGCACGCCTTCGAGCACCAGCGCCGCGGGCGGGTTCACGATCTCCTGCGCGCGGAGCGGAAGGGCAAGCAGGCAAGCGGCGGCGAGGAGGGTGGTGCGCTTCATCGGGGTCACTTCTTGTCGTTGGCCACGGCGCGCGCGGGATCGGCGCACCACTCGCTCCAGGAGCCGGGATAGAGGCGCCCCGGGGCGAGCCCCGCCAGCTCCATCGCGAAGAGGTTATGGCACGCGGTCACGCCGGAGCCGCACATGTGGACGGCTTGCGAAGGATCGCGCGATCCCAGCAGCTCGCCAAACTCCGCGCGCAACTGCTGCGGGGCCTTGAACGTGCCATCGGGATTCAGGTTCTTCTGCCAGAAGCGGTTGACCGCGCCCGGCACGTGGCCCGCCACCGGGTCGATCGGCTCCTGCAGGCCCGCGTAACGCTCGGGCGCGCGCGCGTCGATGAGACTGATCGACGCAGACTCGCGGAAGCGGTCCACGAAATGCACGTCCACCGATGCCCCCAGCTCGGGGCGCGGTACGAACGATCCCTTGCGCGCGGCCGGGACGTCTTTCGAAACGGGATGGCCCTCTTTCACCCAGAGCGGAAAGCCCCCGTCGAGGAGCGCCACTCTGTCGTGCCCCAGCCAACGCAGCATCCACCAGAGGCGAACGGCGAAGTTGCCCGAGAGGT